>JAFLDU010000023.1 GCA_017309145.1 Zoogloea sp. | reverse complement strand
TGCCGGAGCGTACCGACGGTGAGGCGCTTGCCTGCCCAGGAGAGGGTGATGCATGCGCCCGGCGTCTCCAGGTCGCCTTCGAGGTGGGCGCAGAACGCCGCTAGATCTCGGTCATCGAGCAGGGCGATGCCGTGCTCGCATTCGAGCAGGAGGCAGCCTTCCTCGTCGAACCATGCACTGCGGAGTGTGCTCACGGGCGCCCCTGTGTGGGTGCGCAGTGTTGTCGTGTCGTCGAGGTGCAGTACCGTGGGCGTGTAGTCCAGGTCGACGAAAACCTGTTGGGGGCCGTTCTGGAAGAACCAGCGGCCGTCCGGGGTGGCCTGGTAGTTGCGTCCGATGAAATCCCTCAGGCCGGCATGGCGCACCGGCCCTTCGGGAACCCGCCATTCGCCCCGCCGGCTCAGGCGCAACCAGCCCGTGCAGGACGGCACGTTAGGCCATTTTGCCAAGGCCAGGCGGACGGCTTCATCCATGGTGAAGCCTTACCAGAGCTTCCACCACGGCGTGCTCGCGTTGAGCGTGGTCTCCCCGGCCAGGAAGCGGCTCTTTGGGTAGTTCTGGCGCAGCACGCGCTCGGCGTCGTCGCGTAGTTCAGTGAGCTTGAGTGCGTCGTAGCTCTTGACCATCAGGAACAGGGCTTCCTCGGCGGCGGGCGTCTGGGGGAAGTCCTTGACGGTGGCCTGGGCACGGTTTGCCGCCGCCACGTAAGCACCTCGGCGGACATAGTAGCGGGCGACGTGCACTTCATAGGACGCCAGGGCATTGACCAGATAACGCATGCGCAGGGTGGCGTCCGGCGCGTACTTGCTGTCCGGGAAGCGCTGTACGAGCTCCTTGAAGGTCTCGAAGGAGGCGCGGGTCGCCTTGGGGTCGCGCTCGGACAGGTCCTGGTTGGCAAGGGCGCCGAGCAGGCCCAGATCCTCGTTGAAGTTGGCAAGGCCCTTCAGATAGTAGGCGTAGTCGACGTTCGGGTGGTTCGGGTGGAGCTTGATGAACCGGTCGCAGGCGGCGATCGCCGAGGCGGGCTCGTTCGACTTGTAGTAGGCGTAGGCCACTTCAAGCTGTGCCTGCTGAGCGTAGCGGCCATAGGGGTAGCGCGCCTCCAGCTTCTCGAACATCTTGATGGCCCGATCCCAGGCTCCGTCGGACATCGACTCCTTGGCCTCGGAATAGAGCTTCTGGGCGCTCCAGCCGGTGGTTTCGTCAGCCTTGTCGGGCAGGCCGCTGCAACCGGCGAGCAGAAGAAAGCCGGCAAGCGTTAAACTACGCAGGGTGAAATGCGCCATTGAAAACTCTTTGGAAGATGACTGGGCCGATTATAGCCCAGCTGTTCCTTCCCATCGCCCGCTGCGAGAATCCATTCCTGTCGATCTGGCCGGACTCCGCGCCGACCAGGCGCTCGCACGCCTTTTTCCCGAGCACTCCCGGAGCCGCCTGCAGTCCTGGCTGAAGACCGGCCGGATACTCATCGACGGCAAGTCGCCCGACTCCAAGAGCAAGGTCTGGGGGGGCGAGACGGTTCAGCTGAGCCCGGAACCCTCCGACGAAGTGCTGGCCGAGCAGGCCGAGGACATCCCCCTCAACGTGGTGTTCGAGGACGATACCCTGCTGGTCATCGACAAGCCGGTGGGCCTGGTGGTCCACCCTGGCAGCGGCAACCGGTCGGGGACGCTCCTCAATGCTTTGCTGCACCACGATGCCGGTAGCCGGGCATTGCCGCGGGCCGGCATCGTGCATCGCCTCGACAAGGACACCAGCGGACTGTTGGTGGTGGCGCGGACCCTCGAGGCTCAGACCGACCTCGTGCGCCAGTTGCAGGCGCGCAGCGTCAAGCGGCATTACTACGCGCTGGTGCATGGCATGCCGCTCGAGTCAGGGCGCGTCGAGGCGCCGATCGGCCGCCACCCCGTGCAGCGGACCAAGATGGCCGTGGTGCCCGGCGGGCGTGAGGCCTTGACCCACTTCCGGGTGGTCGAGCGCTTCGAGCGGGCCACCCTGGTCGAGTGTAGTCTGGCGACCGGGCGCACCCACCAGATCCGGGTGCACATGGCCCATATCGGCCATCCCCTGGTCGGCGATGCAACCTATGGCAAGACGCGCAGCGCCGACCCGCGTCTCGATGCCTTTCCCCGGCAGGCGCTGCATGCCTGGCAGCTTGGTTTGATCCACCCGCGCACGGGGCAGGCTTGCCGCTGGGAGGTGCCCTTGCCGGACGATTTCCGGCTGCTGCTGGATGAAATCGGTGGAAGGAAGGCGGGCTGATGGGGCTCAATGGAATCCGGCCGGGCTGGCCGGCACCGGATTGTGTGCATGCCCTCGTGACCACCCGGGCTGGTGGTGTCAGTGCCGCGCCCTATGACAGTCTGAATCTGGGCGTCCACGTCGGGGATGACCCGGTGCGGGTCGCCGAGAACCGGCGGCGTCTGCGGACCTTGTTGCCGGAAGAGCCCTGCTGGCTGAACCAGGTCCATGGCACCACCGTGCTGGATGCTGATGCCTGGGCCGGCGGACTGCCGGATGCCGATGCGGTGGTCAGCCGCCGCTCGGGGCGTGTATGCGTGGTGATGACCGCGGACTGCCTGCCCGTGCTGCTGTGCGATGACGCGGGGACGGTGGTCGGGGCAGCCCATGCCGGCTGGCGGGGCTTGCACGGCGGCGTGCTCGAAGCCACCGTCACGGCCATGGCTGTGCCCCCGTCGAGCCTGATAGCCTGGCTGGGCCCTGCCATCGGGCCGGCGGCCTTCGAGGTCGGCGACGAGGTCCGGGAGGGCTTTCTCGGTCAGGATCCTCTCGCGGCCAGTGCCTTCGTGGGCACGCAGCAGCCCGGCAAATGGATGGCTGATCTGTATACGCTGGCCCGTCTCCGGTTGGCGGCCCTGGGGGTGATGCGTGTCCATGGGGGTGAGTTCTGCACCCATGCTGACCCTACCCGTTTCTATTCCTATCGTCGTGACGGGGTGACCGGCCGCATGGCCTCCCTGATCTGGCTGGGCTGAGGCGCAGCCCCCAGTCCCTGACGTTATACTGCGCCCCCCGTGTCTTTCCTGCCCATGACCATGACCCCCCTTGCCTGGATTGTTGCAATGAGCTTTGCAGGGGGGCTGCTGAGCGTGCTGGTCGCCGCCGGCTTTGCCTGGGCGGCGCGCCCCCACTGGGTGCCGACGCTGATCAGCTATGCCATCGGCGCCTTGCTCGGTGCGGCCTTCCTCGAAGTCCTGCCGCATGCCATCGAGGCTGCGGAGAGCCCCGAGCGTGCCGCGATGAACATCCTGGCGGGCATCCTGCTGTTCTTCGTGCTGGAGAAGCTGGTGTTGTGGCGACATTGCCATGACGAAGGTTGCCATGGCCACGGGCATGCGGCCGGTGAGGATCACCACGGCCACGGGCATGGCCACGATCACGGTCGCAGCGGCCTGCTCATCCTGGTCGGTGACACATTCCACAATTTCGTGGATGGGGTTCTGATCGCCGCGGCTTTCGTGGAGAGCACGCCGCTTGGCATCGTCACCGCGCTGGCCATCATTGCTCATGAGATTCCCCAGGAGGTCGGGGATTTTCTGATCCTGCTGCACTCCGGCTACAGCCGTACCAAGGCGCTGGCCTTCAACCTCCTGTCGAGTCTCGCGACCCTCGTCGGCGGCATGCTGGCGTATTTCGCACTTTCTCACATGGAGTCGCTGGTCCCGGTGTTTCTTGCTCTGGCGGCCGCGAGTATGATCTATGTGGCGGTGGCCGATCTCATTCCGGGATTGCATAAGCGGACTGAATTGCGGGCCACTGCGCAGCAGGTATTATTGATCGCTGCCGGCATTGCCTCCATCGTCCTCGCCCATCCGCTCGCGGAGCGCGCGCTGGGCTGATCGGCGGCGTCGCGCCGGTGTGCCGAACAGCCACAGGAACAGGGAGAGCGGCGCAACGCCATAGAACAAGAAAGTCAGAACCCCGCCGACAACGCTGGTCTCGGCCAGCGCCGCGAGCAGGGCGACATAAATCCAAGCAATCGCAACGATATACATACCCGGATTCTACAAGCCGAGGCAGGCTGGCGGTATCGGCCCCGTGTGCCCAGGCGTTCATGCTGCTTGCCTTCCGGGCGTTGCTTTTGAAGCACACAACAAGGAGAGGTAGATGTCGGTAACACCGGAGCAGTCTGCAGAGGCACTACAGAGCATGTTCAAGTTCGGCCAGTCGCTGGCCGAGGGGTTCTTCGATTTTCTTGGCAAGCAGAATGCCGCGATGCAGCAGGTGGCGCCGGGATCGGCACCGCAGATCCCGCTGCCCGAGACCCAGGAGCTGACCCGTCTTCAGAAGGAGCTGGCCGAAGCCCATGCCCGGCTGTGGGCCACCATGGCTCAGGCTCGTCCCGGCGAAGCCGTGGAGCCCGTCGTCAAGCCTCAGCCCGGTGACCGCCGCTTCAATGCGCCCGACTGGAGTGCCAGCCCGGTCTATGACTACATCCGCCAGGCCTATCTGCTGAATGCCGATTACCTGACCAAGGTGGCCGATGCGCTGCCGGTGGCAGACGGGCGCAGCAAGTCCAAGATGCAGTTCCTCACCCGCCAGTACATCGACGCCCTGGCCCCTTCCAATTTCGCCGCCACCAACCCGGAGTTCATCCGCACGGCCCTGGAGACCAAGGGGGAGAGCATCACCCAGGGCATCAAGAACCTCATCGCCGACATGGAGAAGGGGCGCATCTCCATGACCGACGACTCGGCTTTCGAGATCGGTCGCAACCTGGCCACCACGCCCGGCTCCGTGATCTACGAGAACGAGCTGATCCAGCTGATCCAGTACGCGCCGCTGACCGAGAAGGTGCACAAGACGCCGCTGCTGATCGTCCCGCCGTGCATCAACAAGTTCTACATCATGGATCTGCAGCCCGCGAACTCGCTGGTGCGCTTCATCGTCGAGCAGGGCTTCACGGTGTTCCTGGTGTCGTGGAAGAACGCCAAGGCCGAGCAGGCTCATTTCGGCTGGGACGACTACCTGGAAAAGGGGCCCATCACCGCGCTGCAGGTCGTCCGCGAGGTCACCAAGGTCGACAAGCCCAATGTGCTGGGCTTCTGTGTGGGCGGCACCATCCTGTCGTCGGCGCTGGCCGTGCTGCGGGCCAAGGGCGAGGATCCTGCAGAGAGCCTGACCCTCATGACGACCCTGCTCGATTTCAGCGACGCCGGCGAGATCGGCTGTCTGGTGGATGAGGCGTCCGTGGCGGCCCGCGAGGCGGCCATCGGCAAGGGCGGGCTGTTGATGGGGCGTGAACTGGCCCAGGTCTTCTCCAGTCTGCGTGCCAACGACCTGATCTGGCAGTACGTGGTCGGTAACTACCTCAAAGGCAAGCAGCCGGAGGCGTTCGACCTTCTGTACTGGAACTCCGACAGCACCAACCTGGCCGGCCCCTTCCTGGCCTGGTATCTGCGCAACATGTACCTCGAGAACAACCTGCGCGTGCCGGGCAAGCTCGAGATGCTGGGCGTCAAGGTCGACATGGGCAAGGTGGATCTCCCGGCCTACCTGCTGGCCGCCCGCGAAGACCACATCGTGCCCTGGACCAGCGCCTATCTGGTGCGGCAGATCCTTGGCGGTGAGACGACTTTCGTGCTGGGGGCGAGCGGGCACATTGCCGGGGCGATCAATCCCGCCTCCAAGAATCGCCGCAGTTACTGGGTTGGCGACTCCAGTGCGTCCGTGCCGGAGGAGTGGCTCGAGAGCGCCACCGAGAAGCCGGGCAGTTGGTGGCTGCACTGGATCGAATGGCTGAAGACCCGGGGCGGTCCGATGGTTGCCGCACGCACCAAGCCGGGTAATGCCAAATACAAGGTCATCGAGCCGGCTCCTGGGCGCTACGTCAAGGAAACGGCCTGATCAGGGCGGCTGCCGCCTGCCTCAGGGTGGGCGGCAGTCGCCGGAAGTCGGCAGCGAAAAATCAGAATGGGGGCGTTGCCGGCATGCAGTTGACCCCCGCATAAATCACGACAAGGAGGGAAGATCATGGCACGTGTAGCACTCGTAACCGGTGGTATGGGTGGTCTCGGAGAATCCATTTGCATCAAGCTGGCAGCCCTGGGATACAAGGTCGTCACAACCCACTCGCCGGGCAATGAGAAGGCGGCGGAATGGCTGCAGTCGATGAACAACATGGGATATGGGTTCAAGGCCTATCCCTGTGATGTGTCCGACTTTGATTCCTGCAAGGTCTGCATCGAAACCATCACCCATGACATCGGACCGGTGGATGTGCTGGTGAACAACGCCGGCATCACCCGGGACATGACCTTCAAGCGCATGTCCAAGGCCGATTGGGATGCTGTGATCCACACCAACCTCGACAGCGTTTTCAACATGACCAAGCAGGTCATGGACGGCATGGTCGAGCGCAAGTGGGGGCGCGTCATCAACGTGTCCTCGGTCAACGGCATCAAGGGGGCCTTCGGTCAGACCAACTACGCCGCGGCCAAGGCCGGCATGCACGGCTTCACCAAGGCTCTTGCGCTGGAAGTGGCCAAGGCCGGGGTGACCGTCAATACGATTTCCCCGGGCTATATCGGCACCAAGATGGTCATGGCGATTCCGCAGGAGGTCCTCGAGACCAAGATCCTGCCGCATATCCCTGTCAGCCGGCTCGGCAAGCCTGAAGAGATTGCAGGCCTGGTGGCCTACCTCGCGTCTGACGAGGCGGCCTTTGTGACCGGGGCCAACATCTCTATCAACGGCGGTCAGCATATGTTCTAATCTCGATTCCATTTGGCACCGCAACAAAGGAAAGTGAAATGACTCAACGCATCGCTCTTGTTACTGGCGCAGTTGGTGGCCTCGGCACTGCAATCTGTAAATCCCTCGCTGCTGCCGGCGTCCGCGTGGTTGGCAACTTCTTCCCGGGCGACCCCGCCAAGGACGCATGGGTTGAGGCCCGCAAGGCCGAAGGCCTGGATATCCCGGTGTACGGTTTTGACGTGTCCGACTACGAGCAGTGCAAGGCGGCCGTTGAGCAGATCACTGCCGAAGTGGGCCCGATCGACATCCTGGTGAACAACGCCGGCATCACCCGCGACAAGTTCTTCCCGAAGATGGAAAAGGGTCAGTGGGATGCGGTCATCGCGACCAACCTCACCAGCCTGTTCAACGTGACCCACACCATTTCCCCGAAGATGGCGGAACGTGGCTGGGGCCGCATCATCAACATCTCCTCGGTGAACGGCGTCAAGGGTCAGGCTGGCCAGACCAACTACTCCGCCGCCAAGGCCGGCGTGATCGGCTTCACCAAGGCCCTGGCGGCCGAGCTGGCCACCAAGGGTGTGACCGTCAACGCCATCGCCCCGGGCTACATCGGCACCGACATGGTCATGGCGATCAAGGAAGAAGTGCGTAACGCCATCATCGATACCGTGCCGGTCAAGCGCCTCGGCAAGCCCGAGGAAATCGGCGCTGCCGTGACCTACCTGGCTTCCGAACTGGCGGGTTACGTCACCGGTGCCACCCTGAACGTGAACGGCGGTCTCTACTATCAGTAAGACATTGTCACGTGTGTCACGAAGGCCCCGCCCCAAGGCGGGGCTTTTTCTTGCGCAGCGCAGTATAATCTCCACAGGCGAACTCAATCGCCGAGGAGAAGACACGAATGGCCGACCAGATTCGCCTGATAAAAAAGTACCCGAACCGCCGCCTGTACGACACCCAGACCAGTTCTTACATCACGCTCGCCGACGTCAAGGAGCTTGTGCTCGAGAGTGGGACCTTCCAGGTCGTTGATGCCAAGAGCGGTGAAGACCTCACGCGCAACATCTTGCTGCAGATCATCCTTGAGGAGGAGGCGGGTGGCGCGCCGATGTTCACCAGTGACCTGCTGTCCCAGATGATCCGCTTCTATGGCAATGCCATGCAGGGCATGATGGGGAAGTACCTTGAGAACAACATCAAGGCCTTCACCGACATGCAGGCCAAGCTGCAGGACCAGGTCCGCTCCGTCTATGGCGAGAACGCCACGGTCAGCCAGGACCTGTGGGCCCAGTTCCTGAACTTCCAGGGGCCTGCCATGCAGAGCATGATGGGCGCCTACATGGAACAGAGCAAGAAGATGTATGCCCAGATGCAGGAGCAGCTGGACAGCCAGACGCGCAACCTGTTCTCGGGTTTCCAGTTCCCTGGCTTCCCGCCGCCGCCGGGTTTCACCGGTGAGAAGAGTGAAGGGCCTGGCGCAGAGACGGCGCCACCCCCCGCTCCCAAGAAATAATAGAATCCCTGGGCCGCGCACTTGTCGCGGCCCTTGCACTTTTCCCGTTCAGGTTTTTAAAGCATGACCCACGTCAAACCCGCGGCCGCCCCCAAGGTGGGCTTCGTCAGCCTTGGCTGCCCCAAGGCCCTCGTCGACTCCGAACACATCCTCACCCGCCTGCGCGCGGAGGGCTATGAGATCTCTCCTTCCTACGAAGGCTCGGATCTCGTGGTCATCAACACCTGTGGCTTCATCGATGCCGCGGTGGAGGAGTCCCTCGATGCCATCGGCGAAGCCCTCAACGAGAACGGCAAGGTGATTGTCACCGGCTGTCTGGGGGCCAAGGAAGACGTGGTGATGGCCGCGCATCCGCAGGTGCTGGCGGTGACGGGGCCCCATGCCACCGAGCAGGTCATGCACGAGGTGCACAAGCATCTGCCCAAGCCCCACGACCCCTTCATCGACCTGCTGCCGCCCCAGGGTGTCAAGCTCACGCCCGATCACTACGCCTACCTCAAGATCTCCGAGGGCTGCAATCACCGCTGCACCTTCTGCATCATCCCGTCCATGCGGGGGGATCTGGTGAGCCGGCCTATCGGCGAGGTGATGCGCGAGGCTGAGAACCTGGTCAATGCGGGGGTCAAGGAATTGCTCGTGGTGTCCCAGGACACCAGTGCCTACGGTGTCGACACCAAGTACCGCACCGGCTTCTGGGGCGGTCGGCCGATGCGCACCAAGTTGTATGACCTGTGCAATGCATTGGGCGACCTGGGCGTCTGGGTGCGCCTGCACTATGTCTACCCCTACCCGAGCGTGGACGAGCTGATCCCGCTGATGGCCGAAGGCAAGATCCTGCCCTACCTGGATGTGCCCTTCCAGCATGCCAGCCCGCGCATCCTGAAGGCCATGAAGCGGCCCGCCAGCACCGAGAACAACCTGGAGCGGATCCGTCGGTGGCGTGAGATCTGCCCCGACCTGACGATCCGCTCCACCTTCATCACCGGCTTCCCCGGTGAGACCGATGCGGACTTCGAGGAGCTTCTCCAGTTCCTCGAAGAAGCCCGTCTCGATCGTGTCGGCGCCTTTGCCTATTCTCCGGTGGAGGGGGCTGCGGCCAACGATCTGGCCGACCCCGTGCCCGAGGAGATCCGTGAAGAGCGCCGCATCCAGTTGATGGAGTTCCAGGAGGACATCTCCACCGAGCGCCTCGAGCGTTTCATCGGTCGCGAGATGACCGTGCTGGTGGATGAGATCGACGAGGAGGGCGCCCTGGCCCGTTCGCCGGGCGATGCGCCGGAGATCGACGGCCTGGTGATCATCCCGGCCGGCGAGAATCTGCAGCCGGGCGAGTTTGCCCGCGTCCGCATCACCGACTGCGACGTGCACGACCTCTACGCCGAGCCGCTCTGAGCGTCGGTCCGCCCAGCGTCCGTCCATGAAGCGCAAGCCCGTCATCGGCGTCGCCCTCGGTAGCGGATCGGCCCGGGGGTGGGCGCATATCGGCGTGCTGCGCGCGCTGGCCCGGGAGGGGGTCGAACCGGTCGTCATCAGCGGCTGTTCCATTGGCGCCTTTGTTGGCGCCATCGCAGCTACCGGAGACCTCGACAAGCTCGGCACCTGGGTTGAAGCCCTGGGCTGGCAGGATGTGGTCGGGTTGATGGACATGGGGCTCCGGGGTGGTCTGCTCAAGGGCGACAAGCTGATGGCCTTTTTCGAAAAGGAGTTTGTCGACCGGGACTTCACGGCCTTGCCTCATGCATTCGGTTGTGTGGCCACCGATCTGCACAGTGGGCATGAGGTGTGGCTGAGGGAGGGGAGTGTCTCGGAGGCTGTTCGCGCCTCCATCGCCATGCCCGGGTTGATGGCGCCGGTCTGGCAGGATGGGCGTCTGCTGGCCGATGGTGGCTTAGTCAACCCCGTGCCCGTGTCGCTTGCCCGTGCGATGGGTGCCGACCTTGTCATCGCTGTTGAATTGAATTCTGATGTGGTGGGGTGGGCGTGGCGTAACCGTACCCCCCCCGCAGAGACTGCAGAAACCTCGAACGGTTGGCATCGCAAGCTGTTGTCCCGCTTGGCGGGTAATGGTCGAAGTGCCTCCGCGGACGATGAGGCGTTACCCTCTTTGCTGAGCGTCGTCCAGAACAGCATTTCCATCATGTCCGTGCGCATTGCCCGCAGCCGCCTGGCTGGAGAGCCTGCGGATGTGGTCCTCTCTCCACGTCTTGCCCAGTTGGGCCTGATGGACTTCCATCGTGGTGCAGAGGCCATTGCCGAAGGGGAGGCGGCCGTGGCGGCAGCACTCCCCGCCATCAATCGCGCGCTGGGGCGCTGAACCGCCGTCTGGCGCACTCCGGGGAAAACTCATGACGGAATTCATTGCCGCACTCCGGGCCGTGGTCGGGTCGCCTCATTGTCTTGAAGACGCTGCGGACATGGCGCCCTGTTTGAGTGACTGGCGTGGGCGTTATCGCGGCAGAGCGCTGGCGGTAGTGCGCCCCAGGGATGCTGAGCAGGTTGCGGCAATTGTGCGGCTCTGCCTGTCCGCGGGCGTTTCGATTGTCCCGCAAGGGGGGAATACCGGCCTGTGCGGTGGTGCTACGCCACTGATGGACGGGCGGTGCATCGTCCTCAACATGTCGCGCTTGCGGCAGGTGCGTGAGGTGGATCAGGCCAACAACACCCTGACCATTGAAGCGGGGGCCACTCTTGCTGAAGCCCAGGCTGCTGCTGCCGCAGTGGATCGATTGTTTCCCCTGTCGTTGGCCTCGGAGGGGAGTTGCGAGGTCGGTGGCGTGATCTCCACCAATGCGGGGGGAGTGCAGGTGCTGCGCTATGGCAACACCCGTGCTCTGGTGCTGGGCCTCGAGGTGGTTCTGCCTAGCGGCGAGATCTGGAGTGGCTTGCGTGGTTTGCGCAAGGACAACACCGGCTACGATCTGAAGCAGCTTTTTATCGGTGCGGAGGGGACGCTCGGCATCGTCACTGCGGCCACCCTCAAACTGTTTCCGCGTCCGCGTGCCACCACCACGGCATGGCTGGCAGTGGAAAGCCCCGCCAAGGCAGTCGAAATGCTGGCGCGGCTTGGTGAGAGGGTAGGGGATCGTGTCAGCGCTTTCGAACTGATTGGCCGACAGGCGCTGGATCTGGTCCTGCAGCATATCGAGGGCGCCCGTGATCCTATTTCTGCGTGTTACCCATGGTACGTGCTGGTCGAGTTGACCGATTTCGGTACCCAGTCCGCTCTGGATGCACTGTTCGAGGAGGCGTTCGCTGGCTCGGGCCTGGCGGCTTGCGTTCTTGATGGGGTCGTCGCCACCAGCGAGCAGCAGGCCGCCGATCTGTGGCGGCTGCGTGAGAGCATTTCCGAGGCTCAGAAGCGGGAGGGCTTCAGCATCAAACATGATGTTTCTGTTCCCGTCAGCGCCATCCCGGAATTCCTTGAACGGGCAGGGCAGGCCCTGGAGCAGCGCTATCCCGGTATTCGCATCGTAGCCTTCGGGCATGTGGGCGACGGCAACCTGCACTACAACCAGTCACGTCCCCTGCGTGACGAGAACGCGGCCTTCATGGCCTGTACCGAGGCGGTGGGCGAGGTTGTGCACGAGGTCGTGCAAGCCCTGCATGGCTCGATATCGGCTGAGCATGGCATCGGGCAGCTCAAGCGGGATCTGCTGACCCGTTACAAGTCACCGGTCGAGATGGGCATCATGCGTGCTATCAAGCGCCTGCTTGACCCCTCGGGGCTCATGAACCCAGGCAAGGTTCTCTGGCCTTGATGCCTGTGAGGGAAGGGTTGTTGTGGTGCGGCTTTCGAGCTTGGAGTGGATGTCAGGATTTTTTACATTGCCCGCCTATGGCGCTTGCCCATAATAGTAAATTTCTTAAATAACATTGACTTGTTTTTTCTGGCTTGAAATTTGCTGTCGTGTTCCCTTGTCTGCTTGCCTAGCGAGCGCACCGGGGTGTGCTCTTAGGGTGAACAATAAAAAAATTGTTTCCGATCAACTATTGAGGAATTTCGAATGAAAGCCAATCGTCTCTCCCTGGTGCTCGGCGCTGCCGTTGCCCTGTTTGGCGCTACTGCTGCCAACGCCAACCCTTACTTGACCACTGCAGATAATTTCCGTGGCAATTTCTTGATCGAAGGTTTTGCTGATCTCACTCCTAACACCTACCGCATCACTCTTGGTGGAGGGGTTGGTGATAATCTCAATGGCGTACTGACTGTTAATGTTCCGACCAACGGCCAGTACAGCGTTGAGCGCAAGGGTGAGTTCGAGATTAAGTACCCTGCTCCCATCGGGCCGGCTCCCCAGGCCAACTGGGTTCCCCTCGGTACGGTTGATGCATCCACCACGGGTATCACTGGCTCTACCTTTGTGTATGACTTCGACAGCAACACCTTCACTTCGAACGGTGCTGACGTGAAGGGCCTGACCAATACCTTCTCTGGAAGTGTGAACGCCATCAACGTGCTGCTGGGCGCTGTGTTTGGTCCTTCGATCGCTCCTCTGCTCGCCCCTGGTACGGTGAACGTCTCCCATGTGCTGAGCGACAACAAATGGGTAATTGATGTAACCGAGATTGACGCCCCGGGTAAAAACTTCAGTCAAGTGCTGCTTGCGCTGGATACCAATGGTTTCCAAACTCCCGGCGATGGCAAGATCGACGGCACCTTCCGTGCCAACGGCGCCCTGCGCTTCGTGCCGGAACCCGCCTCCATGGCGCTGGTTGGCCTGGGCCTGGCCGGCATGGCTGCCCTGCGTCGTCGCAAGGCTGCCTGATAAGCCCTCACAAGGCTTGGAAGTTCCCGGAAACGGCGGCGCAAGCCGCCGTTTCTCTTTGTGGCTCAGAGGTGTAGATGCCTCGTTTTGCAGTAAAAAGAGAAAATCGTCGAAAGAGGTTTACATTTCCGATTGGCTTCTCTATAATGCGTTTCTCGTTGCACGGGGGTATAGCTCAGCTGGGAGAGCGCTTGCATGGCATGCAAGAGGTCAGCGGTTCGATCCCGCTTACCTCCACCAACAACTTGAAGCAGTACCGGGTCCCCATCGTCTAGAGGCCTAGGACACCGCCCTTTCACGGCGATAACCGGGGTTCGAATCCCCGTGGGGACGCCAGGATCAAAAGTCCTGCGGCAGCAAGGCAGGTAGCTTCAGTCGAAGTCTGACTGGAGTGGCAGTTTGAAGTGGAGTGGTAGTTCAGTTGGTTAGAATACCGGCCTGTCACGCCGGGGGTCGCGGGTTCGAGTCCCGTCCACTCCGCCAGCATTAAGGAGCGAGGAAAGCCTGGCTT
>JAFLDU010000213.1 GCA_017309145.1 Zoogloea sp. | reverse complement strand
CGCAAGGGCGACGGCGAGCCGGGCGTCAAGAGCATCTGGCTTGGGCTGCAAAAAATCCGTACGGTGATTCAGGCGCTACCCTTCATTCAAGCCGGGAATGCTGGATGAGTTGTGTAGAAGGCAATGCCCCTAACGGCCGTACCGCCGGCAGCACCCGCGTGGCCTCCGAGGTAGAGAAGGAAATCTACGCCCACGGCGTCAGCATCAGCGAGATCCGCCGCGGCAGCGCCGGTACCGCCTTCAGCGTGACCAAGGGCTCCAGCTTCAACCGCCGTGTCACCTCCGCCACCCCGATGAACTTCAGCGGCCCGGCCAAGGGCAATGCCCTGCTGCGCACCAAGTTCTCGCCGGACGGCACCGCCACCCGCGGCACCAACAACAACTGCGGCAACGGCTACACCCCGTGGGGCACCTACCTCACCTGTGAAGAGAACTTCACCAACGTGATCAGCCGCGCCGCCGGCGACAACGACCTGCGCAGCGCCAAGGAGATCGTCGCCCTCAACCGCTACGGCATGACCCAGGGCCGCAAGAGCCCCTACCTGTGGGACACCGCCGGCAGCGAAGACCTGTTCGTGCGCTGGAGCGCCTCCGTCACCGGCGCAAGCGCCGCGGAAGACTATCGCAACGTCTTCAACACCTTCGGCTGGATCGTCGAGATCGACCCCTTCGCCCCCACTTCCACCCCGCTCAAGCACACCGCCCTGGGCCGCTTCGCCCACGAAGGCTGCTGGCCCTGCACCGCGGTGGCCGGCAAGCCGGTGGTCTTCTACATGGGTGACGACAACCGCAACGACTACATCTACAAGTTCGTCTCCAAGGCGCTGTGGGATGCCGCCGACGTCGGCAAGGGCCACACCGCCGGCATCAAGTACATGAGCGAAGGCACCCTCTACGTCGCCAAGTTCAGCAGCGACGGCAGCGGCACCTGGGTGGAGCTCACCCATGGCAAGAACGGCCTCACCGCCGCCAACGCCACCTATGCCTTCGCCGATCAGGCCGACGTGGTCACCCACGCCCGCCTGGCCGGCGACGTGGTCGGTGCCACCAAGATGGACCGCCCCGAATGGGGTGCGGTGAACCCGATCAACGGCGAGGTCTACATGACCCTCACCAACAACAGCAACCGGGTCTCCCCCACCGCCACCCCGACCGGCAGCCAGCTCAAGCCGGACACCGCCAACCCGCGCTACTACGAAGACATCAAGGGCGGCACCACCTCCCAGAAGGGCAACCCGAACGGTCACATCATCCGCTGGCGCGAAGCCGGCAATGATCCCGCCGCCACCACCTTCACCTGGGACATCTACCTCTTCGGCGCGGAAGCCGGCGCCCCGGCCAACGTCAACCTGTCCGGCCTGACCGCGGTGAATGACTTCTCCAGCCCGGACGGCCTGTGGTTCGACCAGAACGGCATGCTGTGGATCCAAACCGACGACGGCGCTTACACCGACGTCACCAACTGCATGATGCTGGCCGCAGTCCCTGGCAAGGTGGGCGACGGCTCGGCCATCACCGCTGCCGGCGGCACCCCGACCATCAAGGGCGCCAACGCCACCGACGCCACCGTGCGCCGCTTCCTGGTCGGCCCGAAGGAGTGCGAGATCACCGGTGTGGCCATGACGCCGGACCGCAAGACCCTGTTCATCAACGTCCAGCACCCGGGCGAAGATGGCAGCCTGACCTCCCCCAAGAGCGCCTGGCCCGCCAGCCAGACCGACGCCAGCTCCACCAAGCGTCCGCGCTCCGCCACCGTGGTGATCACCCGCAGCAACGGCGGCGAGATCGCGGTGTAAGTGACCTGACCGCGGCCCTTCGGGCCGCCCCCAACCGGCTTCCCCCTCCGGGAAGCCGGCGCTCCGCCCGCCCTGCGGGCTGGAGCGCATTGTGGTGCCTTCATTCTCCGGTAACACGGATCGCCAACACTGGCGGACGTTCCAGATCCATCCACCCCGGAGATTCCCGCAATGCGCAAACTCGGCCTCATCGCGGCCGCCGTCTCGGCAGCCCTTCTCGCCGGCTGCGGCGGCAACAGCAGCAGCAACGACGCCCCCAAGAACGTCATCTTCTTCCTCGGCGACGGCATGGGCATGACCACCCTCACCGCCGCGCGCATCTACAGCGTCGGTGAGGACGGCGAGCTGACCATCGACACCCTGCCCGAGACGGCCTTCGTCAAGACCTATTCGAACAACGCCCAGGTCACCGACTCGGCTCCCTCGATGGCCGCCTACATGACCGGCGTGAAGATGAACAACGAAGTCATCTCCATGAGCCCGGAGACCTCGGCCTTCGACGCCACCGGCAAGGACTACCTCAACGGCACCGACTCTACCTGTCCGACCAGCGGCAACGGCACCGCCGTGACCACCCTGCTCGAGCTGGCCAAGAAATCCGGCTGGGGCACCGGCGCGGTGACCACCACCCGCGTCACCCACGCCACCCCGGCCACCACCTACGCCCACATCTGCCATCGTGACGGCGAGAACACCATCGCCGCCCAGGTCGTCCCCGGCGGCAGCGGCTACAACAGCGCCCTCGGCGACGGCCTCGACGTACTCCTCGGCGGTGGCCGCCAGTTCTTCCTGCCGACCGCCGCTGGCGGCAAGCGCACCGACGGCCGCGACCTGACCGCCGAGTTCAAGACCCAGGGCTACACCTACGTCAAGAACAAGTCCGAGTTCGACGCCGCCGCGGCCGGCTCCACCAACAAGCTGGTGGGCCTGTTCACCAGCGGCCACATGAGCTACGACCTGGACCGCGACGCCAGCCTGGAGCCCAGCCTGGCAGAAATGACCTCCAAGGCCATCGACATCCTGTCGAAGAACCAGAAGGGCTTCTTCCTGATGGTCGAAGGCGGCCGCATCGACCATGCCCTGCATGAAACCACCGCCAGGAAGGCCCTGCAGGACACCGTGGCCTTCGACAACGCCATCAAGACCGCCATCGAAAAGATGAAGGCCAAGGATGCCGACCTCAAGAACACCCTGATCGTCGTCACCGCCGACCACGACCACACCCTGGTGCTCAACGGCTACGCCGCCCGCACCGGCGCCACCACCGCCGCGAACCCGGGGGTGATCGGCCTGCTCAAGAACTTCGTCACCGGTCTCTACAGCACCGACAGCGGCGGCAACCCCTTCACCATCATCGGCTTTGGCAATGGCGAGAACCGCCCCGCCACGCGCAGCGCTCTCACCGACGCCCAGGTGGCCGACAAGAGCTACCACCAGGAAGCGGCCATCCCGATGGGAGCGGGCAGCGAGACCCACGGCGGCACCGACGTCTTCCTGGGCGCAGTCGGCCGCGGCTCCGAGCGCTTCACCGGCGTCATCACCAACACCGAAGTCTTCAACCTGATCCGCCAGTCGGTCGGCCTGTAAGCGGAGTCCACACGATGAAAACCACCCTCAAGACCTGTGCCGCCGCCATCGCCCTGATCGGCGCCACCACCTCCGCCATCGCCGCCGGCGAGGCGACCAACGTCATCTTCTTCCTGGGCGACGGGATGGGCCCCACCACCGTCACCGCCAGCCGCATCTACAAGTACGGTGAAGCCGGCCAGCTGGGCATGGAGCAGCTCAAGCGCACCGCCCGCATCAAGACCTACTCCAACGATGCCCAGACCACCGACTCCGCCCCGTCGATGGCCGCCTACATGACCGGCGTCAAGATGAACAACGAGGTGCTCTCCATGAGCGCCGACACCAAGGCCTACAACGGCACCACCCCTTACGTCACCTCGGCCGGCGACAGCACCTGCCCGGCCACCGGCAACGGCAGCCCGGCGGTGACCCTGCTTGAGCTGTCCAAGGCCGCCGGCAAGGCCGTGGGCGCCGTCACCACCACCCGGGTGACCCACGCCACCCCGGCGGCCACCTACTCCCACATCTGCCACCGTGATGGCGAAAACGACATCGCCGCACAGTTTGTGCCGGGCTCGGGCAAGTACAACGCCGCCCTCGGCACCGGGGTGGACGTGCTCCTCGGCGGCGGCTGGCGCCACTTCGTGCCCAACACCGTCAGCGGCGGCAAGCGCACCGACGGCAAGGACCTCACCGCCCTGCTGCAGACCGCCGGTTACACCTATGTGAACTCCGGCACCGCGTTCAAGACCATCGACCCTGCCGCCACCAACAAGCTGGTCGGGCTGTTCAACAAGGACCACCTCAACTACGAGCTGGACCGCGCCAAGGCCGGCAACAACATCGATGAGCCCAGCCTCGCCGACATGACCGAAAAGGCCATCAAGATCCTGCAGAAGAACGGCAAGGGCTACTTCCTGATGGTTGAAGGCGGCCGCATCGACCACGCCCTGCACGGCACCAACGCCAAGCGCGCCCTCGAAGACACCATCGCCTTCGACGACGCCATCAAGCGTGCCCTGTCGCTGGTGGACCTGAAGAACACGCTGATCGTCGTCACCGCCGACCACGACCACACGATGACCTTCAACGGTTACTCCCACAAGGGCAACAACATCCTCGGCAAGGTCACCGACATCAAGCAGACCACCGTCCAGGGCAAGGCCGTGCTCGCCACCGCTGCCGACAGCAAGCCCTACACCGCCCTGGTGTTCGGCAACGGCGGCGGCCCACGCAAGGCCAGCCGCGACGACCTGACCAACGTGGACACCACCGCCGACGACTACATCCAGGAAGTCGGGGTCAACCTGGGCGCGGTGGGTAATGAAACCCACGGCGGCGGCGACGTGATGCTGCTGTCCACCGGCGCAGGCAACAGGAACTTCAAGGGCACCATGGTCAACACCAAGGTCTTCAGCCTGGTGAAGTCCGCGATGGGCCTGTGATCGCTCCAGCCTGGAACCTCTGATCGAAAAGCAATGCCGTCCCACCTTGGCCCGACCGACTCCGGTCGGGCAATTTTTTTGCCCCAATACCCCATCCGATGAACAAGCATCTTCTCACCGCCCTGCTCGCCGCCCTATGCGCGAACCCCGCCCTGGCCGTCGATCTGGCCGTCCGGGTCGACCACGACATCACCGTACTGGGCGCCGATGGCGTCACCCGCATCACCCGCTTCAGCGAGCGCCTGATCCGCCGCGACAACCAGAGCTGGGTAGCCCGCGTACTGCCCGCCCATGCCCACGAGGAAGACGAACACCGTGCCGGCGACAAGGGCCACAAACACATGGACCTGGCCGCCGCCGCCCGCTGGGTGAGTCGCGGCGATGACGGCAAGCTGCGCGTCCGCCTGGTCAACGACCATGACAAGATGGTGGTCGACGTCCCCGCCGTGGACTACAACAACATCGGCTTCGACGGCAAATGGACCACCGCCAGCCAACTCCTCGACCCCGAGCAGCTCAAGCGCATGCAGCCAAGCAAGCGCAGCGCCGCCCCCGGCACCCGCTGGTATGAAGGCGGCACCCGCAATGCCCGCGTCCAGGTGCTTTGGGATGAAAAGGAGCAATACCCCCGCCGCATCGAGTCCGCCAACATCTCCGGCACCAGCTACAGCACCATGGTGGCCCGCCGCGAAACCATGCCGGCCACCCTCCCGTGGAGCCGGCTGGCCGGCTATACCCAGAAGGACTACTCCGACCTGCTGGACTGAGCCTGCCGAAGCATCGGCATATTCATCACGTCGGGAGGAACGTCACGTCCTCATGTAGGGGCGACTTCAGTCGCCCGCAGGTGCCTGATCAGAGTCCGCGGGCGACTGAAGTCGCCCCTACAGCTCACCGCTGCGGCGATCGTAAGTTGCTGCCAAAGACGCGGGCCTGCTGGCCCTCCAATGAAAAGGGCGGCCCGCAGGCCGCCCTTTTCATGCTGCAGTCTTCCGATCGATGGATCAGAAGGTGTGGCGCAGGCCCAGGGAGATGCCCTGAACGGTGGCGCCGACGGTGCTGGCACCGCCCGGCAGGCTGCCGGTGTTCACGCCGGCGGCATTAAAGCCGAAGTCATAGGAGGCCGCCTTGTCGTTGTTGATCATGGCGTAGGTGGCCTTTAGGCTGGTGCGCTTGGACAGGCTGTGCAGCACGCCCACCTCGAACAGCTTGGCACCGGAATCATCCAGGCTGTTGCCATTGCGCTTCACATCGCGGGCCACGTAGACCTGGCCGAGCAGCTTGGTGGCCGGGGTCACGTCGAAGGTGGCGCCAAAGCCATACACGGCCTGGGTGAACTTGGCGCCGCCGAAGTCGTCAGCACGGGCCAGGTCGAAGATCGCACGGACAGTCGCCGGGCCGAAGTTGTAGCTACCACCCACGCGCAGGTCGGCCACCTTGGTGTCGGCCGCATTACCCAGGGACACGGCGTTGTAGGTCACCGCAGCCATCAGCGGGCCGCCGGAGTACTTCACGCCGAGGTCGTAGCCGGTGGTGTTGGCGGAGGTCAGGCCATGCAGGGACTTGTTCTCGTTGGCAACGTAAGCCACGGTGGCGTTGACACCGGCGAAGGTGGGGGAGACATAGGCCACGGCGTTCTTCCAGCGGTTGTCGAAGATCGACTGGCAGCTGCTGGAGCGGGCGCAGGTGGAGCTGGCGGAGTAATCGCCGGTGGCGCTGGTGGAGCCCAGCAGGCGGTTGCCCAGCTTGCCCAGGATGCCGGCGTTGGCGCCGATGCCGGTGGCGCCCGGGTTCACGTCCAGGGCGGTGCCCAGGGCGCGGGTCGGGCCGGTCAGGGTGCCCAGCACGACGGTACCGAAACCACCGCTCAGGCCCACGAAGCTGTCGCGGTTGGTGCTCAGGGAGCCCGCGCTGTCGAAGCTCACGCCGCTCTCGAACTGGAAAAGGGCGGTGAGGCCGTTGCCCAGGTTCTCGCTGCCCTTGAAGCCCAGGTAGGAGGAGTTGGTGGACACGCGGGTGGTGTTGCCCAGCTCATTGTTGGCATCGCCGCCGATCTTGACGATGTCGAAGGACGCATCGGCAACGCCATAGACGGTCACATTGGACTGGGCGAAAACGCCGGTGGATGCGAGGCCGGCAACTGCCAGGGCGATCAGTTTCTTTTGCATCAGGTTCTCCATTTGATTGAGGTCAGGCGTTTGCCGCAGAGCCACGGTCAGCCTGTTCTGCCTGCTGGGCCACTGCAACGGCAAGGTCATTGCAGCGCAGCAAAAAGCAGACCGCGGCGGAGCATATCGCCCGGATATTTCAGCCTTGTTGCGTGATGCCCAAGACTGTCCGCCACGCACTCAAATGAAGACAGCAATCGGCCGGAGCACGCGCCCCGGCCAGCGGATCACATCCCCAGGGAGTCGAGAAAAGCGTCCGTCTCGGAGCGAGTATCCCCCGCAGGCACGTCGTCAGATGCCTGGCCGGCCTGGTCGAACAGCGCCTCGGGATCAACGCTCTCCTGGGTGTCGAAGTCGAAGAGCTTGATGAACTCTGTGCGGTCCACCGCCAGCTCGAGGTAGAAGACGTTGCCGGCACCGGTATAGAAGGTCACCCGGCGAGCTTCCGGTTGATCCATGTGGGTATCCACGCTGAGCATGACCTGCTTGTTCAGGGCCAGCATCTTGGGCTGATTCTGGGTGATGTGGGTCTGGAACTCCTGACGCACCTTGCCGGTGAAATCGCCGACGATCTGGTTCATCAGCTCGCCCATCACGTTGGACACTTCATCGGAGGTATGCGAGCGGGCCAGCTCATCACGCGCCATGCCCATGCTCAGCATGTAGCTGGCGTACAGCTCCATCGCCGCCTGCGACGAGAAGTTGATGATCACCAGGCCGGAGAAGCCGCCGTCGAACAGCACGAAACAGCCGATGTCGGGCTTCAGGCAGGTCTTGGTGATGCGCTGAACCATCGCGGAGTAGTGGATCTTGCTCGCCGTGGCCGCGGTCAGCACCTTGCTGACGGAATTGCACAGACTGACCAGCAGGTCCTCGGTACCGCATACGACGGCATTCTTTTCTTGGAAACTCATGATTGGAGACTCGCTCGGCAATGGACGAAGAAGGGCTGAACCCACCCATGATTTGACGGCCCCGGCGGCGCTGGCTTGAGGGTTGAATCGAAATCCTTCGTCATTCAGGCCGGCGTTAACTGGGGCGCAACATTTCTCCCCTATGCTCCCGCCGCATTCCGTCTCCCGCCTGAACGGGCCTCCCTGCTGCCATGGCGCTTTGCTCAGCGACCTCCCCGCGCCACGCCTCCGGCGCCCTCCTCCTGACTTCCCTGCTGGCGCTTCTGCTCACGGCGTGCTCACCGCAGCAGCTGGTGTTGCGCAACATGGCCGACCAGCTCGCCGCCCAGGGTGCCGCCAGCGAGGACGACCTGGAGCTGGCCCGCGACGCCAGCGCCTTCTATCTGAAGCTGTCCGAAGCTGTTCTGCGGGGCGTCCCCGACCATGCGGGGCTGGCCGCCGCCACTGCCGGCGGCTTCACCCAGTATGCCTATGCCTTCGTCGCCTTCGAGGCCGACCGTCTCGACAGCCGCGATGCTCGGGCCGCCCAGCGCCTGCGCGAACGGGCCGCCCGCCTCTACCGGCGCGGCCGCGACCACGCCCTGACCGCCCTCGAGAGTCGCCATCCCGGTTTTCTCGCCACTTTGCGCACTGGCGGCGCACGGCAGCTCGAAGCCGCAGACCTGCCCCTGGCCTACTGGGGTGCAGCCGCCTGGGGCGCTGCGATCTCCCTGTCAAAGGACGCCCCCGATGCGGTTGCCGACCTGCCCCTGGCCTACAAGCTGGCGACGTTGGCCTGGCAGGCCGACCCCGCTTTCGGCCAGGGCGACCTGGCCAGCCTGATGGGCAGCTTCGAGGCGGCCCGCCCCGGCGGCAGCCCGCGTGCAGCATGCGGGCGCGTGCGCCCAATTCTGTCGCGGCGCTTTGCCCGATGCGTCGGGGTTTGCCTCCCTCGCGGGGGGCCCCGCCTCTGAGCGACCTTGGTC
>JAFLDU010000212.1 GCA_017309145.1 Zoogloea sp. | reverse complement strand
CGGCGAGTTGCCCACGCCACGGCCCAGGCGCGAGACACGCACCCGCGAAGGGCGCTTCGCGGTGGTGCTGGCCAACCGCGCAGTAATGCTCGAACGGCGCCCGCCCAGCGGCATCTGGGGCGGCCTGCTGAGCCTGCCGGAACTGCCCGAGGATGCCGACACGGCGGACTGGATCGCCAGCCGCTACGGCCTGCAGGTGCGCTCGGTGAGCCCGCTGGGCGGCCTGCGCCACGTGTTCACCCACTTCACCCTGGAGATGCACCCCGAGGCCGTCGAGGTGGCGCCGCCACCGCCCGGCGCCGCCGAAGCGGACCACCTGTGGCAACCCCTCGACCGCCTCGACCAGGCGGCCCTGCCGGCCCCGGTGCGCAAGCTGCTCGAACCGCTGGCCGCCCGGGACCTGTTCAGCCCAGCAACTGGTGCTGCTGCAGGTACTGGTGGATGATCTCCAAGCGCGACACGGTGTCGTCCAGCTCAAGCAGGCGCTGGCGCGCCAGTGGCTGGATGGGCAGGGCTTCGGCGAGCCGGTAGCCCACCCAGGTGGCATCGTCGAAGCGATGGGGTGGCGGGAACATCTTGTCCCCGGCATCAGCGACGATGGCCTCCAGCAGAGGCAGCAGGTCAAGCAGCGGCTCGGGCACGCCGGTCACGGGGGGCTCAGGCAGCGGGGCGATGTGAGCGACCTGCAGGCGGTCGGGGCGGATCTCCCGCTCGACGATGCGGAAACGCTCGCCCCCGCGGGTGGTGATGAAGAGCAGGCCCGGCTGGTTCATGTCCCAATCGACGATGCGGGCGATGCAGCCCACCTCGTGGGGTTCGGCCGGGACTCCCACCTCACCGCCCTGACGGATCAGGCACACCCCGAAGGGCGATCCCGCCCGCATGCAGCGCGCCGCCATGTCCAGGTAGCGCGCCTCGAACAACTTGAGCGGCAGCACCCCATCGGGGAAGAGCACGGTTCCGAGGGGAAACAACGGGATCTCGACGGTGGCCGGGATGCTGCTCATGAACGCTCCTCCTGTTGGGGCGGAATCATCCGCCCTCGGACATCGATCAAGGTCCGGTGCTTGATATGCGTACCGCGGGCGGCTGAAGCCGCCCCTACTCTGCCCCTACGTCTGCCCCTACCCCTGCGCCTCGTCTTCGCCCCAGCGGGGCATCAGGGCGTGGGCGACGCCGAGCTGGTCGAGGATGCGGGCGACGACGAAGTCCACCAGTTGCTCCACGCTCTGCGGGCGGTGGTAGAAACCCGGGTTGGCCGGCAGGATGACCACCCCCATCCGCGCCAGGCGCAGCATGTTCTCCAGGTGCAGCACCGAGAACGGCGTCTCCCGCGGCACCAGGATCAGCTTGCGGCCCTCCTTGATGGCCACATCGGCGGCCCGCTCGATCAGGTTGCCAGCCAGGCCGGCGGCGATCGAAGCCAATGACCCCATGGTGCACGGGCACACCACCATCGCATCAGGCGGGTTGGAACCGGAGGCCGGCGGGGCGAACCACTCCTCGCGGCCAAACACCCGCAGCTGCCCGGGCGCCGCGCCGAAGCGCTCGCCCAGCAGGGCCTCCACCTCGGCCGGGCGCCCCGGCAGGGCCAGATCCATCTCCTGGCGGGCGACGATCTGGGCCACCTGGGAATACAGCAGCCAGACCCGGCAGCCGCCGGCCAGCAGGGTCTCGACCAGGCGCAGGCCATAGGGCATGCCCGACGCCCCGGTCAGGGCGACGGCAACGGTACGGCAGGGGCGGGTATCGATGGCGTTCATTGCAGGGACAGACAGGCCCGGGGCGTGAGGGTTCGCGGAATCGTCCGCTCAGGGGCGATGATGGTGGATCACGCCGATGCCCTCATGGGCCACCCCATGGGCGTCCGCCGCATGGTGACCATGGCGCAGCCGGTCGTGCACGTGGATGTCGTGGGGGAGGCCCTGCTTCACCAGCGAACCGATGATCATGCCGACCAGGCTGGCCCCCAGCCCCGCCAGCTGGGCCGGGATGAGCGGATCTTCCCCGCCGGCCAGGTGCACCGCCAGCCACACCGCGATGCCGCAGAAGATGGAGGCCAGCGCGCCCTGGTTGGTGGCCCGCCGCCAGTACAGGCCGCACAGCAGCGGCACGAAGGCTGCCACCAGGGTGACCTGGTAGGCGTTCTCGACCATCTTGAAGATGCTCGCCTTGGAGTACATGGCGTACAGGGTCACCAGCACGGTGAAGGTGAAGGTCACCACGCGCATCCAGAAGAGCAGCTTGCGGTCGGTGAGATTGGGCAGGGCCGGCTTGAGGATGTTCTCGGTGAAGGTCACCGACGGTGCCAGCAGGGTGGCCGAGGCACAGCTCTTGATGGCCGACAGCAGGGCCCCGAAGAACATGATCTGGGCCACCAGGGGTGCCTTGGACAGGACCAGCTCGGGCAGGATCATCTGGGAGTCGGTGTCGATCAGGCGCCCCACCATGTCGGGGGAGATCAGGGTGGCCGAGTAGGCCAGGAACATCGGCACGAAGGCGAAGGCGAAATACAGGCTGCCACCCAGCACCGAGCCCCACACCGCGATCTTCTCGGACTTGGCCGACTGGACCCGCTGGAACACGTCCTGCTGCGGGATGGAGCCGAGCATCATGGTGATGGCGGCGGCGAAGAAGGCGATCATCTCCTTCGGCTCCGCCGGCGGCAGGAAGTCGAACTTGCCTTCGTTGAGGGCATGGCTCACCACCACGCTCACGCCACCGGCCATGCCGCTCACCTCTCCGCCGATCCACAACATTCCGATGACGATGATGATCATCTGCAGGAAGTCGGTGACAGCCACCGCCCACATGCCGCCGAACAGGGTGTACACCAGGATGGTCGCCGAACCGATCCACATGCCGGCCAGCTTGCTGATCTCGCCGCCCGACACCACGTTGAAGACCAGCCCCAGAGCGGAGATCTGCGCCCCCACCCAGCCCAGGTAGGAGATCACGATGGCCACCGTGGTGAGCACCTCCACGCCGCGGCCATAGCGCTTCTTGTAGAAGTCGCCGATGGTCAGCAGGTTCATGCGGTAGAGCGGCGCAGCGAAGAACAGGCCGACCAGGATCAGGCACATGGACGACCCGAAGGGGTCGGCCACCACGCCGCCCAGCCCCTCCTTGAGGAAGGTCGCCGGAATGCCCAGCACCGCCTCGGCACCGAACCAGGTGGCGAACACCGTGGCCGTAACCATCGAAAAGGGCAGATGCCGGCCGGCCACCGCGAAGTCCCGGGTGTTGTGCACCCGCGTTGCGGCGACGAGACCGATGGCCACCGAGATCAGCCAGTAGGCGATGACGAACCAGAACAGCATGGCAGCGGGAAAAGGGGTAAAAGATTGCGCCGATTATAGGGGCGCTGCAGCGCAGCGTGGACGCCTGATTCACCCTGTTGCAACAGTCTCCCGCTCCGCCAGGCGACGGACGAAAACCGCAGCGGGTTCAGCCCGTCCGTAGTGCCAGCCCTGGAACTGGTCGCAGCCCAGCTCGCGCAGGGTGGCGGCCATCGCGGCGGTCTCGACCCCCTCCGCCACCAGCTCCAGGCCCAGGTTGTGGCCGAGGCCGACGATCGCCGCGACAATGGCCCGGTCCTCAGGCCCTTCGTTGATCTCCCGGACGAAGGATTGGTCCACCTTGAGCTTGTCGATGGGAAAGCGCTTGAGATAGGCCAGGCTGGAATAGCCGGTGCCGAAATCGTCGATGGCGATGGAGACGCCCAGGGCCTTCAGCTCGCGCAGCTGGTGGGCGGCCCGCTCGACATCGCGCATCACCATGCTCTCCGTCACCTCCAGGATCAGCAGGGAAGCCGGAATGGCATGGCGCGCCAGGGTCTCGGCGACGATGGAGACGAAGTCGCTGCGGCGGAACTGGAGCGTCGAGATGTTGGCGGCCATCGGCACCAGCGGGCGGCCTTCGGCCCGCCAGGCGGCCAGCTGGGCGCACACCATGTCGAGCACCCGATTGCCGATGGGCAGGATCAGACCACTCTCCTCGGCCAAGGGGATGAACTGCCCCGGCGAGACCTCGCCCAGCTCCGGGTGGGTCCACCGCAGCAAGGCCTCGGCGGCCAGCAGGCGGCCGTCTCCCGCCGCCACCACGGGCTGGTAATGCAGGCGCAGCTCGTTGCGCTCGAGGGCACGGCGCAGGGCCAGCTCGAGGGACAGACGCTCGCTGCTGGGGGTCGAGATGCCGTCGGCGAAGAACTCCACGGCATTGCGCCCCTCCTCCTTGGCCCGGTACATGGCCATGTCGGCCCGGTCGAGCAGGGCGTCCGGGTCGCCACCGTCGTCCGGCCAGATGGCCACGCCGATGCTGCCCGACAGGGAGAACTCGCAGCCGGCCAGGTGGAAAGGTGCGTCAAGGGCGGTCAGCAGCCGGCCGGCCGCGCAAGCCTGAGCCGACCGCTCATCACCGACCGGCATCACCACCACGAACTCGTCGCCGCCGTGGCGCAACACCGATTCGTCCCCGGCCAGCACCGACTGCAGACGCCGCGCCACCTCGACCAGCAGGTCGTCGCCCACATGGTGGCCGAGGGTGTCATTGACGTTCTTGAAACGGTCCAGGTCGAGGAAGCACAGGGCCACCTTGCCCCCCGCCGCACGGGCCCGGTCGATGGCGGCCGCCACCGTGCCCTCCAGCGCCGCCCGGGAAGGCAGGCCGGTCAGGAAATCATGATTGGCCAGGAAGCGGATCCGGGCCTCGTCGGCCTTGCGCTGGCTGATATCCGAGAAGACCGCCACGTAATGGGCGGCGTCGCCACCGGGAATGCGTACGCCACTCACCGACATCTCGGCGGGGAAGGTCTCGCCCGACTTACGGCGGATCCACACCTCGCCCTGCCACAGGCCGTCGCGGGCGGCGACCTCCCTCAGGCTGGCCGCGAACGCTTCCGGATGGTGCTCCGGGTCGAAGAGCTGCAGGGGCTGCCCGGCCAGGTCGTCGCGGGTGAACCCGGTGAGGCGGGTGAAAGCACGGTTGATCATGACCACCCGGCGGTCGGGCTCGACCACCACGATGCCTTCGGAGTTGTTCTCGAAGACCCGGGCCGCCAGCCGCAGGCTTTCGTCGCGGCGGTAGTTGCGCAGGGCGAAGCCGATGTCGGCACTCATCTCGTCCAGCAGGGTCACCGTATGGGCATCGAAGAATCCCGGCTGAGCCTTGCTCAGCACCAGGGCTCCGCTGGCGCCCTCCTCCCCGTGGATCGGGAACAGGGCGAAGGAGCCCGCGCCGGCCGGTATCGGCCCGCCGGTGCAGCCTGGGCCGCCATTGAAGATCTGGGCCCCGGCGGCCAGCCCCTCGGGCCCTGGCGACCAGGCCGCCACGCAGTCCAGGCTTTCCTCGCCGTTCCGCCCCCAGGCGGCGCTGGGTCTGAGGAGGGTCTCGCCGGGAGCCATGAAACCGATCCAGGCCAGGTCGAGCTCACCGTAATCCACTGCAATGCGGCACACCTCGGGCAACAGGCTGGCCGCGTCCGCGGCATGCACGATGGCCTTGTTGGTGGCCGACAGGGCCTGGTAGAGCCTGGTCATGCGGGCGATGTCGCGCGCCGTGTCCCGCGCGGCCTGCAGGTCGTAACAGGAGCCGACGTAGCCGGTGAATACGCCGTTCTCGTCATACAACGGTGCCCCATGGTCGGCGATCCAGTGATAGCGGCCATCGGCATTGCGCAGGCGGTACTCGGTCGCCAGCGGCATGCGGGTGGCCAGGGCGGTGGCCCAGGCGGCCAGGCAGGCCTCGCGGTCGTCCGGATGCACGCCCTCGGCCCAGCCGTAGCCGACCTCCTCGGCCAGGCTGCGGCCGGTGAAGTTCAGCCAGGCCCGGTTGAACCAGTCGCAGGCCCCCGTGGTGTCGGCGCGCCAGGCCAGATGCGGGAAGGTCTCGAGCATCGCCAGGTGCTCGTCGCGGGCCCGGGCGAGCTGGCGGTTGCGGGTGCGCAAGGTGGTCAGCAATCCATTGAGGGCCGCCGCCAGTTCGCCCAGTTCGTCCCGCCGGGTCACCGGCACGACGACATCCCGTTCGGCCCCGTAATCCCGATCTCCGCTGCGCCCGGCCAGCGCCTTGCGGATCCCTTCGGCTGGGTGCAGGACATAGCGCGCCAGCAGCAGGTAGATCAGCCCGGCCACCACCGTGAGGATGCCCCCCAGCCACAGGGACAGCTGCACGACCGTACTGCGCGCGCCCTGCCAGAGGCTGTCCGCCTCCAGTTGCAGGGCCAGCACGCCGTCCTCCAGCCGGCCGTTGGCGCCGTCGGCGCCCATCAGCAATACGGGTTCGAGCACATCCAGGCGGCGGGCATCCAGATCCAGGTGGCGCCAGCCCTTGCGCTGCTGCATGACGTCGCTGAGGCGCCGCTCGAAGGCCGGCTCATGCAAGGCCTCCAGCGTGCTGTCCTGCAGGCCGTGGTCGGTGGCCGCCAGCACCCGCGGTGGGGTGCCGCTGATCAGGACCACCTGGACCACATCCCGGGAGGCGCCCAGGGTCGAGATGAAACGGCGCAGGTCGGCGGGCTCCCGGGCGGACTCCGCCGCCGAATAGATGGCCGCCACGATGACGTCGGCACGCTGCTCCACCAGCGCGCGGAAGCGCTCGAGGATGCTGGTATGGATGAGGGTCACCAACAAGCCCATGGCCACCCCCCACAGGACCAGCAAGGGCCCCATCAGGCGCCAGCGCAAGGACAGGAAGCGACCCGACGGCGCTGTCATGCGGTCGCATCGCTGGCGGCGATGAGCTCGCGGGCGATCAGGAAGTCCTTCAGGCTGCGGCTCTGCCGCAACTGGGCCAGGGTCATCATGGCCCCCTGCAGGTGGTCGAGCGAGCGGGCCACCGGTCCGTCAGGCGCCAACAGGGCCCGCTGCTCCTGCCGGGACACGTAGTGCAGACCGGCCAGCGTCGCCCGGAACTCGGCCACATCGATGTTCTCCCGGCGCGCCATGATGGCGTGGGCCTCGTCGGGGTTCGCGGCAATGAACTCCATGGCCCGATAGTAGGCCCCCACGAAAGCCTGCACATCCGGCCCGCGGCGGGCCACGAAGCTACCGTCGAACACCAGGGTATCCACCACTTCGCCCGGTACCTGGCCGCTGTGGAACAGCACCTTGCCGTTCTTCTCGAGGAGGCGGTTCGATTCCGGCGGGAAACACACGGCGGCGGCCACCCGGCCGTCGGCGAAGGCGGCCGGCATCGCATTCTGCGGCATCGGCACGAGCAGCACGTCCCGCACGGTGAGCTTGACGCTGGCCAGAGCGAGGGCCAACAACTGGATGTGCAGGGTGCCGGGCTCGATGGCGACCCGGTGGCCGCGCAGATCGGCAAGCCCGGCGAGGGCGCCACGCCCGATGATGACATCCGCCCCATCCGAGTAATCCACCACCGCGGCGATCTGCGGCCGGATGCCGGACTGGTCGGCCGCCAGCAGCAGTTCGACCAGGGTCGCGCCGCAGCCATCCACCTGACCCCGCTCGAAGGCCCGACGGGATGCCCCCAGGGAGGTCAGGTCCACCAGGGAGACATTCAGCCCGGCCTCATCGAAGAAGCCCTTCTCCCGTGCCACGTAGAGCGGGTCGTAACCCGGCCAGGGATTGGTGGCGAACTTGATCGGCTCCCGGCGCGTCGAGCTGCAACCACTCCCGCAGCCGATCAGCAGGATCGTGGTCCCGAGTCCGGCACGCAGGAAACGGCGACGAGGCAAGGAAGCGGACATGCAGGCATGTGTCTGAAAATTTGGACGCAGTATGCACCACTGCGCGTGGTATGCCCATGTGCCAGGAAGGAGAATCCCACCTTGTGAGCAGGGCTTTCCGCCTGATTCCCCGTTGACCCCGGTCAAGGTCGCTCCCTGCCGGGGCGCCTATAGTCCGGCCGCGTCTTTCACGCCACCGCAGCCCCATGACATCCGCGCCTCCGATCGAACTGGTCTGCCCCGCCGGCAGCCTGCCCGCCCTCAAGACCGCCGTGGACCACGGCGCTGATTGCGTCTACCTCGGTTTCAAGGACGCCACCAACGCCCGCAACTTCACCGGTCTCAACTTCGACGACAAGGCCATGGCCGAGGGCGTCCGCTACGCCCACGATCGCGGCCGCAAGGTGCTGCTGGCCCTCAACACCTACCCGCAGACCGACAACTGGGCGCGCTGGACCGGGGCGGTGGACCGGGCCGCCGCCTGTGGCATCGACGCGGTGATCCTGGCCGACCCGGGGCTGATGGCCTACGCCCGACGGACTCACCCGCAGCTGCGCCTGCACTTGTCGGTGCAGGGCTCCGCCACCAGCTACGACGCCATCAACTTCTATCACGAGCATTTCGGCATCTCCCGCGCGGTGCTGCCGCGGGTGCTGTCCCTGGCCCAGGTGGAGCAGGTGATCGCCAACACCCCGGTGGAGATCGAGGTGTTCGGCTTCGGTGGCCTGTGCGTCATGGTCGAAGGGCGCTGCGCCCTGTCGGCCTACGCCACCGGGGAGTCGCCCAACTGCAACGGCGCCTGCTCGCCGGGCAAGCACGTACGCTGGGAGCAGACCCCGAAGGGCATGGAGACCCGCCTCAACGGCATCCTCATCGACCGCTTCGCCGACGGCGAGCGGGCCGGCTACCCGACCCTCTGCAAGGGCCGCTTCGAGGTCAACGACGAGACCTACTACGCCATCGAGGAGCCCACCAGCCTCAACACCCTGGAGCTGCTGCCCGAGCTCGCCGCCGCCGGGGTGCGCGCGATCAAGATCGAGGGGCGCCAGCGCAGCCCGGCCTACGTGGCCCAGGTCACCCGCGTGTGGCGCGCCGCCCTCGACCGCCTGCAGCGCGAACCCGCCGCCTTCCGCGTGGAGCCCGCCTGGATGGCCGAACTCAACAAGGTGTCCGAAGGCCAGAGCCACACCCTCGGCGCCTAC
>JAFLDU010000211.1 GCA_017309145.1 Zoogloea sp. | reverse complement strand
GCCGCGGAGGCGAAGGCCGCCGCAGTGCGCGCCGAGCAGGCCCGCGAAGCCCGGGCCGACTACGCCGAGCGCGCCCGCAAGGCCGCCGAGAAGAAGGCCGAGAAGGCCGAGAAAGCGCGTCAGGCCGAGCAGGACAAGAGCGCTGGCAAGCCCGCTGCGAAGCCCGCCGGGGAGGCGGGCCTGCTGCCGGGCAAATGACTTCCTTCCGGCCGGCGCTCAGGCCGGCCGTGCCGCGACCCAGGCGAGGGCATCCTCCAGGCGGTCGTTGCCCCAGAAGAGTTCTCCGTCTGGCGTGACGAAGCTGGGGGCGCCGAACAGGCCGATCTCACCGGCCCGGTCGGTCTGCCGGCGCAGGGCCTCCTTGATCTCCGGGCTGTGGGCCCGTGCGAGGATGCTATCCGCGTCGAGCTGCAGGTTTTCCAGGATGCCGCGGATCACCGCCGGATCGGAGATCTCCTGGTCCTCGGCAAAATTCGCGGTCATCACGCCCCGTGAGAAATCACCGATCCAGCCCTCGTCGGCGCCTGCCAGGGCCACCCTGGCCGCCAGCAGGCCGTTGCGCGGAAAGCGCGATGGTATCTGCAGGGGCAGGCCGTAGCGCGTCGACAGTCGCGCCAGATCCCGCCACATATAGCGTCCCTTGGGCGGATAGATATTGAACGGCGAATCGTTCCACCCCAGCGACAGGAATACCGGCCCCAGCAGGAAGGGGCGCCACTGCAGCGTCACCCCGGCGTCGCGGGCAAGGGCCTCGACGCGCATCACGCTGAGGTAGGAATACGAACTGGCGAACTCAAACCAGAATTCCAGGGTCTGTGCATGCATGGGACATCTCCGGGGTGGTCACATCCAGTCTAGCACTCTCGCATCGAGCCGCCCGCCAGGCGCCGCGCCGCACTCTGCCAGCGCGGGCGCAGCGGATGGCGGAGCAGGCTGCGCAGGAAGCCGCCCAGTCCGCCGGAACGGCCGGGCCGGACGCCGCCGGGGGGCGGGCTGATGAGGAGTCGGGCGCCATGATGGGCGGTCATCACGACGGTGCCCGGACCATCCACCTCGAAGCGGCTCCCCGCATGCAGGATGACGTCCCGCGGGTCGCCGTAACGGGTGACCCAGACGCAGCCGGACAGGCAGGTGATCAGGGTGCCGGCGGCTTCGCCGAGGACAGTGGACGCGTGGCCCTCGAGGCTCACGCAACGGATCGGGGTCAGGCTGCTCATCGACGTTCTCCAGGGCCTGCTTCGCGTTGCGCGGATTGCATTCACGCGGAGGCCGTGAGCCCAGTATTGGTGTTGGCCGACAGGCTCACAAACGGATAAATGGAATCTTTATGATGAGTATTTTGCATGGATGATCCGCTTCTCAGGCTGCCTCCGCTGGATCCGCTGCGGGGATTTGTCGCCACCGCCCGTCTGCTGAGTTTCACCCAGGCGGCCAAGGCCTTGTGCCTGACCCAATCGGCGATCAGCCGGCAGATCCAGTCGCTGGAGGAGGGGCTGGGCGTCAGCCTGTTCGTGCGCGGTACGCGGGCCCTGAGCCTGACCCCCGAGGGCGAGCGGCTGTATCGGCTGGCCTCCCCCTGGCTGCGCGACTATGGCGAGCTGGCGGCGGGCTTCAAGGCGGGACGCCAGCGTCCGCCGGTGACGGTGACCGCCAGCCTGGGGATCACGGCCCTGTGGCTGCTGCCCCGCCTGCGGGACTTCCAGGCCCTGCACCCGGACATCGATGTCCGCCTGGCCAGTTTCAACCGGGTCGTCGACCTGCGTCGGGAGGGTATCGATCTGGCCCTGCGTTTCAGTCCGGAAACCGATGTGCAGCCGGGTAGCGAACGCCTTTTCGGCGAGACGGTGTTTCCGGTGGCCAGCCCATCCCTGGGCATAGACGTCCTCACCGCTGACAACCTGCCCACCGTCACCCTGATGAACTACGACGATCCGGGCTTTCCGTGGCTGGGCTGGGAGTCGTGGCTGGCCGAATACGGTCTGGCGGATCGGCGGCCCCGGGCACTCCTGCACTTCAACCACTATGACCAGCTGATCCAGGCTGCGGTGGCGGGGCAGGGGGTGGCCATCGGGCGTGCCGAGCTGGTGTCGGACCTGATCGCCGATGGCCGCCTGCGTCCGGTGGGCGAGATCCGCCGGCTGATCCGTGAGCGGGGTTACTGGCTGGTCTCCGCCCAGGCCAAGCCCCGGGAGGACGTCGCTTGTTTTGCCGCCTGGGTGCGTGACGCTGCCCGGCAGACCCGCGAGGCGGCTGCAGGGCTCATCGAAGGGGCTTGAAGGCTTGGCAGGAGGGGGCTGCTGGGCGGGGGCCGCCCACCGGATGCGGCAGCAGCGCGGTCTCGGGGAGGGCTATTTGCCGCCAAAGCGGCCGGCAAGCACGAGCAGGATCACCGCACCCACCACCGAACCGATGAACCCTGCGCCCTGGCCGGCGCGGTACAGGCCGAGCGCCTGGCCGCCATAGGTGGCGAGCAGTGAGCCGCCGATCCCGAACAGGATGGTCTTGATCCAGCCCATGCTGTCATCGCCCGGTTTGACGAAGCGGGCCACGAGCCCGACCAGCAGGCCGATGATCACGGTGGAGATGAGGTCCATGGGAGGGCTCCGGAGCAGTGAAGGAAATCCGACTCTACGCCCTCGGCCAATATGGCCGGGTTAAATCATGAAAACCTCGATGGCATGTGCGTGTCGCATAAATTTACATGTTCGTCTTGTGCTGCAGGTGCGCGCGGAGTCTTTGCACGCATAATCAGTGGCTTGTCGGACCGGGTTCGAGATTTGCTAGTTCAGGTGTCCAAAGATCAATCTGGCAAAGGACGCCGTTGAAATGAACAATAAAATGAGAATCCTGGTCGCCTCCCTTCTGGCCATCGGCGCGTTTTCCGCGACCTCGGCCCAGGCCGATGTCCTTGTGGCGAGTGGGTCGGCCAGCGCCGGCACGACCCTTACGTTCGGGCCGACCACCGGTACCAGCTATGTCAATGATGGCCGCAACGTAAGTGATTCCGCCGGCAGCAGCGCCTCGGCCTACGCCTGGGGCAACGATCACGGTACATATCGGGCCGACTCCTCGGGTGAGGGGACTTTCAACAGCACCGCCACCTTCCACCGCACCCTCGAGGTGATCAACGGCAACGCGGTGGCCACCCAGTACTCCCTCAATTTCTTCATCTACTACGGTTATCTTTCCATCGAGAACTGGGCTGGGGTCAGCGGCAGCGGCTCGACCGGCTACGACCTGAGCATCAAGCGCAACGGCACGACCTCGTTGTTCGGCAGCTCGGCCCACCTGGATTCCCTGGGTGGCCTGACGGTCATCAATGCGCTCAATGGCGCCCAGCTCTACAACACGGGCAGTGGCTATTCCTACAACTGGAATGGCACCTATGTGACCCTCGACCTCGGCGTGATCGGTGCGGGCCAGAGCATGACCATCGACTTCGATCTGGTCACCACGGCCACCGGCAACTATGCGGTTCAGAGCTACGCCTGTGGTGGTTACGGCGGTTATGGGGAGTACGGTGGAGAGATCCCGATGACGCTCGCCACCGTGAGCGACGGTTATGGTGGTTACGGCGGTTACGGCGGTACCTGCTACCAGACGGCGCGGGTCAATGGCGCCCTCGGCGATCCTTCGGACCTGAGTTCGGCGCTGCCGCCGGGCGGGGTGAATTTCGTGGTGACCGGCTCGCCGCTCAACAATGTGCCGGCGCCGGGCAGCCTTTCCCTGCTGGGGGTTGGCCTGGGGGCCATGACGCTGGCGCGCCGTCGCCGACGCTGACCGATCTGCTGCTATCCTCCGCCGCGACGCAGGTGGCCCCGAACCCGGTGGCGCCTGCGTCGCGTTCATTTTCTCCTTCGCGCATGACATGGCCACCATCGCCCTGATCTGGGAACTTGGTTCCGACTACGGTCACATCGGCCGCTTCCTCCCCATCGCCCAGGCCCTGAAGGCCCGGGGCCACCGCCCGGTACTGATCCTGCGGGACATCTCGCGGGCCGACGAGATGCTCGGCGCCTATGGGCTCGAGTACCTGCAGGCGCCCCTGTGGCTGCCGCCGGTGTCGGGCTTGCCGCAGGCCCTCAACCTCACCGAGACCCTGTTCCTGTTCGGCTTCCTGCAGCCGGCCGGGTTGCTGTCCATCCTGCGCGCCTGGCGCAAGCTGTTCGAGCTGCTGAGGCCGGATCTGCTGGTCTTCGACCACGCGCCGACGGCCTTGCTGGCCAGCCGAGGCCTGGGCCTGCCCAGGCTGATCACCGGCAACAGCTTTGCGGTCCCACGCCGGGCCACGCCCATGCCGCTCTACCAGTGGTGGGATCCGAAGGCGGGGGCGCCGGCCCGGGAGCAGGACTGTGAGGACAAGCTGGTCCGCAACGCCAACCACGCCCTCGATGCGCTGCAGGCGCCACGCCTGGCGTGTGTCGCCGATCTGTACGATGCGGAGGCCACCCTGATCACCGGGGTCGCCGAACTCGATGTGTATGGCCCCCGGGAACCGGCGCTGTATGCGGGGGCGATCAACAGCATCGATCACGGTGCCGAGCCCCGCTGGCCGGCAGGCCGCGAGCGTCGGGTGTTCGCCTATCTGAAGCCCCACTATGCCCAGCTCGAGGCTGTGGTGACCGCCTTGTCGAAGCTCGATGCCAGCGTGCTGGTGTTTGCCCCCGGGCTGGCCAAGGCCACCGTGCAGCGCCTCCAGACGGCCAACCTGGCCTTCAGTTCGGAGCCCCTGCGGATGCGCAGTGTGCGTGAGCAGGCCGACATGGCGGTATGCCACGCCGGCGGCACCGTGGACGTCATGCTGGCGGCGGGCAAGCCGCTTTTCGTGCTGCCCTTGCAGATGGAGCAGATGATGACCAGCCGGCGGCTCGAGCAATGCGGCTGCGGGCTGTATTACTGGTACCAGCAGCCCCCACGGGAGATCGAGAAGGGCCTGCGCAAGGTCTTCGGCACGCCGGAGTTCGCCGCCAGCGCCCGGGCCTGGAAGGCCCGTAACGCCGGCTTCACGCAGGAGGCGTCCCTGGACCGGCTGCTGGCGACCTGCGAGGCGCTGCTGTCCGCCCGGGTCTGACGCGGTTCAGTGGCCCGACAGCCAGGCGGCGATGCCCTCGCCGGCACGCAGTCCGGTGGCCAGGCAGGCGGTGAGCAGGTAGCCGCCGGTCGGAGCCTCCCAGTCCAGCATCTCGCCACTGCAGAACACGCCGGGCAGGGATTTCAGCATCAGCCTGTCGTCCAGCGCGTCCATGCACACCCCGCCCGCGCTGCTGATCGCTTCATCGAGGGGGCGGGCCGCCACCAGCTCCAGCGGCAGGGCCTTGATGTTTTCGGCCAGGCAGGCCGGATCGGCCAACTCAGCCGCGGACAGACATTCGCGCAGCAGGGCCATGCGTACCCCCGCGATGCCGGCCCGGCTCTGCAGATGGCTGGCCAGCGAACGGGCGCCACGGGGATGGCTCACCTCGGCGCGGATGCGGTCGAGGCTGCGGCCCGGCGCCAGGTCCACCCGCAGGATGGCGCGGCCGTCGGCCTTGATGCGTTCCCGGATGGTGGCGGACAGGGCGTACACGAGGCTGCCCTCGATGCCGTCATCGCTGATCATGGCCTCGCCTGGGCGCATCGGCGCGTCCACCCCGTCCACCGCCAGGGCGATCGATTTGAGCGGCTCACCGGCGAAGCGCTCGCGGAAATGGGCGCTCCAGCCGGTGTCCGGCCGGATGCGGGGCGAGGCGACGACGAAGCCACAGTTGGCCGGCTCAAGGGGGGCGACGGGCACACCACGTTCCTCCAGCAGGGGTACCCAGGCCCCGTCCGAACCCAGGCGGGCCCAACTGCCCCCGCCCAGGGCCAGCAGGGTGGCGTCGGCACGGACATGGCGCTCCCCCTCGTGGCTGCGGAAGCGCAGGGCGCCGTCCGCCGTCCAGCCCAGCCAGCGGTGGCGCACATGGATGCGTAGGCCGCCCTCGCGCAGCCGCGCCAGCCAGGCGCGCAGCAGTGGTGCGGCCTTCATCTCGGCCGGAAAAACCCGCCCCGAGCTGCCGACGAAGGTCTGCACACCGAGGGATTCCACCCACGCCCGCAGGGCCTGGGGCGGAAAGTCCCGCAGCAGGGGCTCGATCCGCCCGCGCCGGTCGCCGTAGCGGCTGGCAAAGACCTCGAAATCCTCTGCATGGGTGATGTTGAGACCGCCCCGTCCGGCCAGCAGGAACTTGCGTCCGAGGGAGGGCATGGCGTCGAAGAGATCGGCCTGGATGCCGTGCCGGGTCAGCGCCTCGGCGGCCATCAGGCCGGCCGGGCCACCTCCGATGAGGGCGACGCGACAGGAGGAAGGGAAATGCATGGAAGAGGACGTTGTTCACGGGGACAGGTGCCGAATTGTAGTGGGCTGATCGGCGCTGACCTAGAATCCTGTGAAGGCCGTAGTCCGCGACCCGACTGGAATCACCCAGGAAGCGCACATCATGTTCCGCCTGACCATTTTCTCCCTCGCCGCCCCGGTATCCCTGGCGGTGGGCCTGTCCCTCTGTGCGGCGGGTGCCGCCGCCGAGCCTCCCACAGCCCGGGATCACCTTGCCCGGATCACCCAGTCGGGGCCCGCCAGCCTCAAGCTGGCCCAGGAGGCGGGCCGCAAGGCGGCCTTCTTCTGCGCCAACTGTCATGGCGAGACCGGGCTCAGCAAATATCCCGAGGTACCCAATCTGGCGGGCCAGCACCCGGTGTACATGCTGGGCCAGATCGAAGCCTTCCTGTCCGGTCGGCGCAAGGATGCCTTCATGCAGGGCCTGATGAAGGTGCTCAGCGAGGAGGAGAAAGCGCAGATCGCCGTCTTCTTCGCGGCCCAGCCGGTGCCGTCGTCCAAGACCGTCGCGATGGCCGAAGAGGGCAAGACGCTGTTCGGCCGCAACTGTGCCCGCTGCCACGGTGCCGAGGCCAAGGGAGGCGAAACCTATCCCCGTCTGGCCGGGCAGCAGGCAGAGTACCTGCGCCGCAGTCTGCACCGCTACCTGAAGGGCACCGGAGAGCGCATCTACCCGCCGATGACGGCGGCAGTGACCGGCCTCGGTGAGAAGAACATCGAGGCCGTGGTGACCTACCTGTCCAGCCAGCCCTAGTCCGGCAGCGCCAGCCCGGGATGGGCCCGGGCCGCCCCCGATACAGCGCAGGGGCGGGAGGCCTTCAGGTGCCGGTCAGCGGGTGAGGGGCACGCCGCCCTCGCTGCCGCCATACACCGTCACGCCTTCTTTCACCGTTCCGATCACGCGGATCTCGCCCAGCTTGTCCGCCGGTGCCTTCAGCGGATTGGCCGACAACACCACCAGATCGGCCAGCTTGCCGACGGTAATGCTGCCCTTGATCCTCTCCTCGCCGAGCTGGCGGGCCGGCAGCAGGGTCAGGGCCTTGAGGGCGTCCAGCGCACCGATCTGCTGATCCTCACCGGTCGTCCGCCGGATGGCTGCCGCAAAGGCGCCGAACGGCGCGGGTTCCGGTTCGGCCGCATCATGGGCGAGCAGCACCGGTACGCCCTGCCTGAATGCACTGCCGGCGGGGATGAAGCGCGCCGTGCGCTCTGCGCCGAGGGCGTCGTCCTTCAGTACATCCAGGGACAGGCCGAGGCGACGGGGCGCCAGGGCCAGGCTCACACCCAGGGTCTTGAGCCGCTCGATCTGGTCGTCGCGGAGGGTCTGGGCGCCGATCAGCAGGGGCCGGCGATCCTTGCCCGGATGCTTCGTGGTGGCGCCATCCAGGCCCTTGAGGAACTGGTCGATGGCCGCGTCGCCGTTGGCCTGCACCGCCACCTGCCAGCCACCTGCGTAGGCCTGGTTGAAGAGGGCTTCGGCCTGCTCGTCGCTGACGCCCGGGTAGCCCGCATAGCTGGTGCGCTTGCCCGGCGGCGGGAGCTTGTAGGGCTGGGTCAGCCAGGCACTGCGGGTCTCGGCCGTGCCGTCCAGGGTGAAGGACACGCCGGCGAGCTTGAGGCGCTCTTTGTAGTAGCGCGGCGTGATGAGCTTGTTGCCCCGCAGGGCCGGGGCTCCGCTGGCCAGGTCGGCGTAGAGCAGCACGTCGAGCTTGAGGCTGCCCACCTCGGCCGCCTGCGCATACAGGGCCAGGTCTTCGGCGGTGGCGCGGCCCTCGACGGCGGTGGTGTAGCCGTTGCGCAGGTAGAGACCCTGGCCCTCCTGGATCATGGCCTGGCGCTCCTCCTTGGGGAGCTGGGGCAGGCTGCCCAGCAAGGCGAAGGCGGCGCTGCCTTCGAGCACGCCGTCCGGCTCCCGGGAGCCGGGCCAGCGGCCGATGCTGCCCCCCGCCGGGTCCGTGCTCTCGCGGCCGATGCCGGCCATCTCGAGGGCCTTCGAGTTGGCTACGATCTGCCGGCCCGACTGGTGGATGATGATCACCGGTTTGTCTCGGGAGACGCTGTCCAGATCATTGCGGGAGGGCAGGCGCAGCTCCCGCAGCCGGGTTTCGTCGTAGCCGAAGCCGATGATCCAGCCGAAGCGCTGGGCCAGCTCGCCCTTGCTCCACTCGCGCAGCTCACGCAGCAGGGCACCGGTATCGGCGACCCGGCCTTCCGGCGGCGATTGCAGGCGCGCTGCCACCGAGAACAGACCGCTCCGCGACAGCTGGCCCCAGGCGTCCACGAAGCCGGGCGCGAGGGTTTTGCCGGCCAGGTCCACCACCTCGGTACCCTCGCTCTTCCAGCGGGCCAGGATGTCCTTGCTCTTGCCCACGGCGATGATCTTGCTGCCCTTGATGGCCACCGCCTGGGCCGTGGGGCGCTTGTCGTCGAGGGTGATGATGTCGCCGTTGGTGAAGATCACGTCCGACAGGGGCGGCGGAGGCGGGGCCGGTGGTGCTGCGTTGGGGTCGGCAGGAGTGCCAGGGGCGGCAGCAGCAGCGGGGGCCGTGCCGGGGACGGTCGTC
>JAFLDU010000210.1 GCA_017309145.1 Zoogloea sp. | reverse complement strand
CCGACGAAGGCGGGGCTGCGCTCCAGCTCGACGGTGAGGCGGTCGAGGTGGTTCTCCCGCTCGACGATCAGGCGATATTCGCCGGTCAGGTCGTGGTCGCGCCGGGCGATGGCTTCCACATCGCTGGGGAAGATGTTGGCCCCCTTGATGATGAGCATGTCGTCCAGCCGCCCATGCACGCCCTGCAGGCGGATGGAGGTGCGCCCGCAGCCGCAGGGCTCGGAGGTGAAGGAGACGATGTCGCCGGTACGGAAGCGCACCATCGGGCGGGCCGACTTCTTGAGGGTGGTCAGTACCATCTCGCCGCGACCGCCCTCCTCCACCGGCTCATTGGTACCAGGGTGCAGCACCTCGACCAGGATGTGGTCCTCGGCCCAGTGCAGGCCGTCCTTCTCCTCGCACATGCCGGCGCAGGAACCGAAGATGTCCGACAGGCCGTAGTAGTCATACACAGAGGCGCCCCACAGATCCTCGATGCGCTGGCGGGTCTCGGGGATCGAACCGCCGGGCTCCCCAGCCACGAAGATGCGACGCACGGCGAGGTCCTTCCTCAGGTCGATGCCTTCCTTGACCGCCGTCTCCCCCAGATACCAGGCGTAGGACGGGGTGGTCCAGATGGCGGTGACCTGGAACTGGCGCAGGATGGCCAGCAGGCGCTCGGAGGGCACGGTGCCGGCGTGGATGGACAGGGCGCCGAGCTTCTGCGCACCCAGCACGCAGGGGCCGCCGACGAACAGCGAGAAGTTCAGCGAGTGGGCATAGCGGTCTTCGGGACGCAGGCCGGAGGACCAGAACTGGCGCGCCTCATAGTCGATCCACTCATCGAAATCCTGGCTGCTGAAGGGCGAGGCGGTGGGCACGCCGGTGGAACCGCTGGAGGCGGAGATGTACACGATGTCCCGCTCGGGCACCGCCACCAGGTCGCCGAAGGGCGGCACGGCGAGCTGGCGCTCCCGCAGGGTCTGCTTGTTGATGAAGGGGAAGCGGCGGATGTCGTCCAGGCTGCGCACCTCCTCGGGGTGCACGCCGGCCGCATCGAAGCTGGCCCGGTAATAAGGAGAGTGGGTGTAGGCGTGCAGCAGGTGCTTCTGCAGCAGTTGCAGCTTGAGGGCATCCCAGTCCGCACGGGGCTGGGTTTCCAGGGCTTCGTCCCAGTAGGGACGGTGGGCGGTGGTCATCGGGAATTCCTTGGCTCGGGCGAATGACAGGGGTCACTGCAGGAAGGCCGGGCGGGCGTAGCCTGCAAAGTGCTTGTCCAGCGCAGCGCGATACTCCGGAGTGTGGAAGGCTGCAACAATGTCCTTGGCCCAGGGCTTGTCCTTGTCCTCGGTCTTCACCGCCACCACGTTCAGGTAGTGGTCGGGGGTCTTCTCCAGCGCCACCGCCTCGGTGAGCTTGAGGCCGGAAGAGATGGCGAAGTTGCCGTTGATGAGGGCGAACTCGGCATCGTCCAGGGTACGCGGCAGCTGGGCGGCCTCGATGGGGGTGAGGACCAGCTTGCGCGGGTTCTCGGCCACGTCTTTCTCGGTGACCTTGAGGGGGTCGACGCCGGCCTTCACCTTGAGAAGCTTGAGCTGCTCCAGGAAGACCAGGGCACGGGCCAGGTTGCTCGGATCATTGGGCAGGGTGATGCGGTCGCCGTCCTTCAGGTCGGCCAGGCCCTTGCGCTTCTTGGAGTAGAGGCCCAGGGGGGCGATCGGTGCCTTGGTGATGTCCACCAGGTTGAGCCCCTTGTCGGCGCTGAACTTCTTCAGGTAGATCACGTGCTGGAACAGGTTGGCATCCAGGGAGCCCTGGGCGAGGGCCAGGTTGGGCTGCACGTAGTCGTTGAACTCGACCAGCTTGACGGTGTAGCCCTTCTTCTCGAGCACCGGCTTGATGCCAAGCTTGAGCTGGTCGAAGTTGGAGCCGGCGGTGGCGCCGATGGTCAGGGTCTTCTTCTCCTGGGCCTGGGCGGTGGCGGCGCCAAGGCCGACGGCGGCAACCAGGCCGACGGCGGAGGCAACGGACAGCAGGCGCTGGGTGAAGTGGCGGCGGGTGGTGTTCATGGGTGTTCTCCTGGCAAGAATGATTGGGTCTGTTTTATTTGGGGATCAACGTTTGTCCACGTGCCGGGCGAACCACTGGCCGAGGAACTGGATGCTCTGCACGAGCACGACGAGCAGCACGATGGTGATGAGCATCACATCGGTCTGGAAACGGTAGTAGCCGTAGCGGATGGCCAGATCGCCGATGCCGCCACCACCCACCACCCCGGCCACCGCCGAGTAGGACAGGAAGCTCACGGCCAGCACGGTGACGGCCAGCACCAGCCCGGAGCGGGCCTCCACCAGCAACACGTGGCGGACGATCTGCAGCGGCGAAGCCCCCATCGCCTCGGCGGCCTCGATGACGCCACGCGGCACGTCGCGCAGGGTTTGCTCGATGAGCCGGGCGAAATAGAAGATCGCCGCGATGGACAGGGGCACGCTGGCCGCCAGCGGCCCGATGGAGGTGCCGGCGATGACCCGCGTGAAGGGCGAGATCGCCACCAGCAGGATGATGAACGGGAAGCTGCGGACCACGTTGATGAGGCCGTTGGCCACCAGATTGAAGGCGCGGAAACGCTCCAGAGACTGCCCGCGGCTGGTCAGGAAGACCAGCAAGCCCAGCGCGCCGCCGATCACGATGGCCGCGGACAGGCAGATGGCCATCATCAGCAGGGTTTCACCGGTGGCCTTGAGGATCTCCGGCAGGAGTTCGTGGAGGGTCTCGAGCAGGGAGGTGGTTTCAGGCATGGGCGGCCTCCAGGGCGAAGTGGCTGGGCGCGCCGTCCTGCGGTGGCGCTGACGGAGAGGGGCTGGCGGCCGGGCCGACGGCCCCGAAGTCCTGCAGCCAGCCGGCCAGGCGGGAGCCTTCTGGAATGCGGCCGTCGGCGATGTGGAGTTGCTCGACGATGCGCCCGCCCTCCATCACCGATACCCGGTGGCACAGGCGACGGATCACTTCCATCTCGTGGCTGACCAGCAGGATGGTCACGCCGAACCGGCGGTTGGCATCGGCCAGCACACCGAGCAGATCGAGGGTGGTGCGGGGATCGAGGGCCGAGGTGGGCTCGTCGGCCAGCAGCACATGGGGCTCAGGCGCCAGGGCCCGGGCGATGGCGACGCGCTGCTTCTGCCCCCCGGACAGGCGACCGGGATAGACATCGGCCTTCTCGGCCAGGCCCACGAAATCGAGGCAGGCCTTGACCCGATCGGCAATGCGCGCTGGGCGCTCCCCGGCAACCCGCATGGGGAGGGCCACGTTGTCGGCGACCGTGAGGTTATGCAGCAGGTTGAAATGCTGGAAGATCATCCCGATGCGGTGGCGGGCCTGGCGCAGACCCGCTGCCGACAGCCGGGTCAGGGTCTCGCCATGGACCACCACCTCGCCCGCGTCGGGACGTTCGAGCAGGTTGACGATGCGCAGCAGGGTGGACTTGCCGGCCCCGGAGAAACCGATGATGCCGTGGATTTCGCCCTGCGGGACGATCAGGCTGGTGGGATGCACCCCCACCGAACGCCCACCCGGATCCGCAAATCGGCGCGATACGCCCCGCAGTTCGATGGCGGACGGCACGTTGGCCGTAGAAGAAGTCTGGGACATGATGCTCTGCAACAAGAACAGCGATGAGCCGACTTTAGCGCCGGCCCATCGCCCCCCAAACCAATCAATTATTGATTGCTATGCACCCCCGGCCTGCATTGCTTTTCACCTGCCGTAAGGGAAGATGCTGTGTGGATCAAGCCCTTCGCATCACCTCCGCCTTGCCTTTGCTGACGCAACGACCACAGCCCAGTTCATCCAGACGCTCCCGCACCTCGGTGGCCGAGTGACGGCAGAACACCATCGGGATTCCCAACTCCTCGGCCTGCTTGCGCACGTTGCGCATCAGCATGTGGTTGGCCCGGTCGCACATGAACACCACCAGCCCGGTCCGGCGCGACAGCTGGCGCCTGTTCTCGGAAGCCTTGCGGCCAGTCCAGTGATCGATGTCCTTGATGCCGAAATGATCGGCAACCCTGAGAATTTCGCTGCGGATGCCCTCGATGCGATCCGCGCCGACAATGACGGCCTGCATGGGAAAGCTCCATTTCGTAAATGCGCGGTGAGCGCGAATGGAGCGGAGTGTGTGGCCGGATTGCAGCGCACCAAACCAAATTGTTCAGATATGCATTTCAATCCGGGATGAAATAGAGGGCATTCCAGAGTCCATCACAAGCTATTGAAACAATTGAAAAAGAAACCTGCTGTCGAATCACCAGCAGTGCGCGGTGGCGTGTTGATTTCCAGTCACCCGGACGGCTTCGCGCAATTGAAAAGTTGTTAGCAATCAAGCCCGTTGAGTGCTGGCATTGCCCTTGCGATGGAATTGGCACGGCCGGCACGTCCGGCTGATCGCCCAACTACGCAATGGAGAAACACAATGGCCATCCGCCCGCTCTACGACCGGATCATCGTCAAACGCCTCGATCCGGAACGCACCACCGCCAGCGGAATCGTCATCCCCGACAGCGCTGGCGAGAAACCCGACCAGGGCCAAGTCCTGGCCGTCGGCAACGGCAAGCTGCTACCCAGCGGGGAACTCCGCCCCCTGGCCGTGAAGGCCGGTGACCGCGTCCTGTTCGGCAAGTACGCCGGCCAGGCCGTCAAGATCGACGGCGCCGACGCACTGGTCCTGCGCGAAGAAGACGTCATCGCGCTGATCGAAGATTGAGCCCCCCCGCCTCCCAAACCCCATTCCCTACGAACAAGAATCCAGGAGTGAACTGAATGCCTGCCAAGAAAGTGCTTTTCGGCGATGACGCCCGTGCCCGTATCGTCAGTGGCGTGAACATCCTTGCCGATGCCGTGAAGGTGACCCTCGGCCCCAAAGGCCGCAACGTGGTGCTGGAGCGCAGCTTCGGCGCCCCCACCGTGACCAAGGACGGTGTCTCGGTGGCCAAGGAGATCGAACTCAAGGACAAGTACGAGAACATCGGTGCCCAGCTGGTGAAGGAGGTGGCCTCGCGCACGTCCGACAACGCCGGCGATGGCACCACCACCGCCACCGTGCTGGCCCAGGCCATCGTGCGCGAGGGCTTCAAGTACGTGGCCGCCGGCTATAACCCGACCGACCTCAAGCGCGGCATCGACAAGGCGGTGAGCGCCATCGTGGCAGAGATCGGCAACATTGCGCGCCCGACCACCACCAGCAAGGAGATCGCCCAGGTCGGCAGCATCTCCGCCAACTCGGACGCGGACATCGGCCAGATCATCGCCGACGCCATCGACCGGGTAGGCAAATCCGGTGTGATCACCGTCGAGGACGGCAAGTCCCTGGCCAACGAGCTGGATGTGGTGGAAGGCCTGCAGTTCGACCGCGGCTACCTGTCGCCCTACTTCATCAACAATGCGGACAAGCAGATCGCCGCGCTGGACGATCCCTTCATCCTGCTCTTCGACAAGAAGATCTCCAACATCCGTGACCTGCTGCCGGTGCTGGAGCAGGTGGCCAAGGCCAACCGTCCGCTGCTGATCATCGCCGAGGACGTGGAGGGCGAGGCCCTCGCCACCCTGGTGGTGAACAACATCCGCGGCATCCTCAAGATCGTCGCCGTGAAGGCGCCGGGCTTCGGTGATCGCCGCAAGGCCATCCTGGAGGACATCGCCATCCTGACCGGTGGTCGGGTGATCGCAGAGGAGGTCGGCCTGAGCCTCGACAAGGCCACCCTGGAGGATCTGGGCCAGGCGAAGCGCGTCGAGGTCGGCAAGGAAAGCACCACGCTGGTCGACGGACTGGGCAGCGCCGACGCGATCAAGGCCCGCGTGGCCACCATCGATGCGCAGATCACCGAGGCCAGCTCCGACTACGACCGCGAGAAACTGCAGGAGCGCAAGGCCAAGCTGGCCGGCGGTGTCGCGGTGATCAAGGTGGGGGCTGCCACCGAAGTGGAACTGAAGGAGAAGAAGGCCCGTGTCGAGGACGCCCTGCACGCCACCCGGGCAGCCGTGGAAGAAGGCGTGGTTCCTGGCGGCGGCGTGGCGCTGCTGCGCGCCCGTAAGGCGATTACCGAGCTCAAGGGCGACAACCATGAGCAGGATGCCGGCATCAAGATCGTGCTGCGGGCCATCGAGGAACCCCTGCGCCAGATCGTCGCCAATGCGGGCGATGAGGCCTCGGTGGTGGTGAACAAGGTGATCGAAGGCAGCGGCAACTTCGGCTACAACGCGGCCAACGCCAGCTACGGCGACCTGGTGGAACAGGGCGTGCTCGACCCGGCCAAGGTCACCCGCTCGGCTTTGCAGAACGCGGCATCGGTTGCGTCGCTGATCCTGACCACCGACGCCATCGTGGCTGAACTACCGGAAGACAAACCTGCGGCGGCCCCCTCCGATCACCACGGTGGCGGTGGCGGCTTCGGCGGCTTCTAAACCTCCGCAGCGGAAGCCGGGCCACCGATAGCGCCCAACGATGACCCGGCTTCTCCCTTCATGTACTGGATCGGCGAGATTCCGAAGGCACGCCGGAAAGCCGCTGAGAAAGCACTCGGACTTTCGTAGCCGTGGCTCAACGCCACATCCAGCACGGAGCGTCCGGCCGCCAACCCGGACAAACTGAGCAGCAAGCGGGCCTGACGGCACCAGGCGCCCATGTTGAGCCCCGTCTCCTTGAGGAACTGGCGGGCCAGGGTCTTCTCGGTCAGATGAGCCTGCCGTGCCCACTCCGCCAGTGTCGCTTCGGTCGCGGGATTCTCCAGGAATGCACGGCATAAGGCCGTCAGACGCACTCCCGCCGGCATCGGCAGATGCAGTCCCAGGGCGGGCGCCCTCGCGATCTCATCCGCGATGAGCGTCATCAACCTCTCCTCCCGGCCGCCTTCAGGATAATCCAGGGGCAACTCATCCACCGCCGTGACAATGAGCTGACGCAGCAAGGGCGTCACGGCGATCACGCGACATCCACCCAGTTCGAGCGCCCCCAGAAATCCTGGCTCAATGAAGACCGTGCGGGTCGCCACCGGGCCGGGCGCCTCGATCTCATGCTCCACGCCAGCGGGGACCCACACCGCACGCCCCTGCGGCACGACCCAGCTTCCCCCGGGGGCCCGCACGATCATCACGCCATGGATGGCGTGCAGCAGTTGCCCGCGCCGATGTACGTGCGGCGCGACCCGGACCCCGCCGGCGAGGTCCGAGGCCAGCACAGCCACGGGGCGCGGGGAAGATTCAACCTTCAGCAGGGATTCCAGTTCCACATTGTCCATAGCGCGACGACGACCGGTGTTTTAGGAGGAGAGCCCCTCGAAGGGCGACGCCTAGCATAGCGCCTCCCCAATCTGGAGAAACACCCATGAATCGAAAACGCCTCGGACTCCTGACCGGAACCCATTCGATCAACGATCTCTATCAAGGCTTGATCCCCGCCCTGCTGCCCTTCATGGCCCTGGAACGTGGCTACAGCTACACCGCGGTAAGCGGCCTGATCCTGGCAGCAACCGGGCTGTCCAGCGTGGTCCAGCCGCTGTTTGGCCTGTATGCGGACCGCCACCCCCGCAGTTGGCTGATCCCGGCCGGCTTCTTGCTCGCCGCCCTGGGGGTCGCACTGTCAGGTGTGGCCGAAAGCTACCTGTGGACTTGGCTGGCCATTGCCATGAGCGGTTTAGGCATCGCGGCCTATCACCCTCCAGCGACCACCGCAGCCCGACAAGCCGGCGGTTCATCCCAGAAAGCCATGAGCCTGTTCTCGGTGGGTGGAATGCTGGGCGCAGCCGCCGCTCCTTTGGTTGCCAACGCGGTGATCGGTGCGACCTCCCTGTCGGCAACGCCGTGGCTGGCCATTCCGGCGGCGGCTATGGCCATGGTCTGGTGGTGGTCGACCCGCAGTGAGCGCGCATCGGATGCCACTCGCGCCCACGCGCGAAGTCGCGCAGTCTCGCCGGCCACAAACGACTGGCCTGCCTTCCTGCGCCTGAGCAGTGTCATTGTCGGGTGGTCCATCCCCTACGTGACCGTGCTCTCCATGGCTGCGCTCTATACCAGCCGCGAGCTGCATGGCAGCCACGCAGAGGGAGCCCTGGTCCTCACCTGCTTCACCGGTGCGAGCGCCGTCGGCACCCTGTGCGGCGGTGCGCTGGCCGATAGGGTGGGACGCATCATCACCATCCGCATCGGCTACATACTCGCCCTGCCAGCACTGGCGGGTCTCATTCTCGCCGGCTCGCCTGTCCAGGCCATGCTTTGCGCAGCCCTGCTGGGGACGGCCATGTTCCTCCCGTTTGCGTCCCAGGTGACCCTCGCCCAGGACTACCTGCCGCGCAACCCAGCCACGGCAGCAGGCATCACCCTCGGCCTGGCCTTGTCGGTGGGCGGCATGCTGTCGCCCCTGCTCGGGATGTTGTCTGACAGCCATGGCCTCAGGACAAGCCTCAACGTCGTCCTGATCGTTCTGGGTCTCGCAAGCGCACAGGCCTTTCAGCTGGGCAACCGCCATCTCGAAGAAACCGCCCCGGCCTGAAGGGCGAAGCTCCCCCGGGAATCCCCCGGGGCACCGTAAGGCGCTTGGCTGTGGGCAGGATCCGTCACCGGCAAGAGCGGCGGATCCACCTGCCCGTATCCCGCCACCCAGGCCTGTGGGCGTGCGTCACAAGGTGACGCTTCACTGAAGACCCCTTGTGCAACTCGATTCATGCCCCTGCTGCGCAGAGCCACATGAGAAGTCGGACTGGAGCCTTCCTGGTGAGCCTGCAGAAGACGGCGCTGGGGCTTCCGCTCTAGGCCCTATTCCCTGCGTGGTGGTGGATCTGTCCTTAGTTGCAGAGAGGTAGATCGTGTTTGTTCGCTTTAAAACATAAACCCCCTGTCGCCTCATGGCGCAGGGGGTTTTGTATGGGTTAGTCTGACGATGACCTACTTTCACGCACGCGTGTGCACTATCAT
>JAFLDU010000209.1 GCA_017309145.1 Zoogloea sp. | reverse complement strand
GCCAGCTTGCGCACTTCATCGGCCACCACCGCAAAGCCGCGCCCCTGCTCGCCGGCCCGGGCCGCCTCGATGGCGGCGTTGAGGGCCAGCAGGTTGGTCTGGCTGGCAATGGCCTGAATGATCTGGACGATCTTGCCGATCTGCTCGATGTGGGCATGGACGCCGGCAAACTCCCGGCTGACGGCATCCATCACCCCGACCAGATCGCGTACGCCATCCGACATGGCGGCCACCCGACCGCCGCCGCTGGTGGCCCGGTCGTGGGCCTCGGCCGCAATGGTCAGCAGGCTGGCCGCATCGGCCGACACCGCGCTGATGCCACCGGCCATGCTCTCCACCGTGGTCGATGCGGCGATGGCCAGCTCGGACTGCTGGTCGGCAGTCTGCACCACGTCGGTGAACGAGGACACCAGCGTGCCCGACGAGACCATCAGGTCGCGGGTCAGCTCGCCGATGCGGCCGGCGGCGGCCACCTTCTGCTGCAGCAGGCCTTCGAGCTTGCGCACCGACTCGGCGGCATCCACCGCAGGGCTCTCGTCGTCAAGCAGACGGCGGATGGCATCCAGCTGGGGCTGAACCGACTGGGTACGCCGCATCAGGAACACCGGCGTGATTCCGAACAGGACGGCGACCACGGCCAGTCCGATCTGCACGCCGCCAGCGCTCGCTCCGGCCGCAAAGGCAGCACCGAGGGCCAAGGTCAGGACAAGGATGATTCCGGAAATGCGCATATCTGTCTTCATCGCAATGGGTCTCCAGGTGAGAATCCGGGTGAAAAAAAGGCCAGCCGGCGGACACACCGCCAGCTGGCCCGACAGGCCGCTACTGGAGGATCAGTCGCCGCCGCGCATGTACTGAACCTGGAACATGGAGGGCGGGTTCAGCTTGGGATCGACCTGGCCCTTGAACTGGCCGGTGGTGCAATGCTTGCTCTGCACGTCCACCATCGAGAAGGCGTCATCGATGCCGATGCCGGAGCCCTTGTTGATCGGCAGGTGGCTGTCCGGGTGGGACTTGCCGACCATGAAGACCTTCCACAGCTCGCCCTTGCGGTCGTAGATCTCATTGGCACCGTTCAGGTTGCCAAGCTGGGCATCCATGTAGAACACGCGCTTGCTGACCGGGTGGTTGGCGTTGACCGGCGCGGCTTCCAGCACATAGACCTTGCGCAGCTGCCAGGTGGCGTTATGGAAGCAGCCGCCCTGGCCGCCGAAGTCCACGTACTTGTAGCCGTCGGGCTCCGCCGGCATGTCGGTGGCCAGCTTCAGTTCGTTGTGGTTCCACATGGGCAGGATCACGTTTTTGGTGCCCTTGTAGGTCCATTTCATGTCGGAGATGCGGCCGTTGTAGCCCTCGAAGTCCTCGATCATCAGGTCGGAGCCGAGGAAGGCGTCGGTGGTCTGCCCCGTGGCCAGGCGGCGCACGCGGCGCTGGAAGCCCAGGTAGAGGTAGGCATCGTCGAGCTTCTGGTCATCCTCGTAACGCTGGATGAGGAGCTGGGTGTTCTTCAGATCCTGGGGATCCAGAGCCTTCACATAGATGGCACGGAACAGCTCGGAGGGGTTCGGCGTCACTTCGGGCACCGGCGCGTCCTTCACCCGGTGCTTGAAATTCAGGAAGTGAAAGTTGAACTTGATGGTCTTTTCGACCTGACCGGTCTGCATGTTCCGGTACTTCCAGTAGAACGGGGAGATGGCGGCGCCGTCACCCCAGTTCACACCGTACTTGTAGTTCCAGGCGAGCTTCTCGCCGGCGCGCGGGTCCTTGGCATCCGGCTCTTCGGGGAACGGACGGCCGGCCACGTAGCCTTCCAGGTCGCCGTTCTTGGCGCCCAGCTTGGCCTTGCCAAGGTTCTTGCGGGTCGCCTCGATGTAGGCCTTGGACAGCTCGAACTGGGTGGTCGGGCCCACCTTGATCTCGAACAGGCCGTCCTTCAGGAGCTTGAACACGCCGGCGGGGATGGCGTCCTTGAACTGGTCGGCGTTGGCCTTGTTGATCACGGTGCCGGGGTTGAGGCCGTTCACCTTGGGGAAACCACCCTTGTAGGGGTTGAAGGTGTTTTCGACATCCGCCTCGGTGCTGGCGTGGGCAAAGCCGGTGGCCAGCAAGGCCACGGTGGCAGCAATCAGGGTCTTCTTCATTGTGTGTGTCTCCTCGATCAGAACTTGTAGCGCATGGTCAGGAAGATTTCGTCTTCCCGGATGGCGGAGCCGATGGGGCCGGCGCGGAAGCGGCCCAGGGGTTCCATGCCGGACAGGCCGCGGGAATAGGCCGTCATCGGGTCACCCGGATAGGTGCCGGCGGTGTAAGGCGCAAACGGGTTGCAGGAACGGCAGTCATCGAAGGAATTGCCACCGTTGGAGCCGCCCTTGAAGTTGGCGCCGAAGGTGAACTTGAGCTTGTCGGTGGTGCTCCATTCCAGCGCCGGGGCAATGGCATGGGTACGCGAGCGGAAGTCGCGGGCAATGATCAGCTGCGGGCTGATCCGGTCACCGGCCAGGAAGCCCTTCATCAGCAGGGTGCCGATGAAGTTGTCCTTGAAGTCGGGGATGCCGCGCTCACCGACGCCACCGTTCTCACGCTCGTGGTCGAAGATGTGCTGCCAGAACAACTGGGCGGAGAACAGGGTGGTGCGGTTCGGGTTGATCCAGGACACGAAGGTCGGCCGGTCCACCCCGATCACGCTGCGCCACACACGGTTCTTGGAGTACAGCTCCGGACGGTTGGTGTTGGCGAACTCCTCACCCCAGGTCATCGCACCTTCGAAACGGAAGGCCGCGCCCAGCGCTTCGGACTGGAAGTCCATCGAGCCACCCAGCAGGTTGACCCGCGGGAACTCCATGTCGAAGGAGATCAGGTAAGGCCAGGCGTTCTGGTACTGACCGGTGAAGGAGTTGGTGGCCCGCTTGCCGCCATGCAGCGAAGGGAGCTGGGAACGGTAATGCAGGGCGTTCAGGGAGAAGTTCAGGCCCCCCATGGTCACCCCTTCGAACTTGGCACCGATCTGGGTGTTGGCCAGGCTCCACTTGGGCAGGTTCACGTTCGCCAGACCGATCTGACCCGGGCCGAAGTTGGTGGCCAGGTAGGTGTCAGGCCCCACGTTGGCAAAGTTGGAGACCGTACCGCCGTAGTCCCACAAGGTGCGCATGCCGCGGAAGAAGCAGCCCGCATCCAGCGCCACGTTGGTGGTGCCACACTGACCCAGGTTGTTGGCGCGGAACTGGTCAAAGTTCCAGATCAGCTGCAGATTGCGGTCCTGCATGGACTCGGAAGCGCCCATGCGCCACTCGGCCTGGGCGATCCACATCGGAATGCGGATGTCCTGCAGCTCGTCGTAGATGTTGTTGCGCGAGTAGTCGACCGGGTTGATCACGTCGAGCACGCGGAACAGGTCGGTACGCCCCCACACCACCTGCTGCTTGCCCAGTTTCAGGAAGAGTTCCTGGCCACCGCCGATGTCCAGGCTGTTCTTGACATAGGCTTCACGGATGAAGTCGAGGCGGCTGTTGAACTCGGGAAACTCCAGGTCGCTCGTGCTCTTGTCACCGTAACCACCGAAGTCGGTACAGCCGCGACGATCCACGTTGCAGGGACGCACCGGGGTGGCGAAGGCGACGCCACCATTGACGTTGTGCCAGCGATCACCGAGCACGCGCAGCCCCTCGTTGGGGTTGTTCGGATAGGCATCCATGAACTTGTTGTTGGCGGCGCCCGGATAACCCAGGCCCGCCACCGCCGTATAGCCCAGCGGGCCGGCCGGCGAGGTGCTGCCCCAGGGAACGTCCGTCAGGGCTCCGCCAAGGGTGCTCTGGGCGCCGATCGAGCCACCGGCATCCTCGCCGTACTGGCCCTTGTTCATGCGATACACGCCGTCCCAGCTGCCCCGCAGGACGCTATGGAAGACCCAGCCGCCGGACAGCTTCTTGTCGGCCTCGACCTGCATGGTGTTGCGGAACTTGGACAGACCGACGACCTTGCCCGTGTTGTCGCGGCCACGGAATGCGGTGTGATTCTCGTAGTAGGTATCCACCTGCCAGGGTTCGCTGGAGCTGCCCATGTCGGGCAGGTTTTCCTGGGCAAAGGCCGGCATTGCGGCAGCCACCGCCAGGGCGGTGAGGCTGAGGACCGGTACTTTCCGGTTTGGTCTGTTTCTCATGGTGTCTCCTCCTTGGTTTTACCGATTGCGGCCGTGCTGCAGGCCGCCCTCCCTAAATCGGCGCGGCCGGGGACGGGGATCTGTGCAAGCCCCTCCCCCGGGCCCCGGCCGTCAGTCGTTTTCCAGCACCCCGTCTGCGTCGTAGTGGGCTGCGGTCACGAACTTCGGTTTGAACACCACGCACCAGGACGGCACGATCAGCACCGCGGCGATGGCGTTCACAATCAGCATGAAGGACAGCAGCACCGCCGCATCCGACTGGAAGCGCAGGTCCGACATGAAAATCCACATGACAACCCCGGCGATCAGGGTCACCGCGGTGAAGGACACCGCGTAGCCGGTGGTGGCCACGGCGCGGATCACCGCCTGCTTGATGTCCTGCAACTCCGCGAACTCCTCGCGGATGCGGTCCATGAAATACACGGCGTAGTCGATGCCGACCCCGACCCCAACGGCAATCACCGGCACGGTGTTGACGTTGATGCCGATGTTGGCGGCCCCCATGTAGGCGTAGGTCATCAGCGTCGCGAAGAGCATCGGCAGGACCATCAGCCAGCCGGCATGGACCGAGCTGTAATAGATCATGACGATCACGAAGGCGATGATCATCACGGTGGGGATGATGATCATGTGGTCGGTATGCAAGGCCTGGTTGCCCGCCGCCGTCACGCCGACGATGCCGCCGCCCAGCTCGATGTGGATGCCCTTGACCTCGGCCTCCAGCTTCTTCTTGCCCTCTTCGGCCAGGGCCACCACCCGGTTGATGGTGTCGGCCTGGTGGTCCTTGTAGTAGAAGACCATGTTCGCCTCGTTCTCGTCGGCGTTCACGAACTCCTTGAGGGCACCCGGGATCGGGCTGGCCGCCATGTAGGCGAACATCAGGCCACCCACTTCGTCGGCCGTGTCCGGCACCTGCATCCAGCGCGGATCGTCGTTGTGGGTCAGCTTGTTGACCACCCGCAGCACACCGGGAATGGCCTTGGCGCCGCCGAGGGTCGGGTCGGACATCATGTGCGCCTGGAAGCGCTCGATGGCCGCCATCACCTCGGGCCGCTTGATGCCGCCCTTCTCGTCGGTGCGCATCAGCACGTGCAGCTCTTCGGAACCCGGGAAGCGCGTGTTGATGGCCTTGGTGGACACGTTGTAGTCATGGTCCAAGTGCAGCAGCGGAGAGCCCGGCTCGGACTCGCCCAGTTGCACCTTGCCGACGAAGTAGAGACCGCCGATCGCGCCGATCAGGGTCAGCAGCAGGATGCTGCGGGCGCCACCGTCGGTGCCGCCGGTGCGGGCCATTGCCGCGCCGAGGAAGTTGCGCACGCCCTCGTTGGCATTGACGGTGTTCTTCGGCGCGGGCAGCACGGTGAGGGCCAGGGGCACCATGAAGTGCACCGTGAAAATCACCGAGAAGCCCCAGAAGCCGGCGGCAACACCGAGCTTGTGGTTGAAGGGCGCAGCGCCCAGCACCAGCACGGCGATCCCCACCGCATCCACGATGATCGCCAGCGATCCCGGCCGGAACAAGGCATCCAGCGCATTGCGGGCCGCCTTCTGACCGTTCTTGACGATGGCCAGCTCCTCGTAATAGCGCACCACCAGCTGCACCCCGTGGGAAGTGGCCCGGGCGGCGATGAGGAAGGGAATGGGCAGCGACAGCGGCTCCAGGTTGATCCCCATGATCGCCATGAAGCCGAGGCCCCAGATCGACGACAGGGCGATGCCCAGCAAGGGCAGCGCGATGCCGTAGAAGCGCCGGAAGTAAACGATCAGCAGGAAGGTGATGAGCGCCAGGGTCCAGGCCAGGATCTCGACGATCTGTGCCAGATAGGTGTACACCCAGCCGGTCAGCACCGGGTTACCGGTGACGTAGATCTTGTGGCCAGGGACCGACAGGGACTCACGCACCTTCTGCAAGGCTTCGAAGGTCTTCGGGTAGTCGATGTCCGCCTCGTTGAGCTGAGCCTTGATCAAGGCTGCCTTCAGGTCGGGAGACACCAGCAGACCATAGATGGTCGGATTGGCGATCACGTCCTTCTTGAGCTGCTCCAGTTCGGCCACCGTGCGGGTGGTCTTCATGGGCTCGTAGTAGGACTCCGAAGCGAAGCCCCCCTGCTCGTCCAGGAAGATCTTGCGGGCGGTGCGGTGGGTCAGGCTGGAGACCAGGTTATGGTTGACCCCGGGCAGGTCATCCACGCCCTGAGTGGCCTTGTGGATCAGGGCCAGGGTCTCATCGTTGAAGATGGTCCCCTGCTCCACCTCCACCGACATGACGATCATGTTGGCGCCGCCGAAGTTCTCCTTCAGGCGGTTGTAGGTCTGGATGTAGGGGTGGTTCTGGGGCAGCAGGTCGGCAAAGTCGGAATAGATCCGCAGCTTCGGTAGTGCCGCGCCAAAGAGGGCGGTGACGATAAGGACCAGGGCAAGGACGATCTTCGGGTTGGCGAAGATCCACTCCTCGGCCTGATGCAGGGCGTGGGTAAGGCGATGGCGTGATTGGCTGACCATGATGGGTCTCAACGAGCGGAAGCGGAGGCCTTGTCGGCCTGGGTACCGATCACGCGCAACAGGCCGCCGGGGCCTCCCGCGATGATGGCGTGCTGTTCGGGCAGGGACACGGCGGCGCCCAGGAAGACCGGCACGGCGTCCGGATAGGGCACGCTGCGCCAGGTGTCGCCGTCCAGCCGGGCCACGATGCCACCGGCGCCGACCCCATGGGGCACGCCCTCGTGCAGGAAAAGCCGGTACAGCGCGGCCCGGCTCGTGTTGGCCTGCCTGGTCCAGGTCTTCCCACCGTCCGTGGTGTGCAGGATCTGGCCGGCAATACCGCTCGCCCAGCCTTCAGCGGGGCTCGTGAAGAGGGTTGCGTAGGGATAGAACTCGTCCGGCATCTTGCTGCCGCGGCTCCAGGTGGCCCCGCCATCGCTGGTCGTGGCGACGAGGCCGAATTCGCCGGTGGCGAACCCGCGGATGTCATCCACCATCTGGATGCCGGTGAGCTGGGCATCCTCCGCCAGATCGGTGACCGTCCAGGTGGCGCCCGCATCGGCGCTCATCGCCAGCGTGGCTCCGGTGCCGGCGATCCACCAGCGGCCCTTGCTGTCACAGCTGATCGCCAGGGCAATGCGGGGCTTGTCGAAGGGAGCGGATTTCCAGCCGGCACCGGTCGCATCGGCCGACCAGACCCGGCGGTAGAAATCGATGGCCACGAAGCGGCCATCGGGGCAATGGGTGATGCCGATCAGCGACGCGCCACCGAGCATCTCGCGCTTCCAGCTCCGCCCCTGGTCGGCGGAAACAAGGACAGCCCCGCTCTGGGTGCCCGCCACCACCACCTTGCCATTGCTGGCCAGGGCCTGGGTGATGTCGTAGCGCTGCACGGGTTTGGCCGCCTCCGCGGCGACCGCGGAAAGATCGGTCTGACTGGTACATCCGGCAAGCCAGGACGCACCTAGGGCGATACCTACCATGCACAGTGCACGGCACATTCTTGTCGTATTCACTGGGTCTCCTCCAGCTTTTTTCTATTTTTTGGGCGCAGCAGCGCCCCTCCCCGTTCTACCGGGGTTCCCTGAATGGCGGGTGGCGGGCGCTCTCCGGCGCCCATCTACCCGCCCGGTACTGCCAGTCTGGGACTAGCGGCCGAGGTCCTTCGCGCTGACGCCAGCGATGCCCCAGTTCTCCTTGGGTACATCGTGGATCCAGACGCGAACGTTTTCCTTCGGCGCACCGACCGCTTCGTGCAGGGCCTGGGTGACTTTCTCGATCACCGCACGCTTCTGCTCTTCGGTACGGCCCTCAATCATGTAGATCTGTGCAAACGGCATGCTTTTTCTCCCTGAGGTTTTATTTGAAGCGGATGGACACCGAACCCATGCCCTGAACCCGTAGCGTCACGCTGTCGCCAGCAGCCACCGCCACCGCCTCGGTGATCCCACCGGAGAGGATCAAGGCGCCGGCCGGAATCTCCTCGCCACGGGCCCCCAGGTGGTTGGCCAGGGCTGCGATGGCCGCCGCCGGATGGCCCAGAACAGCGGCGCCCGCGCCAAAGGCGACCGGCTCACCGTTCTTTTCCATGACGATGCCCACGGTGCGCAGGTCCACCTCGCTCACCGCCTGCGGCAGGCCACCGACCACGAAGCGCGCCGACGAGGTGTTGTCGGCGATCACGCTCTTCAAGTCGAACTTGAAGTCGCGATAGCGGCTGTCGATGACCTCCATGCCCGGAATCACGAAATCGGTGGCCGCCAGCACGGAGCCAATATGACAACCAGGCCCCTTCAGCGCGCGCTTCATGACGAAGGCGATCTCCGGCTCGACCTTGGGATGGATCAGCTCGGCCACCTTGACTTCACCACCATCGGGGATCGAACCGTAGTCGGTGATGAAACCGAACACCGGCGTCTCGACCCCCATCTGCTTCATCTTGGCGAAGGACGTCAGGCCCGCCTTGAGGCCGACGATGCGGGTCCCCCGGGCGATCTTGCGAGCCCGGATGGTGTCCTGGATCGCATAGGCGTCATCCCAGTCCATGTCCGGGTACTCGTCGGTGATCTTGGGCGTATCACGCGCCTCGAGCTCACAGGTCTCGAGGTGCTCGGCGAGCCGGACGATGGTGGCCTGGTCGAGCCTCATACGCTCAGGCCCCGCTCCCGGGCCATGGTGATGGCCGTATCCTCGATCATGTCCTCCTGGCCGCCGACCATGCCGCGGCGGCCCAGCTCGACCAGGATGTCGCGGGCCGGGATGCCGTACTTGGCGCTGGC
>JAFLDU010000208.1 GCA_017309145.1 Zoogloea sp. | reverse complement strand
ACTCGTCGCGACCAAGAACCCCGCTGACGTGGAAGCCCTGTCTGCCCTCGAGATCAACGGCCAGACCGTTGAAGAGGTGCGCAAGGCCCTGATCGGCAAGATCGGCGAAAACATGTCCATCCGCCGCTTCGTGCGTACCGAAGCCCAGGGTGCGGCTGCCAGCTACATTCACGGCGGCTCCAAGATCGGCGTGCTGATCGACCTCGTTGGTGGTGATGAAGCCCTGGCCAAGGATCTGGCCATGCACATCGCCGCTTCCAAGCCCAAGTCCCTGGATGCCTCCGGCGTGCCCGCCGAGCTGCTGGATGTCGAGCGTCGCATCGCCATCGAAAAGGCTCGCGAAGCCGGCAAGCCGGAAGCGATGCTCGAAAAGATCGCCGAAGGTACCGTGCAGAAGTTCCTGAAGGACGTGACCCTGCTCGACCAGGTGTTCGTCAAGGCGGAAGACGGCAAGCAGACCGTGGCCCAGCTGCTCAAGGCCAAGGGCGCCTCCGTTGCCGGTTTCACTCTCTACATCGTGGGTGAAGGCATCGAGAAGAAGGTGACTGACTTCGCTGCTGAAGTGGCTGCTCAGGCTGCTGCTGCCGCTGCACAAAAGTAAGAGGTCTTCAGAACGATGAGCCAGCCCGCCTATAAACGCATCCTTCTCAAGCTCTCCGGCGAAGCCCTGATGGGCGACGACGCCTACGGTATCAACCGCGATGTCGTGGCCGGTATCGTGGCCGACGTCGTCGAAGTGACCCGCATCGGTGTGGAGGTCGGGATCGTCATAGGCGGCGGCAACATCTTCCGTGGTATGGCAGGGGCTGCGACCGGTATGGATCGTGCTACTGCCGACTACATGGGGATGCTGGCCACCGTGATGAATGCAATGGCCCTCGCGGACGCCTTCCGCGCCGCGGGGGTCAATGCGCGCGTGCAGTCGGCGCTGCGCATCGATCAGGTGGTTGAGCCCTACATCAGGGGCAAGGCCATTCGCTACCTCGAAGAAGGGCGTGTGGTCATTTTTGGTGCAGGTACCGGCAACCCCTTCTTCACGACCGACACCGCCGCCGCGCTGCGCGGGTCCGAGATCGGTGCGGATATCGTGTTGAAGGCCACCAAGGTGGATGGTATCTACACGGCCGACCCCAAGAAGGACCCTGCCGCCACCCGTTTCAACCGGATTTCCTTCGACGAGGCAATCACCCGCAATCTCGCGGTGATGGATGCGACGGCCTTTGCCTTGTGTCGCGACCAGCGCCTGCCCATCAATGTCTTCAGCCTATTCAAGAGCGGCGCCCTCAAGCGCGTCGTGATGGGTGAGGATGAAGGTACGCTGGTCTATTGCTGAGGATGACGCAATGATTCCCGAGCTCAAGAAAACTACTGAACACAAGATGCAGAAGTCCATCGAGGCGCTGAAGCTGGATCTCGCCAAGGTGCGGACCGGCCGGGCCCACGTGGGCGTTCTCGATCATGTCATGGTCGAGTACTATGGCAACCCTGTGCCGATCAATCAGGTTGCCAATATCACGCTGATTGATGCGCGCACGATTGGCGTGCAGCCGTGGGAGAAGCCCATGGTCGGCAAGGTCGAGAAGGCCATCCGTGACTCGGATCTGGGTTTGAATCCGGCTGCTCAGGGTGAGATCATCCGCGTGCCGATGCCTCCCCTGACCGAAGAGCGCCGGAAAGAACTGATCAAGGTCGTGAAGCAGGAAGGCGAGGGTGCCAAAGTGGCGATCCGTAACCTGCGGCGCGACGCCAACGCGTCCCTGAAGGATGCGTTGAAGGCCAAGACCATCTCCGAGGACGAAGAGCGTCGTACCGAGGATGAGGTTCAAAAGCTGACTGACAAGGCGATTGTCGAGATCGACAAGCTGCTGGCCCAGAAAGAACAAGAGCTGATGCAGATCTGACCGCCAGGTCGACATCTCCTCCACCGGTTTTTTCATTCCAGGCGGATACGACATGGTGCGATTGCCGTTTCTAAGCTCGACCCGGGGGGTCCCCGAGGCTGCCAAAGTGCCGCGGCACATCGCCATCATCATGGACGGCAACGGACGTTGGGCGCGCAAGCGCCTGATGCCGCGCGTTGCTGGCCATGCAAAGGGCGTCGATTCCCTGCGCGAGGTCATCCGGACCTCCCTCGACCGTGGTGTCGAGTACCTCACCGTGTTTGCCTTCAGTTCCGAGAACTGGCGTCGTCCCAAGGATGAGGTCTCGTTCCTGATGCAACTGTTCGTCAAGTCGCTGAAGGCGGAGATCGAGCGGATCCATCGCAACAACATCCGTTTGCGTGTGGTGGGCGACCTTGAGCCCTTCGATACGGCGCTGGTCTCCCTGATCCGGGAGGGCGAGGCGCTGACCGAAGGCAATACCAAGATGAATCTCACCATCTGCGCTAACTATGGCGGCAGGTGGGACATCCTGCAGGCGGTCCGCAAGATGACGGCGATCGCGCCCAAGGACGGTGAGTACTCCGAGGAAGAGCTGGCGCCCCATCTGGCCCTCAGCTTCAGTCCCGAGCCCGACCTCTTCATCCGGACCGGCGGCGAGCAGCGGATCAGCAACTTCATGCTGTGGCAGCTTGCCTATTCCGAGCTGTATTTCACCGACAAGCTGTGGCCCGAGTTCGGCGAAGCCGCCCTCGATGAGGCCATCGCGTCCTACCAGTCGCGTGAGCGCCGCTTCGGGCGGACCAGCGAGCAAGTCGTCGGTGGTGACGCCGGCTCCGCCACGCCCGATCATGCTTAAAGCGCGGGTCATCACCGCGCTGTTTCTGCTTGCGGGATTGCTGGCGGCTTTGTTCCTGCTGCCGGCGCCGGCGTGGCTGGCGTTCGCTTCCCTCATCTGCGCCATCGGCTCGGCGGAGTGGGCCACCATGGCCGGCTTCTCTCCCGTTTCCCGGAAGATCTATGCCTTGCTGGTGGGTGCCTTGTGCTTTGCCGCAGGAGGTGTGGCTGGCCTTCACCGCCCGGATACGGTCGCGCCCTTCGGCCTGGTGCCGGTCTATGCGCTGAGTGCCGCGTTCTGGATTCTCTGCGTACCCCTGTGGTTGCGTGCCAAATGGCGCCTGCCCAGCCCGGCTGCGGGGGCGCTGGTCGGTCTGGTGTTGCTGTTGCCGCCGGCCCTGGCCATCGCCCACCTGCGCCTGCTCAGTCCCTGGCTGTTGCTGGGGGTGATGGCGGCGGTCTGGGTGGCCGATATCGCGGCCTACTTCACCGGGCGTGCTTTCGGTCGCCGCAAGCTGGCGCCCGGGATCAGCCCTGGCAAGAGCTGGGAGGGTGCGTACGGAGCGGTGGCCGGCGTGGTGATATATGGCTTGGTGGTGGTCGCGTCGGTCGGGCAGGTCGGGGCTGCTGTGTCCCAGCTGGTTCTGGTGCCGGCGTTGGTTGCTTTCACTGCGCTGAGCATCATCGGCGATCTTTTTGAATCCCTGGTCAAACGGCAGGCTGGCGTGAAGGACAGCGGCTCCCTGCTGCCTGGTCATGGTGGCGTGCTCGACCGCATCGACAGCCTGACGTCGACACTTCCTGTCGCCGGGCTGTTGCTGCTCTGGATGGCCCGCTGAAGTCATGGAACAACGTAAGAAATTCATAACCGTACTCGGTGCCACGGGTTCGATCGGTGTCAGTACGCTGGATGTGGTGGCACGCCATCCGGAGCGTTTTGGCGTGTTTGCCCTCACGGCGCATCGTCAGGTGGACAAGCTGCTGGCGCAGTGCCTGGTCCATCGCCCGGCGTATGCGGTCCTCGATCGGGCCGAGGACGCCAGCCGGCTGGCCAGCCTGCTGCGCGAGGCCGGCTGCCCCACCGAGGTGTTGGTGGGGCCTGACGCGCTGGCCCGGGTGGCTGCTGCACCGGAGGCGGAGTTGGTCATGGCTGCCATCGTCGGTGCGGCTGGATTGGTGCCGGCGCTCGCTGCTGCGCGTGCCGGCAAGCGCATCCTGCTGGCCAACAAGGAGGCCCTGGTGATGTCGGGGGCGCTGTTCATGCATGAAGTGGCGGTCCATGGGGCCACGCTGCTCCCCATCGACAGTGAGCACAATGCGATCTTCCAGGCCCTGCCTGCCGGGTTTGAGCGCGGCCTGCAAGGCAGCGGCGTGACCCGGGTGCTGCTCACCGCCTCAGGCGGCCCCTTCCGCCGCAAGCCTGTGGAAGAGCTGCGGGATGTCACGCCGGACATGGCCTGCGCCCACCCCAATTGGGTCATGGGGCGCAAGATCTCGGTGGACTCGGCGACCATGATGAACAAGGGGCTCGAGGTCATCGAAGCCCACTGGCTCTTCGGTGCCGAAGCCGAGCGCATCGAGGTGGTGATCCATCCCCAGAGCGTCATTCATTCCATGGTGTCGTATGCCGACGGCTCGGTGATTGCCCAGCTGGGCAATCCCGACATGCGCACGCCCATCGCGCATGCGATGGCCTACCCGGAGCGTGTTGATGCAGGGGTGCGGCCCCTCGACCTGTTCGAGATTGCCAGGCTGGATTTTGAACGCCCCGACTTCGAGCGTTTCCCGTGCCTCGCGCACGCATATCGTGCATTGCGTGAAGGCGGCGTTGCGCCAGCGGTGCTCAATGCCTCCAACGAAGTGGCGGTGGCCAGTTTCCTTGATGGCGGTTTGCGCTTCGATCGCATCGCCGACGTCATCGCACGTACCCTGGATGCGGTTCCCGCCGCGCCGGCTGACAGTCTCGAGGTCGTCTTCGAGGCTGACCGGCGCGCGCGTGAGCTGGCCGGGGGCTTTGTCCGCGGATTCCTGTCGTGACCGGCATGGGGCTGCTCGACTACGTACTACCTTTCCTGCTGGCGCTCGGCATCCTGATTGTCGTCCATGAATTCGGCCACTATGCGGTCGCGCGCCTGTGTGGGGTGAAGGTGCTCCGCTTCTCTCTCGGTTTCGGCAAGCCCTTGCTGGTACGGCGGGCCGGGGCCGATCAGACGGAATGGGTCTTGTCGGCCTTCCCCTTGGGCGGCTACGTGAAGATGCTCGACGAGCGCGAAGCGCCAGTTGAGGCCTTCGAGCTGCATCGCGCCTTCAACCGGCAGAGCGTGTGGCGTCGCATCGCCATCGTGGCGGCGGGCCCCATCGCCAATTTCTTGCTCGCCATTGCCCTCTACTGGGGGCTCTACACGGGCGGGGTCGAAGAGTTGCGGCCGCGCCTGGGGCCGCCGGAGGTGGGCAGCCTGGCTGAGCATGCAGGGTTTGCGCCGGGAGAGCTGGTGCGCAAGGTGGCGGGTCAGAGCGTGGACACCTGGCAGGACTTCCGCTGGGTCTTGCTCAATCAGGCGCTGGAGAAGCAGGTGGTGGAAGTGGAGACGGTCGACGCGGCGGGCAACATCGCCCTGCGGCGACTCGACCTGGCGTCCACCGTGGTGGATCAGGGCGAAAAGGATGTCGCTCATCAGGTGGGGCTGACGCTCTACCGGCCCCGGGTGCCCGCGGTGCTGGGGCGCCTCGTTCCAGGCGGTGCTGCCGAGCTTGCAGGGCTGCGTGCCGGCGACAAGGTGTTGCGGGTCGGTGAGGTCGAGGTGGATGACTGGTCCGATCTGGTCGCCGCTGTCCGTGAGGCGCCGGGGCGTCCGCTTGAACTGGAGGCGCAGCGGGGAAGTGAATCCTTGACCGTCCAGATTGTCCCCAGTGCGGTGGAGGAGGGGGGGCGCAGCATCGGCCGCATCGGTGTCGCCGTGGCCGATGCCGACATCCGTCGCGATCTGATGTTTGTGACCGTTCGTTACGACAGCCTCGATGCATTGGGCAAGGGATTGCGCCAGACCTGGGATACCAGTGCCCTCAGCCTGTCCGTCATGGGGCGCATGATCATCGGCGAAGTTTCGGTCAAAAACCTGAGCGGTCCCGTCACAATCGCCGATTTTGCCGGGCAGTCTGCCCGCATGGGCTGGTCTCATTACATCAAGTTCCTGGCGCTCATCAGTATCAGCCTGGGTGTCCTCAATCTGCTCCCGGTCCCTGTGCTTGATGGTGGGCACTTGCTGTATTATGTGATCGAGATCATCAAGGGCGGCCCGGTTTCCGAGCGGGTTATGGAGATCGGCCAGCAGATCGGCATGGTCCTGCTGGCGGCGCTAATGGCATTCGCCTTCTACAACGACATCAACCGCCTTGTTGCAAGCTGAAATCGGATGAAATCCAAGCTTCTTCCCGGGGTGATCGCTGCGCTTTTCGTGGCATCCCCCGCTCTGGCCTTCGAGCCGTTCATTGTCAAAGATATCCGCATCGAGGGGATCCAGCGTACCGAAGCCGGTACCGTGTTCAGCTACCTGCCCGTGAAGGTGGGGGAGCGGTTCACGGATGACAAGGCGGCGCAGGCGATCAAGGCCCTCTTTGCGACCGGATTCTTCAAGGACGTCCGTGTCGAGGTCGACAAGGACGTGATCGTGGTCGTCCTCGACGAGCGCCCGGCGATCTCCCAGGTCGACTTCGTGGGCATCAAGGAATTCGACAAGGAAGCACTCAAGAAGGGCCTCAAGGAAGTCGGCCTGGCCGAGTCCCGGATCTTCGACCGTGCCGTGCTCGAACGTGCGGAGCAGGAGCTCAAGCGCCAGTACCTCTCCAAAGGTCTTTATGGTGTGCAAATCACCACCACGGTGACGCCGCTCGAGCGCAACCGTGTCGGTGTCAACTTCAACGTGGTTGAAGGTGAGGCCGCCAAGATCCGCCAGATCAGCATCATCGGCAACAAGGTGTTCAAGGAGAAGGAGTTGCTCGACCTCTTCTCGCTGACCACCCCGGGCCTGATGACCTGGTACTCGAAGAGCGACCAGTACTCCAAGCAGAAGTTGTCGGGCGATATCGAAGCGCTGCGTACCTATTACCTGAACCGGGGTTACCTCGACTTCAATATCGACTCCACGCAGGTGTCGATCACCCCCGACAAGAAGGATATCTACATCACCCTCAGCATCACCGAGGGCGAGAAGTACACCGTGTCCGACGTCAAGCTGGCGGGCAACATGGTGGTTCCCGAAGAAGAGCTCCAGCCTATATCAGGCCTTAATGCAAGGAATGACCTGTCATATTCATCAGCTTCAACAACTGCGTATTTGCCTGAACCGAACCGTG
>JAFLDU010000207.1 GCA_017309145.1 Zoogloea sp. | reverse complement strand
CGTCGCCACCGGCGGTGCAAGCCTGCAGGGCGAGGCCGGCATCGCCGCAGGCGGCAATCAGGGGGGCGAGGGGGAGGGCGGCGTGATCGATCTCGGCGCCCACGCCGGACAGCTCGAGGATGTGGTCGAGGTCGCCGAGCAAACCGTCGGACACGTCGAGCATGGCGCTGGCGATGCCCCGCAGGGCCAGCCCGAGGGCGACCCGGGGCTGGGGGCGGTGCAGGGCGGCCAGGCAGTCGTCCAGATGGGGGGCGGCGAGGGTCGTCCGGCCCTGCAGGTGGGCCAGGCCGAGGGCCGCCCGACCGGGGGTGCCGGACACCCACAGATCATCATCCAGACGGGCGCCGCTGCGGGTGATGGCTTGCCCGATGGGCACCTCGCCGAAGATGGTGGGGCACAGGTTGAGGGGGCCGCGGGTGGTGTCGCCGCCGATGGCGTCGATCCCGAAGGCCTCGCAGCAGGCGAAGAAACCCCGCGCGAAGGCCTCGATCCAGGCTTCGTCGGCGGCCGGCAGGCTGGCTGCCAGCACAACCCAGCGGGGTTGGGCTCCCATCGCGGCGATGTCCGAGACGTTGACGGCCAGCGTCTTCCAGCCCAGCCCTTCCGGGTCGGTGTCGGCAAAGAAATGGGTGCCGGCCACCAGCATGTCGGTGGAGATGGCCAGCTGCATGCCGGGCGCCGGGCGGATCAGCGCGGCGTCGTCCCCCACCGCCAGGTCCGTGTGACGGGCCGGGCGGGTGAAGTGGCGACGGATCAGGGCGAACTCGGAAGGCATCGTGTCGATGCGGATGACCGTCGTCGGCGCGCCGGGCTCAGCCCGGGTTGCCGTTGCGGGCGGCGCGGCGCTGCTGCGCGTTGGCCTCGACTTCGTCGGTGCGGACGCGGGCGGCCAGCTTGTCGAGCACGCCGTTCACGAACTTGTGGCCATCGGTGCCGCCGTAGCCCTTGGCCAGTTCGATGGCCTCGTTGATGATGACCCGGTAGGGGGTCTCGGGGCGGTGGATCAGCTCGAAGGTGGAGATCAGCAGGATGCCCCGCTCGATCGGCGACAGCTCGTTGAGCGGGCGTTCGATGTAGGGGGCGAAGCCCACCTGCAGCTCGGGCGCATTGGAGATGGTGCCGCGCAGCAGGCCGAGGAAGAGGTCCCGGTCGCATTTGTCGAAACCGCTCACATCGGCCATCTGGCTCTCGATGGCGGTGAGCTGGGCCTGGCTCAGCAGCCACTGGTACACGCCCTGCAGGGCGAATTCGCGGGCGCGGCGGCGGGGTGACTTGATGGCGTTGCTCATGCCAGTGCCTTCAGCAGACGGGCCATCTCGACGGCGGCCTGGGCGCAGTCGGCACCCTTGACCTGCATGCGGGCCAGCGCCTGGTCGTCGTCCTCGGTGGTGAGGATACCGTTGGCGATGGGCACGCCGGTGTCGAGGGTGACGCGGGTGATGCCTGCACCCTGCTCGTTGGAGACCAGTTCGAAGTGGTAGGTCTCGCCACGGATCACCGCGCCGAGGGCCACCAGGGCGTCGAAGCGGCCGCTGCGGGCCATCACCTGCAGGGTCAGCGGCGCCTCCAGGGCGCCGGGCACGGTGGCGATGGTGATGTCGGCGGCGGCAACCCCGAGGCGTTGCAGCTCGGCGGTGCAGGAGGACAGCAGGCCCTCGCAGACGTCGATGTTGAAACGGCACATGACGATGCCGACGCGCAGGCCCTTGCCGTCGAGGCTGGGGGCGATTTCAGGGATGTTGTCGTAACGGGGCATGGTAAATCCTGTTGTGGGGCGGACTCAGGCGCCGGGGGCCGCGTGGCCGGTGACGGTCAGGCCAAAGCCGGCCATGCTGGGAATCTTGCGGGGGCTGGCCAGCAGCTGCATCTTGCCGACCTTGAGCTCGGCCAGGATCTGGGCGCCGATGCCGAACAGGCGGGGGTCCCATTTCTGGGCCGGGCGGTTGGCCGCTGGGTCGCCGGACAGCTGGGCAAGCAGCTCCTGGCCGGTCTGCGGGCGGTAGAGCAGGACCATCACGCCGTGGCCGTGGCTGACAATGCGCTTGAGGGCGGTATCAACGGGGAAGCTGTGGCGGCCGCTGGCCGGGTCCAGGAAATCGAGGACCGAGACGGGCTCGTGCACACGGACCAGGGTCTCGACCTCGGGGTCGATGTTGCCATACACCATGGCCAGATGGACGTCGCCGGAGGTCTTGTCTTCGAAGGCGGACAGACGGAACGGGCCATGGGCGGTTTCCACGGTCTTCTCGCTGACCTTCTCGACCAGCTTCTCGGTGCGCGCCCGGTATTCGATCAGGTCACGGATGGCGCCGATCTTGAGTCCATGGGCCTTGGCGAACTCGATCAGCTCGGGCAGGCGCGCCATGGTCCCGTCGTCGTTCATGATCTCGCAGATCACCGATGCAGGCTCGAGCCCGGCGATGCCGGCCAGGTCGCAGCCGGCCTCGGTGTGGCCGGCGCGGATCAGCACGCCACCCGGCTTGGCCATGATCGGGAAGATGTGCCCCGGCTGGACGATGTCGGTGGCCTTGGCATGGCGGGCCACCGCAGCCTGCACGGTACGGGCCCGGTCGGCGGCGGAGATGCCGGTGGTGACGCCCTCGGCCGCCTCGATGGAAACCGTGAAGGCGGTGCTGAACTGGCTGCGGTTGTCGCGCGCCATGTGGTTGATGCCCAGCTGACGGCAGCGTTCTTCGGTGAGGGTCAGGCAGATCAGGCCGCGGGCGTGCTTGGCCATGAAGTTGATGGCCTCGGGCGTGATGTATTCAGCGGCGATGACGATGTCGCCTTCGTTCTCACGGTCTTCTTCGTCGACGAGGATGACCATGCGGCCGGCCTTGATGTCGGCGATGATGTCCTGGATGGGGGCAAGTGCGCTCATGCGGGGGTTCCCTGTTCGACGTTGCGCCAGGCCTGCATACGCTCAACGTAGCGGGCGATCAGGTCGATTTCGAGGTTGACCCGGCTGCCGGCAGCCAGGCGCTTGAGGGTGGTGACCTGCACGGTGTGGGGGATCAGGTTGATCGAGAATTCGCGGCCTTCGACCCGGTTCACGGTGAGGCTGACGCCGTCTATGGTGACCGAGCCCTTGCGGGCGATATAGCCGGCCAGCTCGGCCGGGGCGCGGATGACCAGCTCATGGCTCTCGCCGATGGGGTCGAAGCGGACCACCTCGCCGATGCCGTCCACGTGGCCGGTCACCAGATGACCACCGAGGCGGTCGGCCAGACGAAGGGCCTTCTCGAGGTTCACCTCGCCGGGCTCGGACAGGCCCACGGTGCAGTTGAGGGTTTCGCGGGACACGTCGAACTGGACGGTGTTGCCTTCCAGGGCGATCACCGTGAGGCAGACGCCGTTGTTGGCGATGCTGTCGCCGAGCTGCACATCATCGAGTTCAAGGGTGCCGACATCGACCGTGAGGCGGACGCCTTCTTCGAGCGGCGCGATGTTCAGGATACGGCCGGTGGCGGCGACGATTCCGGAAAACATGGGATTGGGGGTCTGCAGAGGAGAAAACGCGATTTTAGGCGATTTCGACGTGCTTCTGGCGGTTTGTGCCGCCCGCCGCGGGGAGGCTCAAGACACAAAAGCCCCTCGCGGGGCTTTTGTGTCACCGAGGGATGGGTGTTGCCCGGGCTTACAGGATCTCTGCGATGTGATCGCGTTCGACGAGTTCCTTCTCGAACTGGCAGATTTCCAGGCCAAGGGCATTGCGGGCGGACACCATGCCGATCGGCCGACCGTTTTCCACCACCGGCACATGACGGAAGCCACCTTCGAACATCATGTGCAGCGCATGGGACAGGGGCTTGTCCGGCGCGGCGACCTGCAGTTGGCTGGTCATGACCGCCGACAGGGGCGTCTTGTCCGGATCCAGCCCCTTGGCGACGACCCGGTTCAGCACATCGCGCTCTGTGAACAGACCGGCCAGCTGCCCTTTGTCGTCTACGACGACGATGGCGCCGACCTTGCTGTTGGCCATGGCAATCGCCGCGGCCCGGACGCTTGTATCCGCCAGGGCCGAGATGACGGTCTGGCCCTCGACGATCTCTCGAAGGGTGCGGTTGGGCATGGTTGTCTCCTCTAGTAAGTGTGTAGGCAGGGTGATCCAAAAAAAGGGCGCTTGCGCGCCTCTGGTGTTCTTGTTGGTCAGTCAGGTGCCCGTCTTCGGGGCGGCCGGCTTGCTCATGTCCGGCTTGGAGTGCTTGGCGTTTTCACCGCAGGCCTGGGCGCCGGCTGCAAAGCCGAGGGCAAGGGCGAGCAGGAGGGAAATCTTGCGAATCATGGAAGCCTCTCCGGGTAGGTGGATGTTCCATCATGGAACGTCCCGGAGCGTTTCGCAAGGGCTTACCTCTCCGGGGGTAAGCAGGCACCTCGGGAGGCGTATTTCCATGGTCAAGCGGCGGGCTTCGGCATACCATCTGGCTACTCATTGAATACCCCGGTGTCCTTCCTTGCCCATGACGGGAGTCACAGACAATCCGGCCCCGGAGAAGGGCGACAAGCGTCTTCCGCACCTCGTGATCATCGGCGGTTTTGCGGAGACGCCGGGCCTGGTGGCTCAGCTGCTGTCGCGCCTGCGCCGGCAGGGCCGCATCGCCTGCATCCTGGCCGACCCCTTGCCGGCAGAGGCCCTTGCCGCCTGTGCGCTGGATGTCATCCAGGGGAGCGATGATCGGCCGGTGGCGGCCGACAGCGTTCACTTGTGCCCGCCCGGGCATCAGATGATTGTCGATGCGGAAGGCGTGAAGGTCTTCCAGAGGGGGGTGGAAGAAGTGGGGCGCCCGGCGGTCGACCGCCTGCTCGAGTCCCTGGTCAGCCTGCGCGGGGCCGCTGCGGTGGCGGTCCTGCCCCGCCCCGACATGCCCGGAGAGGGTGCCGCTGCGCTGCGTGCGGCGGGTGGCATGCTGCTGGGCATGGCCACCGAGGGCGATCTGGCGTGGTGTGCGGATTGGCTCAACAACCTCGATGCCCGTCTGCAGACCTTTCTCGCCACGCGCGAGGCCGAGGAGTCGGCCGCCCTGCATGCCCTGCTGGCGCTGGTGTCGAGCGAGACCGGGGTGGACCTGGCGCGTTACAAGGAGAACACCCTGCGCCGCCAGACCTTGCGCCGCAGCCGCAGCCTTGGCCATGAGCGGTTGGTGGATTACCTGACCCACGTGCAGGCGCATCCCGAGGAGCTGGGCTTGCTGCAGCACTGCTTCATGATCTCCGTCTCGTCTTTTTTCAGGGATGGAGAGGCCTTCGAGGCGCTGGCCGATGCCCTGCGTACCCTGCTGCTGAGCAAGCCCGAAGGCGAACCCCTGCGGATCTGGGTGCCGGCCTGTGCGACGGGCGAGGAGGCCTACTCGATCGCCATTCTGGTGGCCGAGGTCCTGGGCGACCGGCTGGGCAGCCGGGAGCTGCGAGTCTTCGCATCGGACATCGATCAGGAGGCCCTCGAGTCGGCCCGGGCCGGCCTGTATGCGGCGGGTGACATGGCGGGCCTGGAGAGGGAGCGCCTGTCCCGCTGGTTCCGCGCTGACGCGGGCGGGTGGCGAGTGAGCAAGGTGCTCAGGGAAATGTGCGTGTTCTCCGTGCACGACCTCACCAGCGACCCGCCTTTCATCCGCATGGATCTGGTGAGCTGTCGCAACGTCCTGATCTATTTCAAGGCGCAGCAGCAGGCCGAGCTGATCCGTACCTTCCACTTCGCCCTCAACCCGTCCGGCCTGCTCCTGCTCGGGCAGTCCGAATCGGCGGGCAATGCCGCGGGGCTCTTCGAAGCCATCGACCCGGCCGTCAAGCTCTACAGGCGCAGGTCCATTGCAACGCGGCACCCTCACCGCAGCGTGCGTATGGCGGGCCCTCTCGACCGGCTGGTGCGTCCGGCTTTGCCCGAGCCTGGGGGGGCCGAGCGCTCGCAGGCCCTGGTGGGACGCTGCCGGGAGATGATGCTCGAGGCCTATGGGCCACCTGGTGTGCTGGTGGATGCCGGCTTTGCCCCCCTGCATTTCTTCGGGGCCAGCCGGCGTTACTTCGAGCTGCCAGCCGAGCGTGCCGACTTTTCCGTGTTCGCCTTGTGCATCCCGGAGCTGCGGGGTGAGCTCAAGGCTTTGTGCTACCGCATGCGCCTTGAAAAGGCCCAGGCCCTGCATGGCGGCGAGACCCTGGTGCGTTTCGATGGCCGGGTGCTGCGCGTGCGCCTGATGCTGCGCAGTGTCTCCGGGCCGGACGAGTCGGAGGGGGGGACCCTGATCTCCTTCGAGGAGACCCCGGTCCAGGCGGACCTGCCTGCCGGTGAAGGCATCGCCGGGATGCCGCCGGCTGTGGCGGCGGACGAAATCGCGCGCCTGCGCCAGGAGCTGGCCGATACCCGGGAGCACCTGCAGGCGGTCATCGAGGAGCTCGAGCGGTCCAACGAAGAGCTGCAGTCCCTCAACGAGGAGATCCAGTCGTCCAGCGAGGAGCTGCAGTCGTCCAACGAAGAACTGCAGGCCTCCAACGAGGAGCTCACCACCCTCAACGACGAGTTGAGGATCAGCACGCTGGAGTACGCCCAGCTCAACGCCATCCTCGGCAATATCCAGAATTCCATCCGTACCAGCCTGGTGGTGGTGGACCGGGATGGCCGGGTGACCCGCTTCAATGCGCTGGCCGGGCGGGTCTTCGGCCTGCTGCCCAACGACATCGGCCAGTTTCTGTACGGTGTGCCCTGTCACCTGGACCTTCCCCATCTGCGCCAGTGGGTGGGCAAGGTGGTCACCGAGGGCGCGTCCCTCGTCGAGCACGTGCATCAGCGGGGCTTCCACTACCTGATGCAGATCGACCCCTACCTTAACGAACTCAACGAGACGGCGGGCGCTGTACTGACCTTCACCGACGTCTCCGACCTGCACCGGGCCGAGGAGGCCAAGGCCGACAGCGAGGCGCGTTTCCGGCGGGTGTGGGATTCGAGCGTCGAGGGCTTGGTGGTGCTGGCGCCTCACGGAGTCATGGTTCTGGTCAATCCGGCCCTCGAACGCATGTTCGGCTATGCCCCGGGTGAGCTCGTCGGGGTCGGGGTGGATGTGCTGATTCCCGATGCACTGAAGACCTTGATGCTGCCCGAGCCGGCCCGCCTGCAGGAAGACCCTGCGTTGAACCCGGCCCGGGCGGCCAAGCGCCACCTGAGCGGATGGCGCAAGAACGGCGATGAGATCGCAGTGGAGATCAGCCTCAGCAGCCTCGGTGCCGAGGGCGCCGGCCAGTTGCTGGCCACGGTGTCCGACGTCACCGAGCGCAGCCTCGCCGAAGCGCTGCTGCGCTCCAGCGAGCGGCGTCTGCGACTGACTCTGGACGCCGCGAGGGCGGGGTCCTGGGAGTGGTTCCTGGAGACCAACAACAATTACTGGTCGGACGAGATCTGGGACCTCTACGGTCTGCCCTACCAGTCCTGCACCCCGTCCTACGATGCCTGGACCTCGGTCATCCATCCTGATGACCGTGACCGGGTGGAGCGCATCGTCGCCACCGCAAGCGCCCGCGGCGAGGCCTTCGAGGCGGAATGGCGGGTTGACCTGCCAGCGCAGATGCCGCTCCGCTGGCTGATGTGCCGAAGTCAGCCGGTCCAGGACGACACAGGCCGGACGGTGAGCTACATCGGCATCGTGCTCGATGTCACCCCGCTGCGGCTGTCCGAATTGCAGCGCCGGCAGAGCGACGAGATGCTCGAGACCATTCTCGAGAACGTCGGCGCCTGCATCTACATCAAGGATCGGGAGTACCGCTACCTCTACGCCAACCGTGCCGTGCAGGCACTGTTCGGCAGCAATCACGAGGCGTTGATCGGGCGCACCGACGCGGATTTTTTCGACGATGAGACGGTGTCGAGGCTGCGCGCCAACGACGCGAGGATCATCGACGACGGCGAGGGGATCGAAGTCGAGGAGACCAACATTGACCGGCATACGGGCATGGTCCGCAGCTACCTGTCGGTCAAGATCCCCCTGCGCCGTGATGATGGCAGCGTGTATGCCCTGTGCGGAATCTCCACCGACATCAGCGAGCGCAAGCGGGCCGAGGAGCAACTGCGGACCCTCACCACCGCGGTCGAGCAAAGCCCCGGCAGCATCGTGCTCACCGACCTCGACGCACGCATCCTCTACGTGAACAAGGCCTTCGAGGAGGCCTCGGGGTATGCGGCGGAGGAGGTACTGGGCCGGAATCCACGCATCATGCAGTCCGGTGAAACCTCGCCCGAGGTGTTCAGCGAGATGTGGGCCACCCTCTCCGAAGGGCGCATCTGGCGGGGTGAGCTCAGCAACCGGCGCAAGAACGGCGAGATCTACGTGGAGTCGGCCATCATCTCGCCGGTGCGTCGTGCCGACGGCAGCGTGTCCCACTACCTCGGCATCAAGCAGGACATCACCGAGCAGAAGCGCAATGAGGCGGAGCTGATCCGCCACCGGCTGCACTTGGAGAGCCTGGTCGAGGAGCGCACCCGCGAGCTGGCCCTGGCCAAGGAGGCGGCCGAGAGCGCCAACCGGGCCAAGAGTGCCTTCCTGGCCAACATGAGCCACGAGATCCGCACGCCGCTCAACGCGGTGCTGGGCATGGCGCGCATCATGAAGCGGGACGGCGTCAGCCCCCACCAGGCCGACAAGCTGGCCAAGATCGACACGGCGGCCGAGCACCTGCTGGCGGTGATCAACGACATCCTCGACCTCTCCAAGATCGAGGCCGACAAGTTCATCCTCGAGGAAGAAGAGTTTGCTCTCGAGACCCTGGTCGGTAACGTGGCGACCATGATCCAGGACCGGGCCCAGGCCAAGGGCCTGCAGCTCCAGGTGGCGTGCGACAGCCTGCTCCACATGCTCAAGGGCGATGCCACGCGGCTCACCCAGGCCTTGCTGAACCTGGCCAGCAATGCGGTCAAGTTCACCGAGTCGGGTACGGTGGCACTGCGCGTATCGGTGGTGGCCCGGGATGCCGACAGCCTGTGCCTCAAGGCCGAGGTGACGGACAGCGGTATCGGGGTG
>JAFLDU010000206.1 GCA_017309145.1 Zoogloea sp. | reverse complement strand
GGCAGGGGCACCATGCCAGGTCGCTGGATGCTGCTCATCCTGGCAGCGGTGCTGATCGGCTTTGTTGCGCTGGAGTTCAAGCAGGTCTTCGGCAAGGAGCCGGGCATCGCCCTGCTGGCCGGCCTGATGAGCCTCAAGCTGCTGGAGACCGACCGCGTCCGCGACGGACGGGCGGTCGTCCTGCTCAGCTTCTTCATGCAGCTCGGCCAGTTTCTATATCGCCAGGACATGCTCATCGCCATTCTCGCCCTGAGCGGGAGCATCGCGTCGATCGCGGCGCTGATGGCCTTGCAGGGAGCCGCCCTCGAAGTCCGTCCGCGGCTCCGCCAGGCCGCCCTGCTGGTGCTTCAGGGTGTCCCCCTGATGCTGGTCCTGTTCGTGCTCTTCCCCCGCGTCCAGGGCCCTCTGTGGGGGCTCCCGGCGGATGCCTACAACCGCAGCTCGGGCCTCTCCGACAGCATGGCTCCCGGAGACATGGCCCGGGTCAGCCAGTCTGCCGAGATCGCCTTCCGCGCGCGCTTCGAGGGCGTGCCTCCACCACCCGCCGAACGCTATTGGCGGGGGCCGGTGCTGACCCGCTTCGATGGCCGCGTGTGGCGCCAGATCCGGACCGTGACCATGGACATGCCCGTCTACCAGCCCGAGGGCCGGGCTTACGCCTACACGCTGACCCTCGAGCCGCACAACCAGCGCTGGCTGCTTGCCCTGGACTTCCCGGCGGTCGCGCCCTGGCTGCGCTACACCGGCGACTTCCAGCTGCTCGCCCGGGAGCCCGTCACCGCCCGCCAGCGGATGGATCTGGTGTCCTACCCTGCGACCCCGGTGGGGCTCAACGAATCCCTCCTACAACTGCGCCTGGCGCTGGCCTTGCCACCATCCGGCAATCCACGCACCCGGGCGCTCGGCGAGGCCCTGAAAGCCCGCGCCGCCGATCCCTCCTCCATCCCGGATCTCGCCATCGCCCACTTCCAGCAGAGCGACCTCGCCTACACGCTAGACCCACCTGCCCTGGGACAGGACGATGTGGACAGTTTTCTCTTCGACACCCGCCAGGGCTTCTGCGAGCACTTCGCAGCAGCCTTCGTGGTCACCCTGAGGGCCGCAGGCGTCCCCGCCCGGGTCGTCACCGGTTACCAAGGGGGCGAGCTGAACCCCATCGACGGCAGCCTGGTCATCCGCCAGTCCGACGCCCACGCGTGGGCCGAAGTCTGGCTACCCGGGCGGGGCTGGATCCGCTACGACCCCACCGCGGCCAGCGCCCCGCGCCGCATCGACGGCGGGCTGGCTGGCGCCTTGCCCGACGCCTCCGGCGTACCCTTGCTGGCCCGTGCCGACTTGGCCTGGCTGCGGGCGGTGCGCGACCGGGTCGACGCGCTGAACAACAGCTGGAACCAATGGGTTCTCGGTTACAATCCGGCGCGCCAGCAGGAACTGCTGTCCAGCCTGGGGCTGGGCAAGAACGGCCTGGCCGAACTGACCGCCCTGATGGCCGCCGCCAGTGCGGTCGTGATGGCCGGCCTGATGGCCTGGGCCTTGCCCCGACGCAGGGTGGAGGACGCCGTCGACAAGGCTTGGCAGCGCTTCTGCCGGAGCATGGCCGCAGCAGGGCTTGAGCGTCTGCCATGGGAAGGCCCGCTTGATTTCGGCCGACGCATCATCCAGGCTCGCCCGGATCTTGCGCCGCAGGTCGAGGCCATCGTCAACGATTACGCCCGCCTCCGGTACGCCCCACCTCCCGGTGACGACGCGCTGCTCCAGCGCTTTCAGAACTCCATCAAGAAATTTCACGCCCGATGACCACCGCTCCAAGCCTTCCCCGCCTCCACGCCCTCGCTGCGTTGCTGCTCGTCCTGGCGGGGACCGGCATCAGCCACGCAGCCGAACGCTACGCCGACCGGCCGGAGACACAGCAGTTCATCGAGGAGATGCAGCAGCGCCACGGTTTCGACAAGGATGCGCTGAACTACATCTTCCGCCGGGCCCAGTATCTCCCATCCGTGATCAAGGCCATTTCACCGCCGAAGGACCCGGTTGCGGTGCGGTCGTGGGAGCGTTACCGCGGCCGTTTCGTCGAGCCCGTCAGGATCAAGGCCGGCGTGGCCTTCTGGGAGAAACACCAGGACACCATCCGGGCCGCCAGCGAAAAGTACGGGATACCGGAGGAGATCATCGTCGGCATCATCGGTGTCGAAACCATCTATGGGCGCAACACCGGCAGCTACCAGACCGTCTCCGCACTAGCCACCCTGGCCTTTGACTACCCGCGTCGCGCCCCGCTGTTCCGGGGCGAACTGGAACAGCTGCTGCTGATGGCCCGCGAGCAGCATCGGGATCCGCTGGATTATCAGGGCTCCTATGCCGGCGCCCTGGGCCTGCCGCAATTTCTCCCCAGCAGCGTCCGCAACTACGCGGTGGATTTTGACGGGAACGGTCAGATCGATCTGCTGGGGAGCCCGGCTGACGCGATCGGCAGCGTCGCGAGGTACATGCAGATGCACGGCTGGGAAAGCGGTGCTCCCGTTGCCCGACGCGCCCGGATTGCGCCGGACGCCAACCTGTCCGAGCTGCTCGCCAACGACATCACCCCAGCCTTCGACGCTGCAGCCCTCGGCAGCCGCGGGGTGACTCCCGCCGAAGTAGAGCACCACACCGGCAAGGCCGCGCTGGTGGAGCTGGAAACACCGGGGCGAGACAGCGAATTCTGGCTGGGCTACCAGAATTTCTATGTGATCACCCGCTACAACCGCAGCAGCTTCTACGCCATGTCCGTGTTCCAGCTGGGAGAAGCGGTCAAGGCAGCCCGACTGGCCAGCCAGACCGCCAAGCGCTGATCAGGCTCCGTCCAGCAGGGACAGCACGTTTTCGGGTGGCCGACCGATCACGGCACGGGCACCGCGCACGGCAATCGGCCGCTCGATCAGGATGGGGTGACTCACCAGGGCATCCAGCCACTCATCCTCGGTCAGATCACGCCCCTGATAGTTCGTCTTGTATACCTCCTCGCCCTTTCGAACGATGGATGCCACCGGGACGCCAAGCTTGCGGACGATCTCGGCGAGCTCATCTCGGCCCGGCGGCTGCTTGAGGTACTCGACAATCTGCACCTCGGCGCCCTTGTCCTGCAAAAGGGCACAGGCAGAGCGGCTCTTGGAACATCGGGCGTTGTGGTAGACACGGATGACGTCGGACATGATCTGATTTTCTTGGGTCTGCAATCGCGGGCTGATCGGAGAACTCGGCGCAGCACGAGGATGTTATAGCAGGACATCCTTTGAAACCCCCCGCCGCTTGATGATCCGCCTCAATTGACCCAGCGCCTCAAGCTGGATCTGACGGACCCGTTCGCGGGTCAGGGCGAGGCTTTCGGCGAGCTCCTCAAGGGTTCGCACCTCGCATTCGTCGAGCCCATAGCGATGCCGGATGACCATCCGCTGCTTCTCGCTCAACTGGCTGATCCACTCCCGCACCAGGGTCTCCACTTCTAGATCCTGGATCTGCACGTCGGGAGGCTCCGCGTCATCGTCAGCGAGGGACTCACCGATGGAGAGGGTCGGGTCGATGTCCAGCGGCGCGTCAAGCGAGGCCGTATGCTCATTGAGGGCCAGAATGGCACGCACCTCGTCCACCGGGCGGGAAACCCGCCGGGCGACCTCCTCGATGGAGGTGTCGCCGTTGCCGGCCGCTTCGAGCTGCCGCTGGGCACGCAGGACCTGGTTGAGCTCCTTCACCACATGTACCGGCAGCCGGATGGTACGCGACTGGTTCATGATGGCGCGCTCGATGTTTTGGCGGATCCACCAGGTCGCGTAGGTCGAGAAACGGAAGCCACGCTCGGGGTCGAACTTTTCGAGTGCGTGGATCAGGCCCAGATTGCCCTCCTCCACCAGATCGAGCAGCGGAATGCCCCGGTTCAGGTAGTGTTTGGCGATATTGACGACGAGCCGCAGATTTCGCTCGATCATCTTCTGACGCGCCTCGAAGTTACCCTGGCGCACCTGCCGCGACAAGCTCAGCTCCTCTTCCGCGGTCAGCAGCGGGTTGGCGCCGATTTCGTTCAAGTACAGCTGGGTCACATCACCCAGGAACTCGGTATCCGGCGACGCGGCAGGCACCTCGAGGAATACCTCGACCTCCGGGGGTAAATCCGGTTCAGGGTTTTCCAGTTCTTCAGGCGCAGCCGGATCGTACATGGAATCCTCTCTGGGTTTGCCCCCTTTGGCGGGCTGATGTCAGCGTGGCGGCAGGTACTTCCCTGGATCCACCGGCTTGCCTTGCCGACGGATCTCAAAATGCAGCTTGGGACGGTCACTGTCGGTATCACCCAGTTCAGCGATCTTCTGCCCCTTGGTCACCGCCTGCCCTTCCTTGACCAACAAGGTCTGATTATGGGCATAGGCACTCAGGTAACTATTGTCATGCTTGACGATGACGAGTTTGCCATAACCACGCAGGCCCGTGCCCGCATATACGACCCGCCCTCCGGCAGCAGCCAGCACGGCATCCCCCGGCTTGCCCGCCAGATCCACCCCCTTGCTGGAGGTTTCGTTGAAACCGGCGATGATTTTGCCGGAAGCAGGCCAGCCCCATTCGATCGTGCCATTGCCGCCGTTGGCCTTGGCATCATCGGTACGTGCCTCAGGCTTAGGCTCGGGTTTGGCCTCGGTCTTGACCTCGGCTTTCACCTCCGGTCGCACCGGCTCGGCCTTGACCTCGGGCTTGGGCTCCGCCCGAGCCACGACCACCGGCGTCTCCGGCTTCTGGGCCTGGGCCCAGGCCTTCTCCGAATAGGGCAGCCTGCCCCCGAGGGGCTCGCGCCGCACACCGTCAGCGGGTACCGATGGAACAGCCCCCGCACCAGCAACTGGTTTGACTTCGACGGACGACGAAGTCACAGGCTTGGTCACGGCCCCGGCCTCGGGCGGACGCACCCGCAACTCCTGCCCCACCTCGATCAGGTTCGGATTCTCGAGGCCACTCCAGGCGGCAATGTCCCGGTAGTTCTGACCGTTGTCGAGTGCAATACGGATGAGGGTATCACCCGGCTTGACGATGTAATACCCCGGCCGGGCCACCTTGGGCGGGGCCGGGGCAGCGGCCTGCTCGGCCTTGTCAGAGGTGGGCGACGGAGCAGGACGGGTCCGCTCCGCAACCGGAGCGGGCGACTTGGTCGTGGCGCACCCCGTCAGCCCCAAGGCAACGAGGATGCAGCAGAGCGTGAAACGGGACGACATCATTCGTTTGAGTACATCATTCGGTGCCTGGCAGCAACGGTACGAAGCGCACCGGGCTTAGGCGTGTTTCTCGGATTCCACGGGAGGTCCGCTCGATCAGCACCAAGACCTGTTCGGCGGCCCCGACTGGGAGCACCATCCGCCCGCCTTCACCCAGTTGATCAACCAAGGCAGGCGGTATCTTTGGGGCTGCCGCGGCCACGATGATCGTGTCGTAGGGCGCAGCCTCCCTCAGGCCCACGCTACCGTCGGCATGTTTCAAACGCACATTGGGCAAACGCAGGTGACGCAGGTTGTTCCGGGCACGGTCCAGCAGCGGCCGGAGGCGCTCAACGGAATAGACTTCGGTTGCGACGTGGGACAGCACGGCAGCCTGGTAGCCGCAGCCTGTACCCACCTCCAGGGTCTTGCCCAACTCCCTGCCGGCCCGGAGCAACTCGATCATGCGCGCCACGACGAAAGGCTGGGAGATCGTCTGCTGCAGCCCCAACGGAAGCGCCGTGTCCTCATAGGCACGGGAGGCAAGCGCCTCCTCGACAAAAAGATGGCGGGGTACGGCCATCATGGCGGCCAGCACCTTCTCATCGCGCACCCCCTGCTCGCGAACCCGCTCCACCATGCGGGTCCGCGCCCGGATGGCGGTCTGCAGGGCTGTCCGCAAGACCTCGCTGCTCATTTTCCGAGCCAGGTACGCACGGCCGGGATCTGCCCCTGATGGGTCAGATCCATCTGCAGAGGCGTGATCGACGCGTAGCCGTTGGCCACCGCATGAAAGTCTGTCCCCTCACCCGCATCCTGCGCAGCGCCAGCCGCCCCGACCCAATACACCGTCTCGTTGCGCGGGGTCACCGACTTGATCGTCGGCTCCGCCTTGTGACGCTTGCCAAGACGGGTCACCTGGATGCCCTTGATCTGCTCGTAGGGCAGATCCGGCACATTCACGTTCAGCAGGGTCGGCTCCCTGACCGGATTCTGCTGGAAGCGCTCTACAAGCTCCCCTGCAATGCGCGCCGCCCCGGAGAAGTCCGATGCACCCTTGGCCACCAGCGAAATGGCGATGGCAGGGATGCCCAACAGGAAACCCTCGGTGGCTGCGGCCACGGTACCGGAATAGATCGTATCGTCACCCATGTTGGCGCCGTGGTTGATCCCCGACACCACCATGTCCGGCAATTCATCCAGCATGCCGGTTACAGCAAGATGCACGCAGTCGGTCGGCGTGCCATTCACGAAGTAGAAACCGCTTGCAGCCTTGCGCAGGGACAAGGGCCGGTCCAGGGTCAGCGAGTTGCTGGCCCCGCTCCGGTCCCGCTCGGGCGCAACCACGGTCACCTTCCCCAGCTTGGAAAGCGCTTCGGCCAAGGCCTGCAGACCAGGAGCAAAATAACCGTCGTCGTTGCTAAGCAGAATGCGCATGGGAGGCAGAGATCAGGCTTTCAGGATTGGAAGATCACTACTCGGGAGCCCTCCGTCTTGAGGGAGGAGACCGCCATACCGGAGGCACAAGTGGGACTCCGGACGGGCGTCGAGTTTAGCAGAGTCGGCTTCCCGGCTGCTAGGCGATCAGGCAAGGGCCCATCCGCTGGGCAGCGAACCCTCCGCGACTTGCACTGTCTGTTCCTTGCAGGCGGGGTTCCCCAACTGTAAGTTTTCCTGCCCTGACCCGTCTAAGTGACATTGCCAGCTCCAACGAGGTTTCATCATGCTGATCCGAACTCCTGCCGACATCCTCCCCTCGGAGATCACGCCACAAGCACATTACGAAGGCCGGAGACGTTTCATGGCACAGGCCGGCAGTCTCGCCCTTGCCGCCGCTACGCCCACCGGGTCCGTGCTTGCCGGGGGTCTCGGGCCACTGGCCCGCAACCCGTTCAGCGCCCAGGAGGAGCCTACAGCCAGGAAGGCCATCACCACCTACAACAATTTCTATGAGTTGGGCACCGACAAATCCGACCCCGCCGAAAACACTCACCGCCTCAAGACCAGCCCATGGACCCTACGCATCGAAGGTCTGGTCAACAAGCCTCGCAGCTTCGGCATGGATGAGCTGATGAAGATCGCCCCACTGGAAGAGCGTATCTACAGGATGCGCTGCGTGGAAGGCTGGTCGATGGTGATTCCCTGGGTGGGCATTCCCCTGGCAACACTTCTGAAGCAGGTGGATCCCCAAGGCAGCGCGAAATATGTCGAATTCATCTCCCACTACGACAAGGCGACCATGACCCGCGGGGTACTCGACTGGCCCTACAACGAAGGTCTTCGCCTCGATGAAGCACGCCACCCGCTCACCATCCTCGCAGTCGGACTCTACGGCGACACCTTGCCAATCCAGAACGGCGCACCGGTAAGACTGGTCGTCCCCTGGAAGTACGGCTTCAAAGGAGCTAAATCGCTGGTCACGATCCGCCTCACCGAAAAGCAACCCCTCACCGCTTGGATGAAGGCCGGCCCGTCCGAATACGGCTTCTATTCGAACGTCAACCCCGAGGTTGATCACCCTCGCTGGAGCCAGGCCACGGAAAGACGTATCGGTGAATTCGGCAAACGCAAGACGCTCATGTTCAACGGTTACGGGGAACAAGTCGCCTCGATGTACTCGGGCATGGATCTGCGCCGCTTCTTCTGAGCTTCGGATATGACGCCTAATTCACGACAGATCAACGGCCTGAAGTTCGCGTTGTTCGCTGTGTGTCTCAGTCCAGCCGCGCTGCTAATGAGGGATCTTCAACTGGATCAACTCGGCGCCAATCCCATTGAAGCACTGACGCGCGCAAGCGGAGAATGGACGCTGCGCTTCCTGCTGATCACCCTCGCCATCACCCCCCTGCGCAAGTATTCCGGCCTGCACTGGATACTGAGATTCCGGCGGATGCTGGGGCTGTTTGCCTTCGCCTATGGGGTCATGCACCTGACCACCTACATCTGGCTCGATCAGTTCTTCGATTGGCCCGCGATCGTCAGAGACATCTACAAACGCCCCTTCATCACCGTCGGCTTCGCTGCGCTGGTGCTCATGGCCCCCCTTGCCTTCACCTCGAATTCCCTCGCCATCCGGCAACTGGGTGGCCGGCGGTGGCAGGCACTTCATCGCGCCATCTACCCGATCAGCCTGCTTGGCTGCCTGCATTTCTGGTGGCTGGTCAAGAAGGACATAACAGCACCCCTGATCTACACCCTGATTACCGTCGCCCTTCTGGGTCTGCGGGCCTGGTGGAGAGAACAGGAAAGACGCAAGCAACTTGCCGGCGGCTATTTACCCAAGCAGCGCCTTAACGGCAAAATCATCAAGATTGTTGCCAAATAATCCAGGCGCCCTGATAGCAGCCAACAAAATAAAAAGCCAGTCCTGAGGACTGGCTTTTTACCTGAAGCTTGATGGTGCCGCTGACCGGAATCGAACTGGTGACCTTCGCATTACGAATGCGCTGCTCTACCGACTGAGCTACAGCGGCATCAGGAACCTCGAATTATATTTGCTAAATAGTCACCTGACAAGTTCCAGGGCAGCCTCCCCATAGCAAGCTATGGCGACTGGGGGAAGATGGAAGGATTGCCGGGCACTTTTACAAACAAACCGCTTGAGAAGTCGGACTTGGGCCTTCCTGGTGAGCCTGCAGAAGACGGCGCAGGGGCTTCCGCTCTAGGCCCTATTCCCTGCGTGGTGGTGGATCTGTCCTTGGTTGCAGAGAGGTAGATCGTGTTTGTTCGCTTTAAAACATAAACCCCCTGTCGCCTCATGGCGCAGGGGGTTTTGTATGGGTTAGTCTGACGATGACCTACTTTCACGCACGCGTGTGCACTATCAT
>JAFLDU010000205.1 GCA_017309145.1 Zoogloea sp. | reverse complement strand
GCAGTTCGAGTTCCCGGCCGCCACGTTGCCCGGGTTGCTGTCGGCCCAGGGCCTTGTGTCCGCACGGCTGTGGGCTGCCGGCCTGCCCGTACTCCTGCTGCTGGTCTTTGCCCTGAGAGGTGGCTTTTTACGCCAGGCGCCGGTCGAGGCCCTGGCGGCGGCAGTGATCGGCCTCCTGGTGGCGGCGGGTTGGTGGGTCACTGCCCAGCTGGATGTGGATCCCTTCGATCCGGCGCCGCCCACCTCCCTGAGTTTCATCGGCCCGGTGGCGGAAGCGCTGCTCTACCTGCAGCTTGCCGTAGGGCGGCCGCTGAGCCTGGGCCCCGTCATGATGCTGGGCACCCTGCTGGGCGCGGTGGTCACCGCCTGGCTGATGGGAGATGCCCGGCTTGAGGGTTTCGAGTCTCCCCGGCGGATGCTGTCATCTGCGGCTGGCGGCCTCCTGATGGGTTTTGGAGGTGTCCTGGCGGTGGGGTGTTCGATCGGCCAGGGTGTGTCTGGCCTCTCCGTGCTGGCCCTGGCCAGCGTCCCGGCCTGCACAGGCATTGTTCTCGGGGCCGTGGCGGGCCTCGGGCTTGAATCGTTGATCCCTTCCCGGAAAGGTATATGACATGAACCGTCGCAACTTCCTGATGACGCCCCCGGCCCTGGCCCTCGGCATGGTGGCGGCTCCGCTGCTCTCCCAGGCTGCACCGGCGATCCTCACCCCGGCCAGCCGCATCCTGCCCCGGGACGGGGCCCGCCCGCGCATCGTGATCTGTGGTGGGGGCTGGGGCGGCATGACGGCGGCCCGCTACCTGCGGGAGCTGATCCCCAACGCCGATGTGGTGCTGCTGGAGCGCAATCCCACCTTCTGGTCGGGGCCCATGAGCAACAAGTGGCTGATCGACGTGGTGAGCACCGACTTCGTGCACCACGACGCCCAGCGTCCGGCCAATGTCTATGGCTATACCCGATTGATCACCGAGGTGGTGGGTTTTGAGCGTGACAAGAAGCAGGTGCGCACGGCCCACGGCCTGATCGACTACGACTTCCTGATCCTCTCCGGGGGGATCCGCAATGCCTACGACGCGTGGTTCGGCAATGACCAGAAGGCCATCGACTACACCCGCAATCACTTCCCGTCGGCCTATATCCCCAACGCCGAGATGCTGGCCCTCAAGCAGAAGGTGCAGAACTTCAAGGGGGGCACCCTGGTCATGACTCTGCCGCCGCCGCCCCACCGCTGTCCGCCTTCGCCTTACGAACGGGCCTGTCTGATCGCCTGGCACATCAAGAAGAACAAGATCCCCGGCAAGATCCTGATCCTCGACCCGAAGCCCAAGGTGGCGCCCATCAGCATGGGCTACCAGACCGCCTTCCGCGAGCTCTATCCGGACATCATCACCCATGTGCCCAACGCCCGGGTGCAGGAGGTGGACCCCTTCAACAAGCGTATCAAGACCCTCGCCGGCGAGTTCAAGTTTGACGACGCCATCCTGATGCCGCCCCACCAGGCGGCCGAGATGGTGTGGCAGGCCGGCCTGATCGGCACCACTCCTGATGGCAAGCCCACCGGCTGGGCCGACATGCACCCGCGCCTCTACCACGCCAGGAGCGATGACAGCGTGTACTTCGTGGGGGACCTGATGGGCGCCATCTCCGATCAGTTCGGGCATTACCCCAAGAGCGGCCACGTGGCCAACTACATCGGCAAGATCGTCGCGCAGAACATCGCGGAGCGGATTTCGGGCAAGGAGGTGGTGGCCCGTCTGCCCGACAACCTGTGCTACATGATGGTCAATGCCGATCCCCGCGAGGCCATCTCGGTGAAGTTCGAGTACGAGGTGGATGCCGCTTCCGGCAAGGTCCATCAGACCCAGATCGACGTGGATGTACGTACCGAGGATCTGGTGAAGGAGGACTTCGTGTGGATCAAAGAGAAGTTCAGCGACTTCCTGGCCATTTGACGGAGCGCACTCACACGATGAAACGACGTCATTTCGTCGCCGGTGGGGTGGCCCTGGGGACGGCACTGGTCGTGCCCGCCGCCCGGGCCCAGAGCAAGGCGGCGATCCCGCCTCAGCTGGCTCCCAATCCGGCCGAGTTCAAGAAGGCGATGGCCGACTTCGTGGGCCGCGCAAAGCCGCTCGAGACAGGCCTCAAGCTCGAGGTGCCGGTGCTGGCCGACAACCCCAGCGCGGTGCCCGTGCATGTCTCGGTGACACTGCCCCTCAGCGATCAGCTCTACTGCAAGGAGCTCATCGTGCTGGCCGAGCAGAACCCCTCGCCCCTGGCCTGCCGCTTCCAGTTCACTCCCTTCACCGGGAGTGCCGAGGCCGCCGCCCGCCTGCGCCTGAGCCAGACCCAGGCGGTGCATGCCCTGGCGCGGATGAGCGACGGCCGGGTGCTGGTGGCCCGTCAGAACGTCACTGTGGCCGCTAGCGGCTGCGGCATGTGAGAGGAGCACGGCATGTCCGTCAAACCACCGCGGGTGTGGGTGAGCAACGCCAAGCCCGCCAGAGGGGAGATCGTGCGGGTCCGGGCCCAGATCGAGCACGCCATGGAGAGCGGCCTGCGCGTCGATGGAGACGGCAAGCCCCGGCCCCGCAACATCGTGCGCCGCTTCGAGGCCCGCCTGGGCGCGAATCTGATCTTTGTGTGGGAGCCGGGCATCAGCATCGCCCAGAACCCCTATATCGAGTTCACCTTCGCTGCCCGGGAGGGCGGGGAGTTGGTGATGCAGTGGGCGGACGAGAAGGATGTCACCCTCGAAGCGCGCAAGACCCTGACCCTGGCCTGAGTCGTCGGACAATGAATGGATGCCCCCTTGTGGGGCACGTTGCTGGATGGCTACGTGCTCAACAAGGGAAAGTGGCTGAAAATCAAGGTGCTAAGTGTGTCTGCTTGATCTCGCGAGGGAGTGGGAAAGAAAGGTAACTAAATGTGTTTCAGGCGGTCTTGGGGGGCTGCGCTTTTCAAGTTTTGTCTGAATTTCCATGAAAAGCGCGTTTTTGTCTTCTTTTTCTCGTTCTGAAACACAAATTTATTTTTATGTCATGAATGATTCGGCGCTCATGTATCGCGATTTCGTCGGCTTAGCTGGTAACATCAAATAAGTATCTTGTTCTTTATGCCCGACTGAAATGGCCGTCACGCCCGAATCTCCTGAAAAGGAATATTGCAGCACCTCCGAAGCCGCCCAGCGTCTGGGCCTGTCTTTGGGTACCGTCCAGCAGATGGTCGAAAACGGCCAGCTGGAGGGCTGGAAAACCGCCGGCGGGCATCGGCGGATCCGCGTCTCGTCGATCGAGGAGTTCCGCGCCCGTTCCATGGCGGGAGGCGCTCACGGTGGCAGTCGTGGGGCTGCCGGTGTCCTTCAGGTGCTGGTTGCCGAGGACGACCGGATTCTCCAAAAACTCTACGAGCACACCTTCTCCGCTTGGGGCTTGCCCCTGCAGGTCCGTATGGTCTCCAGTGGCATCGATGGCCTGCTGGAGATCGGGCGGGTGCCACCTGATCTCCTGATCACTGACCTGCGCATGCCGGGTATCGACGGTTTCGAGATGATCCGCCGCCTGCGCGCAGATCCACAGCTGCAGGATCTCGACATCGTGGTGGTCAGCGGCCTGACCGAAGAAGAGATCGTCGAGAACGGCGGCCTGCCGGCCGACGTCATCTTCTACAGCAAGCCGGTTCCCTTCCGGGAGCTCAAGGGCTACGTCCAGGCCAAGTTCATGGCCATTCAGCGGCGCGGGCGTCCTGCCTGAGCCAAGCTCTCGCAATTCTGTTCTGTCCATGACACGCCCTGGCTGAGTTCAGGAGGGCTGTCTGCGTCGTGGCGTGCGTGACGCAGGACTGGATTATTCACAGATTCATAAAATTTCGTAACTTTACCGCGTCGCGCCTGTCTGTGTTCTGAGGCAGATAGATTGTAAAAATGTCGATTTGATATCTTTTTATGCAAAATCGGATTTTTGCCGTAGAATTTTATGTAAGTGTTGAATAACGCATTTTTTGGTGATTTAAACATCTCTCTGGTTGCGGCGTTTTGTCGCAACCGGAGAGGTGGCCGAAAATGCATTCTCCGAGAGTCGATGTCATGTTCGTGAGCACGAAGCCCTCAGCCAGGGTGCAGGGCCTGCGGCCCTTCGATGACGGCTCGTCCCTGCAGTCCGTCGGGACTGATCCGGTTTCGCAAGCAGCCATCACGGGTGCCGCCTTGGTGCGGCATCTGGATGACCTGCGTTTTGCAGCCCTGCGTGCCCTGCGTCAGCTGCTGCGTGCCCTGGACGCGGAACGGATTGCGCTGGGGCGTCTCGACCCCAAGGGTGCCGTGATTCACGAAGACTTGGTCTGGGTCAGTGGTTTCGGTCGCTGCGGCGAGTCGGAGCGGAAGGTGTCCTGCAAGCCATTTGCTGCCCTGGTGAAGGCCTGGGCGGACTCCGGTGAGGACGTGCTCGGCATTCCCATCGGCCCCCTGTCGCCGGCTTGGCCGGAGTTACCCTGCGATCACCTGCTGCTGGTACGTACGCCCGAGCCCTTGGGAGGTAAGGGGTATCCCGTGATCGTGGCCCAACTGCGTGGGGTGATTCCCCGGCCGGACGCTGCGCCCCGGGCGATCGGCATTCTGCTCAAGGCGTACGCTCAGCGTTGTGCCACCGTCGGGCCCTGAGCCCCGGTCAAGTGGTGGCGCCAGCGCTCCGCGGTGGGCTGCACCAGGCAGGCCTGCAGGTGGCGCCGCGCTGCCTCGAGGTGTGCCAGGGCTCCGGGACTCAGGGACTCTCCCAGCGCGAAGTTGTCTCCCCGTATGCAGAGGAGGAAGGCGGGCGGAGCAGAGTCGCCGTGGAGCGTTGTATAGACCTGCAGGACTTCTGATGGCGTGAAGGCGTGGCTGCTCAACGAGCGCCCCGCCGCAGCAGTCAGCTCCCGGAATTCGAAGGGGGCGGGCGTGCCGGTACCGGCATCGATGAACAGGGCAAGGCTGCAGCCCAGCAGGTCGAGAGCGTGTTCGGGCTGCAGCTGAAAGTCGCTGACCAGCTGGATGCCGGGGCGCGCCTGGCGTTCCAGCTCGTCCATCAGCATGGGGCCCAGGGCATCGTCGCCGCGGGAGGGGTTGCCGACCGCAAAGATCACCAGACTCACAGGACCTTCAGCCTCCCCGTTCGGCACGGTCCAGTGGTGCTCCATCCGGCCCGTGCAGTTCGACCACCAGGGGCATCTTGCCCAAGGCATGGGTGGCGCAGGACAGGCAGGGGTCGAAGGCGCGGATGGCCACCTCGATGTGGTTCAGCAGCCCCTCGGTGAGTTGCCGCCCGTCCAGGTAGCGGCGCGCCACCTGGCGTACTGCCTCGTTCATGGCCTGGTTGTTGTGGGTGGTGGACACGATCAGGTTGCAATAGCTGACCAGATCGTCCTCGCCCACCCGGTAGTGGTGGATCAGGGTACCCCGCGGGGCTTCGATGATGCCGACGCCCTCGCGGCCCCTCGGCCCGCCGGCCATGCGCTGGTCCGAGAGCAGGTCGGGGTCGTCGAGGAGTTCGCGGATGATCTCCGCCGCGTGCAGCATCTCGATCATGCGAGCCCAGTGATAGGCCAGCGGGGCATGGATGGGCTCGCCCTCGCCGCGGGCGATGAAGCCCTGGCGTTCCACTTCGGCCAGCGGGCTGGGGATGAAATCACAGTTCTGCACCCGGGCCAGGGGGCCGACCTTGTACCAGCCGCGGGTTGGGCCAAGCTCCTTGATGAAGGGGAACTTCATGTAGCTCCAGGACTTCACCTCCTCGACGATGTGCTGGTCGTAATCGGCGCAGGGGATGGCGTCTCGCACGATCTGGCCGCGGGCGTCGCGCAGGCGCAGGTGGCCGTCGTAGAGGTCCAGCGCGCCGTCGGCCCGCACCAGGCTCAGCAGGTGGCTGCGGAACAGGCCGAAGTCGTCGTACAGGGCCGCGTTGGCTTCATGCAGCTGGCGGGCCAGATGCACTGCCTCGCGGCTCCATTCGATCATGCGATCGGCGTCGGCCAGCAGGCTGTCCCGCTCGGCGGCGCTCAGGGAGCGGTTGACGCCACCTGGTACGGCCCCCGTGCCATGCACCCGCTTGCCGGTGGTGATACGGATCACCTCCTGGCCGAACTTGCGCAGCAGCACGCCTTTCTTGGCCACCTCCGGCCAGGCTCCGGCCACGCCTACGATGTTGCGCTGCTGTACCGGCGAGTCGAAGCCGAACAGCAGGTCCGGCGAGGCCAGGTGGAAGAAGTGCAGGGCGTGGGACTGGAGGATCTGGCCGTAGTGCATCAGGCGCCGGATCTTGTCGGCCGTCGGGGTGACGCTGAGGGCGCCGACCACCGGGTCGAGGGCCTTGGCCGCCGCCAGGTGGTGGCTTACCGGGCAGATGCCGCACAGGCGCTGCACCATCACCGGCACCTCCCAGTAGGGACGGCCCTGGATGAATTTCTCGAAGCCGCGGAACTCGACGATGTGCAGGCGGGCTTCCTTCACGTGGCCGGCGTCGTCGAGCAGCAAGGTGACCTTGCCGTGTCCTTCCACCCGGGACACCGGGTCGATGGCGACCCGGCGCAGGCCTTCGCGGTGGGCGGCGGTTTCCAGTTCGAAGCTCATGGCGCGAACCTCAGTCGTAGTGGAGCAGGCCGCCGCTCAGGCGCGGAGTGCGGCCGGCGATCAGGTCGGTGAGGAACTTCCAGATCGCCGGGCCGGACGGCGGGCAGCCGGGCAGGAAGTAGTCGATGCGTACCACCTCGTGGATCGGCCTGACCTTGTCGAGGGGCAGGGGCAGCTCTGGGTCATTGGGGATCTGGCCGTTCTCGATGCCGGGCCGGAACTGGTAGACCTCGCGCAGGCATTCGGACAGGGACAGGTGGTTGCGCTGGGCGGGCAGGCCGCCATTGACGGCGCAGGCACCCAGGGCGATCAGGGTCTTGCACTGGCGCCGGAAGGCCCGCAGTACGTGCACGTTCTCGGCATTGCAGATGCCGCCCTCGATCAGGCCGATGTCGCAGGGCCCCACCTCCTTGATGTCGGTGAGGGGAGAGCGGTCGAACTCCACCAGCTCGACCAGCTCGAAAAGATGTTCGTCGATGTCCAGGAAGGACATGTGGCAGCCAAAACAGCCGGCCAGCGAGGTGGTGGCGACGCGCAGCTTGCGGGCGGGGGGGGAGCTTGGGGCTGGACTCATGATTCCTCCTCCTTCAGCTTCTGCTCGCGGATGCTCTGGCCGTCGTAGGTGCGCTCGCCGATGGGCACGGCAAAGCCGCGGCCCTTGGGCAGGATCACCCCCACCGGGCAGATCCGGGCGGCCAGGTCGTCCTTGGAGAAGTCCGTGTCGCCGAGGCGGCCGGATTCCGCATTGACCACCAGGTGCTTGTGGATGCCGCGTCCGGTCAGCGCGAACAGGGCCTTGCCATCCACGTCGCGGCTGGCCCGCACGCACAGTTCGCAGAAGATGCAGCGGTTGAAGTCCAGCAGCACGTCCGGGTGGGAGGCATCCACCGGGCGGTCCGGGAAGAAGTGGCGGAAACGCGAGGTGAGCATTTCGTATTCGTAGCCCAGGGCCTGCAGCTCGCAGTTGCCGCTCTTCTCGCAGGAGGGGCAGAAGTGGTTGCCTTCGACGAACAGCATCTGCAGCAGGGCGCGACGCTCGCCGTTCATCTCGGGGGTGTCGCTCTCGACTTCCCAGCCCTCCTTGGCGGGTGTGGCGCAGGCCGACACGTGGCGTCCCGCGGCCTTGACGATGCACAGCTTGCAGCTCCCATGGGCCGGGAAGTCCTGGTGCCAGCACAGGCTGGGGATGTAGTGGCCGGCCCGGCGCGCGGCCTCGAGGATGCTCTGGCCGTCCTCGAAGGGGACAGGCTGGCCGTCCAGCAGGAACTGTTTCATCGTCCGTCCTCCTCGTGGGTCTGGAGGTGGGCGCCCGGATCATCCCGGGCGGTGAGCTGGCGCGCCTCGGCGAGGGCGCTGTCGAGATCGAAGGCGGGCTCGAAATCCAGCGAAACCAGGCGCCTCTCGTAAGCGGGCCGGAACTTCTGCAGGGTGTCGATGACCGGATTCGGGGCGGCGCTGCCCAGGCCGCAGTGGCTGGCGTTCTTGAGCAGCCGGTCGAGCCAGTCGATATCGGCCAGGTCGGCCTTGGCGCCGTGGCCGTCGTTGAGCTTGTCCATGAAGCCCTTGAGCAGGGCGGTGCCGACCCGGCAGGGCGTGCAGAAGCCACAGCTCTCGTGGGCGAAGAAATGCACGAAGGCCCGCGCCACCTCGAAGAGGTCGCGGGTGCCGTCGAAGATCATGAAGGCGCCGGCGGTGGGTACATCCTCATAGGCGATGCGGCGCTGGAACTCGTAGGCGGCGAGGCAGATGCCGGCGGCTCCACCAACCTGCACGGCCTGGGTGTCGCTGGCGCCGCAGTCTTCCAGGATGCGGGCGATCGGGACGCCGAAGGGGTATTCGTAGATGCCCGGCGCGGCACAGTCGCCGGAGATGGACAGCAGCTTGGTACCGGCCGACTGGGCAGTGCCGGTGGCCGCAAAGGCGGCACCGCCGTCCAGGGCGATCAGGCAGGTCTTGGCCAGGGTCTCCACGTTATTGACCACCGTCGGGCGCCCGAGATAGCCGTGGGTCACCGGGAAGGGCGGGCGGATGCGCGGGGTGCCGCGCTTGCCCTCCAGGGATTCGAGCAGAGCGGTCTCTTCGCCGCAGACGTAGGCGCCGGCGCCGAGGTGGAGGGTGATGTCGAAGTCGAAGCCGGTCTCGCCGAGGATGTGGCTGCCCAGCAGTCCGGCCGCCCGGCGTCGGGTTAGTACGGCTTCGAGCTGGGGATGCAGGTAGCGATACTCGCCACGCAGGTACAGGAAGCCGCTGTCGGCCCCCACCGCCCAGGCTGCCAGGGTCATGCCCTCGAAGATCAGGTCTGCGCAGGTGTTGATCAGCACCCGGTCCTTGAAGGTGCCGGGCTCGCCCTCGTCGGCGTTGCAGACGATGACCTTGTGTGCCCCCGGGGCGTGGCGGGCGCTGGCCCACTTCACCGCGGTGGCAAAGCCGGCGCCGCCCCTGCCGCGCAGGTTGGAGGCCTGCATC
>JAFLDU010000204.1 GCA_017309145.1 Zoogloea sp. | reverse complement strand
GGGCATCCAGCGGCGGCAGCACGGTGGCCTGTTCGGTCGGCACCTGCCAGGCGGGGCCGAACAGGACGAGCACATGCACCAGGGCCGACAGGCCGAGGGCGAAGGCAAGCCTGCGGTTGTACCTGGCGGCCACGGCCATCGGCGGCTCAGGATTCGACCGGGGGCACCGTCCAGCCGTTCGGGCCGGCGTTTTCAGCCTTGACGTCCACCCGACCGGCCGCGTCGATGGACAGACGGTCGGCGACGAACCAGCTCACCGCCTGGGGATAGATGCGGTGCTCCTGGACCAGCACGCGGGCGGCGAGGCTGTCCTCGTCATCGCCGGGCAGCACGGGCACCACGGCCTGGATCACGATGGGGCCGCAGTCCAGGGTCGGCGTCACGAAATGCACGGTGGTGCCATGCACCCGTACCCCGGCTTCCAGCGCACGCTGGTGGGTATGCAGCCCGGGGAAGGACGGCAGCAGGCTGGGGTGGATGTTGAGCAGGCGGCCACTGTAGCGATTGACGAAGCCGTCGGTGAGCACACGCATGAAGCCGGCCAGCACCACCAGATCGGGGGCCAGCGCGTCGATGGTCTCGGCCAGGGCCGCGTCGAAGGCCTCCCGGCTTGGGTAGGCCTTGTGGTCCACCACCCGGGTGGGGATGCCATGGCTGGCGGCGAAGGCCAGGCCACCGGCTTCGGGGCGGTTGGAGATCACGGCGGCGATGCGCGCGCCGGGGATCTGCGCCCGGACGATGGCTTCCATGTTGCTGCCACGGCCGGAGATGAGGATGACGATGTTTTTCATGGTACGGATCAGCCTGCCGCCGGGGCACGCCGGCTCTTCAGCCAGCCGATGACGATGGGCAGCAGGGAAACGGCGATGATGCCGAGGATGACGATGGAGAGGTTCTTCTTGACCGCCGGGATGTTGCCGAAAAAGTAGCCGAGCCAGGTCAGGGAGAAGATCCAGATGCAGCCACCCAGGAAATCGAGGGCGACGAAACGGGCGTAGGTCATGCGCGCCACGCCGGCCACGAAGGGTGCAAAGGTGCGCAGCAGCGGCAGGAAGCGGGCAATGATGATGGTCTTGCCACCATGCTGCTCGAAGTAGGCGTGGGTCTTGTCGAAGGCCGCGCGATTGAACAGCCGCGAGTTCTCCCAACGGAACACCTTGGGCCCGATGGTGTGACCGATCCAGTAGTTGGTGTTGTCACCGAGCACCGCAGCGGCCAGCAGCACGCCACACAGCACGCCGATGTCCATGCCGCCGGTGGCCGCGAGGGCGCCCGCCACAAACAGCAGGGAGTCACCGGGCAGGAAGGGGAACACCACCAGCCCGGTCTCGCAGAAGATGATCAGGAAGAGGATGGCGTAGATCCAGGTACCATACTCGGCGGTAAGCGCCGCCAGGTGCACGTCGAGGTGCAGGATGACGTCGATGAAAGTGGTGAGGAGTTCCATTGCTGCAACGCAAGATTTTTGAGCGAGACATGATACCGGAGCAAGGCGAACACTGCTTGGCCGGACGGCTGCGGAGTCGCCCTACATGACCTGAGCTGCGGAGTGATAGGCGCCTGAGCCGGCCGGAGAGGGACATTTGTCACACAAGGACAAGTGCTTATCTTTTAGTATGCAGGGCCTGCGCGCCTTGTTTGCTACTTTCGTTCTGCCCCGCAGCATCCGCCCCCTCACCCGCCATGCAGCATTTGACGGCTTGATAGGTATGTCATGAGCTCTCCCCGTGTTTCGGTCTGCATTCCCGCCTGGTGCGGCGGCGATTTCCTGGAGGCGGCCATACGCTCCGTCCTGGCCCAGACGTGGACCGACTTCGAGTTGCTGGTCATCGACGATTGTTCCCCGGACGACACGGCCGAGCGCCTGACCCGCTACACGGCGGATCCCCGCGTCAAGTACATCCGCAACAGCAAGAATTTGGGTCCGCAGGGCAACTGGAACCGTTGCCTCAGCGAAGCACAGGGTGCGTACATCAAGATACTGCCCCACGACGATCTGATCGCACCCAACTGCCTGGAGCAGCAGGTCAAGGCGCTGGACACCCACCCCCAGGCAGTACTCGCCTTCGCCAGCCGCAGCATTCTAGGCAAGGGCGACACCCCCTTGTTCACCAAGCGCACGCCCTGGAAGACAGGTCCGGTAGCGGCACGGGGAGCCTTGCGCAAATGCATTCGCAGCGGCACCAATGTACTGGGGGAGCCTGGCGCAGTGCTGTTCCGCCGCAGCGCAGCCGAGAAGGCGGGCACCTTTGACTCGAGCATTCCTTACGTGCTCGACCTGGACTATTGGGCACGCCTGCTGGCCTACGGAGATGCCTGGTGTGACGCAACACCTCTAGCATCCTTCCGGATCTCCAATGCATCCTGGAGCGTGGCTATCGGCCGTAAGCAGTCCTCCGAATTCAAGGCATTCATCAGCAAGGTGGCCTCACAACACCATGTCCGGGCAAGCGCTCTCGACATCGCCATGGGGCAAGCCTGGGCCAGCATGAACAACCTGATCCGGCGCATCATCTACAGCTTTGTGCTGCGTTGAATGCCCTGGCTCCAATCCAAACTCCGATGCAAATACTCAAACAGCCCTCCGTAGCGCAGTTCATTCGCTTTGGGCTCGTCGGCGTCATCAACACCGGCATCTCCTATGGCGTTTACGCCCTGTTACTCTACTTGGGCTTGAACTACGCGCTTGCGAACTTCGGCTCTCTGATACTGGGCATTTGCGTGTCCTTCTATAGCCAGGGACGCTTCGTGTTTGGCAATGCTTCCATCAGACGCCTGCCCCGGTTTGTTCTTCTGTGGAGCATCCTTTACCTCGTCAATATCGCGCTGATCGCCCTGTTCCTGCGATACGGCATCAATGCCTATGCGGGGGGGGCGCTCGCGCTCATTCCCATCACCCTTCTATCATTCGTGTGTCAGCGCTATCTGGTCTTCCAGCCTGCACGCGTCAGCAAGTAAGGACCCCTCCACATGCCGCCCCGCCTCGGAATCGTCATCCCGTGTTACAACGAAGAGCCGGTCCTGCCCGAAACTCATCGGCAGCTCACCATCCTGCTGGACGAACTGCTCGCCGAGCAGCGCATCACCGCGGACAGCCGGGTATATTTCGTCGATGACGGTAGCCGAGACGCGACCTGGAGCCAGATCGAGCATTTCAGCAAGCTTGATCCGCGCTTCGGCGGCATCAAGCTGTCACGCAACTGTGGTCACCAGCGGGCTCTGCTGGCGGGCCTGATGACCGCCGAGGGTGATGTGCTGGTGTCCCTGGATGCCGACCTCCAGGACGACCCTCGAGCGATCAAAGGCATGCTCGACGCCCATGCGGACGGTAACGACATCGTCTTTGGCGTGCGCAACAGCCGGGATACAGATACCGCCTTCAAGCGGCTGACCGCCCAAGGCTTTTACCGGCTGATGATCACGATGGGCGTCGAAGTAGTCTTCGATCACGCCGACTACCGCCTGATGAGCCGCCGCGCAATCGAGAACCTTCGTAACTACGAAGAGGTAAACCTCTTCCTGCGCGGTATCATTCCACAGATTGGGTTCAAGACCGCCAAGGTCCACTACGCGCGCAGCGAACGCTTTGCAGGGGAATCCAAGTATCCCCTTCGCAAGATGCTGGCCTTCGCTGCCGATGGAATCACCTCCTTCAGCGTTGTACCCCTGCGCTTCATTTCCGGCCTCGGCCTCGCGACCTGCCTGCTCAGCCTCACCATGGCTGCCTGGGTGATCTTCGGCGCCCTCTTCGCTGGCCAGGTGGTGCCTGGCTGGGCCTCCACGGTTGTACCCATGTATTTTCTGGGAGGCATCCAGTTGCTATCGATTGGCGTACTAGGCGAATACGTGGCGAAGGCCTATCTGGAAACCAAGCGTCGCCCCCGCTACTTCATCGACAAGGTCCTGTGATGCCCGCGCCAGCCAGCCGCCCCTCCGCGCCGCCCCATCCCGCCGAATGGGGCGTTTTAGCAGCACTTATTGCGCTAGCGACCCTGTGGCGCCTCGTTGTCTTCAACGGTCCCCTGGGCTCGGACGACGTTGTCTATTTTGCCCGTGCCCTCGACGTCAGCCAGGGAGCATGGAGTTCCGCCAACTACAACGGCGCTCTCCGGTATGGATTCAACATACCCGCAGGCCTGATGCTGTCACTATTCGGGCGGGGTGAATTCCAGCTCAACCTGTGGCCTCTGCTGTGCTCGCTGACAGAGATCGGCCTGGTATGGTGGTTCTGCCGCAAGCACTTTGGCGCCACCGCGGCCTTGCTCGCTGCCGTCCTGCTACTGGTGACCCCCACCCACGTGGCAACGGCCACCCGCCTTCACGCCGACGCGGTGGCCAACTGCTTTTTGACCATGGCCTTCGTCCTGTTCCTGGAGTCGGAAAACAGCAGAAGCCGCTTGCTCGCCTTTCTGGCCGGTCTGTCCATGGGTGCCGTGTTCTGGGTCAAGGAGCTTCTCGGCCTTGCCCTGCTGACCTTCCTGCTGTGGCCCCTGGTAAGCCGCAAGTTTGAGAGCCGCTGGCTGTGGGTTGTCGCCGGTGGCCTGACCATGTTGCTTGGTCACTTCCTCCTCATGCAGATCATTGCTGGCGATCCACTGCATGCATTCCGGACGGTCTTCGGGCAAATCAGCCGCAGCTTCATCGGCCAGAACGATGGTCAGGACGGTGCCTTCTACTACCTGTATTACATGCTCCTAGACATCCGCCACACGGCCCTGCTCGGCCCCCTGGCCCTGGCGGGAATCGTGATCGGGTTCCGCAGCAGAACGCCGAGCACGGAAGTCAGTCCCTTCGGTCAGACCGTATTCTGGCTGCTCGCCCTGCTGGCAGTGCTTTCCCTGTTTCCGGTATCCCTGTCGCCTTTCCGCCTGGCGATGAAGCAGTCCAATTATCTGGGACTGTTCCTGGCCCCCATGGCAATACTGGCAGGCATCGCCCTCGCACAGGTGCGCACAGGACTGCGCCGAATCCTGGTCGCCGTGATGGTGCTCCTGAGCATTCCGCTGTGCATGCTGGAGCAGCAGAGCTACCGCACCTTCGTTGCCAACAGCCGCGGCGTCGTCGAGTTCGCAAAGGCCCACCCCCTCGATGTCATCCTGGGCACAGCCAACACCTACAATCTGGCCGCGATAGATGCCTACAGCCGCAACGATCACACCTTTCTCAACCGTTTCATGCACCTGACCAAGCAGGCTGACACCCTGCCCCAAGTGCCTCCAGGAGGCCGTCTGATTGTGGTCGAGGACAGGGAAACGCTTTACCACAATGGCGAAAACCACCCCATGTCGCCCGTCCCTGCCTGCTGGACCAAGCTGAGTGAAGTCACCCCCGCGGGGCTTGGCTTCTCTTCTCGCTTTGCTGCATGGGCCGGGCAGGCAGCCTCGCATCTACCGGCGATTGGTGGACCGCTCCAGGCCAAGCTGAACGCCATCTCGCGACCTCAACCTGCCACGCTCTGGCAGGCGCCTACAGATGATCTCTGGTGCAAGGGTGGCGTGACGCACTGACACTTGAAGCAGGCCATCACAAGCGAAGAAGGGCGGGAGACTCACTCCCGCCCTTCTGCTTTGGCATACTGCCAATCAGGCCAAGGCCTTGCCTACGATCTCGGTGACGTCCGGCGACAGGCCCTCCGCCCCCGCCACCTGCTCCAGCGCCACACGGATGCGGGCCTGGATGGCCGGCGTGAACTTGCGCCAGCCCTCCAGGGCGCGGGCCATGCGCGAAGCCACCTGCGGGTTGTTGCGGTCGAGGGCCACCACCTGCTCGGCCCAGAAGGCGTAGCCGGCACCGTCCTCCCGGTGGAACTCGGCCGCGTTGGCCTTGAAGTAGCCCCCCAGCAGCGAGTACACCTTGTTGGGGTTGGACAGACTGAAGGCCGGGTTGTCCATCAGGCTGCGGACCCGCTCGAGGGTGGCCGGCGCGGCCTCTGACCAGCGCCAGGCACCGGCCTGCAGCAGGAACCACTTGTCGAGCACCAGGGCGTCGTCCTTGTAGCGCTCGTGGAAGGCCTCGAGGGCCTCCAGACGCTCCGGCGCGTCACTCTGCACCAGGGCAGCCAGGGCACCGTAGCGGTCGGTCATGTTGCTGGCCGTCCTGAATTGCAGGGTGGCCATCTGCACGGCGGTCGGCCCGCCCCAGGCCATCATGTAGCGCAGGCACAGGTTGCGCAGGGCGCGCCGGCCGGCATCGGCCGGGTGGTAGCGGTAGTCGCCGTCAACTTCCAGATCCATGTAGCGGACCAGGAAGTCGCCCTGCAGGGCATGGCCCAGCTCGCGGCTCAGGTGGATCAGGGCGGCACGCAGCGGCGCCGGATCGGCCGGCTGCATGCGTTCGAGCAGATAGGCCTCGGAGGGCAGCGCCAGGGTCTCGGCGACGAAGGCCGGATCCAGGCCGGCGTTGATCAGCAAGGCCCGGAAGGCGTGGCCGAAGGCCTGCGGCACTTCCATCGGCCGACCGGCGGCGGCCTCGGCCGCCAGGGCCAGGATCACCCGCTCCATGTAGCGCTGGGCGGCATCCCAGCGGTTGAAGGGGTCGCTGTCGTGGGCCATGCGGAAGGCCAGCCGGGCATCATCCTCGGCGATCTCGAGGATCACCGGAGCAGAGTAGCCGCGCAGCACGGAGGGCACCGGCTCGACGTCGATACCGATGAAACGCCAGGTCTGGCTGGCCGCCTTGAGCTCCAGCACCCGGGTGGACTCGCCGGCATGGGCCTCGCCTTCCAGCTGCAGGGGCAGGTCGACACCGTCGGCGCCGATCAGGCCCACCGCCACGGGAATGTGCAAGGGCTGCTTGTCTGCCTGGCCGGGGGTGGCCGGGGTGTGCTGGCTGAGGGTCAGGCTGTAGCTGCGGCTGGCCGGGTCGTACGCGCCCGCGGCCTGGAGGCGCGGCGTGCCGGCCTGGCTGTACCAGCGCATGAAGAGGTCCAGGTCGGCGCCATTGGCCTCGGCCATGCAGCCCACGAAGTCGTCGCAGGTCACGGCCTGGCCGTCGTGGTAGGAGAAGTACAGGTCCATGCCGTTGCGGAAGCCCTCGCGCCCCAGCAGGGTGAGCAGCATGCGGATGACCTCGGCCCCCTTCTGATACACCGTGGCGGTGTAGAAGTTGTTGATCTCCTGGTAGCTGTCCGGGCGGATCGGGTGGGCCATGGGCCCCGCGTCCTCGGGGAACTGGCCGCTGCGCAGCACCCGCACATTGGCGATGCGGGTCACCGCGCGGGCCGAGGCGGCCGCCTCCGGGCTGTCGGAGGCACGGGCCATCATGTCGGCGGTGAACTGCTGGTCGCGGAAGACGGTGAGACCTTCCTTGAGGGTGAGCTGGAACCAGTCGCGGCAGGTGACCCGGTTGCCCGTCCAGTTGTGGAAGTACTCGTGGGCCACCACGCTTTCCACGTTCTCGAAGTCCAGGTCGGTGCCCGTCTCGGGGTTGGCCAGCACGTACTTGGTGTTGAAGATGTTGAGGCCCTTGTTCTCCATGGCCCCCATGTTGAAGTCGGACACGGCGACGATCATGAAGCGGTCCAGGTCCAGCTCCAGGCCGAAGACCTCCTCGTCCCAACGCATGGAGTGGATCAGGGAGTCCATGGCGTGGCCGACCCGGTCCAGGTCACGCGCCTCAACCCAAACCTGCAGCAGCACCTCGCGGCCGGAGGCGGTGTCCACCTTGCGCTCCAGGGCCTTGAGATCGGCCGCCACCAGGGCAAACAGGTAGGAGGGCTTGGGAAAGGGATCCTCCCAACGGGCGAAGTGACGGCCGTTGGGCAGGCTGCCGGTCTCGAGCAGATTGCCGTTGGACAGCAGCACCGGGCACACCGCCGCATCGGCCTCCAGGCGTACGGTATAGCGGGCCATCACATCCGGCCGGTCGGGGAAATAGGTGATGCGGCGGAAGCCCTCCGCCTCGCACTGGGTGTAGTAGCCGCCGCGCGACTGGTAGAGGCCCGACAGGGTGAGGTTGGCGGAGGGGTCGATGCGGGTGACGATGTCCAGCACCACCCGCTCGGCGCTCACATCAATTTCCAGCCCGGTGTCGGTCTTGCGCACCTGCCCGTCGGCGGGCACCGCCCCGTCGATGCTCAGGGACACCAGTTCCAGCGCTTCGCCGAACAACACGATGGGCCCTGCCGGCGCATCCGCGTTGCGCACGCACACGAGGCGGCTGCTGACCTGGGTGGCCTTGGGATCGAGCAGGAAGTCCAGGTCGACGGTTTCGACGCCGTAGGCGAGGGGCTGGTAAGCCTCACGCCGGACGGGGGTGCCTTGTTGGGTGCGCATGGGGGAATCCTTATGGCTGCAGAGTTATAGCCCCCCATTCTACCCGCTCAAGGGAGACAGCTCGCCCCACCGTCCGCGGGCTTTGCCCCGGGCGGACCCGTTGGGCGACAATCCCGTCCTTCCCAGTCACATGTCCGCCGGGCGCCCCCGCCCGGACCACCATGCCCATCACGCCCGCAGAGCTCAGCTTCACACCGGAAGGCACGCCTTTCTCCACGCATTTCGGCGACGTCTATCACACGAGCGCCGGCGGCCTCGGCCAGAGCCGCCATGTGTTCCTGCAGGGTAACGACCTGCCGGCCCGCTGGGCGGGCGGGCGACGCCATACGGTGCTCGAGACCGGCTTCGGGCTCGGTCTGAACTTCCTGGCCACCTGGGCCGCCTGGCGGGACGATCCGCAACGCTGTGAATGCCTGCACTTCGTGTCGGTGGAAAAACATCCCTTCACCCGGGAAGACTTGGCCACCCTGCACCAGGCGTGGCCCGAACTCGCCCCTTTGGCCGGGGCGCTGCAGGCGGCCTGGCCCGCCCTGCTGCCCGGCCTGCATCGGCTGAGCTTCGACGACGGCCGGGTGGTGCTGACCCTGGCCCTCGGCGATGCCCTGGAGATCCTGCCCGCCCTCGCGCTGCAGGCCGACTCGCTGTTCCTCGACGGCTTCTCGCCGGCCCGCAATCCTGAGCTCTGGTCCCCCGCGGTCTTTGCCGAGCTGGCCCGCCTGGCGGCACCGGGGGCCACGCTGGCCACCTGGTCGGTCAGCGGCCAGGTCCGTCGCGGCCTTCAGGAGGTGGGCTTCGACCTCGACCAGAGCGCAGGCTTCGGGGGCAAGCGGGAGATGCTCACCGGCACCTTCAGCACCCGCGGCGCGGGGGCGCCGGATGCCGCCCCGCGGCACGCCCTCGTCATCGGCGCGGGCGTCGCC
>JAFLDU010000022.1 GCA_017309145.1 Zoogloea sp. | reverse complement strand
TCACCCCGCGCCATATCAGCATCAGCAGGCAGATGCCGGACAGGCCTGCCGGCAGATGGCTGGCGTGGGGCAGCAGGGTGAGCGCCGCCACGGCGATCAGCCAGTCGCACTGGTCGGTACGCAGGGGAGTGTCAGGCATCGACATGTCCATACAGGGCCAGGGCGCTCAGGCACTGGTGGCGATGAGCGGCACCCTGTCCGCGGGGCAGGGTGTGACCGGGAAGGGTCAGCGCGTAGGCGGTGCCTGCCTGGTCGGCTTCCAGGACCCAGCGGGTCAGGCGCGCGATGCGGGCTTCGATGCTCAGGTCGGGGGGCAGTGACGACCAGTCCAGCGTGATGTCGGTGGCCGTGCTCCCCTCGAAATCCTTGGTGCGCCAGGGGCCGCCGCGGGCGACCGCCTTCCAGGCGACATGGCGCGGGGAGTCGGCGGGTTGGTGGTGGCGCAGGCCGGCAAAGTCGTCCTGTCCTTGCCCGGTGCCGCCCTCGCCAGATCGGCCTTCACCGCCGCCAGGCAGGGGAGGGCCTTCCCGCTCGGGGGTTGGATACACCAGGCAGCGCAGATCCGGCTGGAAGAGGCTCCAGGCGCGGATCAGGCCCAGGGGATGGTGTGTCTCCAGGGTGAGCCGGGGGAGTGGGAGCCAGCCACGTCGGGTGGTCGGGAGCTCGATGTCGCGGATGACCGAGGTTTCGGCAGGAATGTCGAAGAGGTTGGCCCCGGGGTGGGCATGCCGGGTGGGTCTGATGTCGAGGCCTAGGCGGGCGCGCGGGCCCGGGTTGCTGAGGATCACGCCGAAGTGGGCCGGTTGGCCGCAGAACACCGGCTCCGCGCGCCCCGTGGCGATGCTCAGCCCGACTACGTTGCGGAATGCGTGGTGGATGCTGACCCACCCGACGCTCGCGATCAGGAAGGTCAGGGCGAAGCCCAGGCTGAGGGTGTAATTGATGGACGCCAGCAGCATCACGGTGAGGGTGAGGCCAAGACTCACGCCGAAGCGCGTGGGAAGGACGAAGATGCGCCGCTGCCCGAGCTCGATCGGCGACCGTTCGGGACCACTGACCCGGAACAGCCAGCGCTGCACTGCAGCGGGCAACTCGAGATGCTTCATCCGCGCAGGGGGACGGCCTCGATCAGGCCGTTTGCAAGGTCGTCCGGGCTGGCCGGGGTATCGCCAGAGGCTCGCAGGCGATGGCCGGCCACGGCGGGCAGCACGGCCTGCACGTCTTCGGGTAGCACATGCTCGCGCCCCGCCAGGAGGGCCCAGGCACGGGCTGCAGCGATCAAGGCCAGGCCTGCGCGGGGTGACAGGCCGAGGGTGTAGGCGGCACTCTCGCGGCTGTGGGCGAGGATGTCCTGGATATAGTCGAGAAGGCGTGGGGCCACATGGGCCTGGCGGGCGGCGGCGAACAGCATCTCGAGTTCCCCCGGTGCCAGGACAGGGCGCAGGCCCGCGAGAATCTCGCGACGATCCTCGCCCGCCAGCAGGCGTCGTTCGGCGGCACGGTCCGGGTAGCCCAGCGCGATCCGCATCAGGAAGCGGTCCAGCTGGCTTTCCGGCAACGGGAAAGTGCCGATCTGGTCGGCGGGATTCTGGGTGGCGATCACGAAGAACGGCGTCGGCAGGGGCCAGGTCCTGCCTTCCGCGCTGATCTGACGCTCTTCCATGGCCTCAAGGAGGGCGCTCTGGGTCTTGGGTGTGGCCCGGTTGATCTCGTCGGCCAGGACCAACTGGCAGAACACGGGGCCGGGATGAAAGCGGAAGGCCGCATCGTGCTGGTTGAAGATGGAGACACCCAGGATGTCCGCGGGCAGCATGTCACTGGTGAACTGGATGCGCTGGAACTCCAGGCCGAGCAGTCGGGCGAGGACGTGGGCCAGGGTGGTCTTGCCGACACCTGGCAGGTCCTCCAGCAGGAGGTGGCCGCGTGCCAGCAGGCAGGCGAGGGCGAGCCGCAGGGCGCGGTCCTTGCCGAGGATGATTTCGCCAGCTGCGTCTAGCAGCCGGTTGCAGAGGTGGGTCGGCATGGTGCAGGCTTTTTTCGGGTTCAAGTTAAGTGGATAATGATTCCACAACAGCATTCCGCATGCTCGGAACCCCGCGTCGGCTCCAGCTTTTAGATGGAGCAGTGACGGGGGGCGGGCAGGCTGGGGCGACAATCGATACGCACAGAAGACGCATAGCGAGAGGCAGGGGAGAGTTTATGACGAGTACCGCATTCATCACGCACCGGGACTGTTGGCTGCATAACATGGGTGAGCACCACCCGGAGTCGCCGGAGCGCCTGGGGGCCATCAATGACCGGCTCATCGCCGCCGGGCTCGACATGTATCTCTCCTTTCACGATGCACCGGTTGCCAGCGTTGACCAGATCTCCCGGGCTCATCCCCGGGAGCACGTGGAGGAACTCCTCGCCAGCGTACCCGAACACGGCATTCGGCACCTGGATCCTGACACAGCCCTGTGCCCTCACTCCATGAAGGCGGCCCTGCGTTCGGCAGGGGCGGGCATCATGGCCACCGACCTGGTCCTGTCGGGCCAGGCCGAGAATGCCTTCTGCGCCATCCGCCCGCCGGGGCACCACGCCGAGGCCACCAAGGCCATGGGTTTCTGCTTCTTCAACAATGTGGCGGTGGCGGCCCGCCATGCCTTGGAAGAGCACGGTCTGAAACGTGTCGCGATCATCGATTTCGACGTGCACCACGGCAATGGCACGGAAGACATCTTCAAGGATGATCCCCGTGTGCTGATGGTCAGCATCTTCCAGCACCCCTTCTATCCCTATAGCGGTGCCGACAATCCGGCGCCCAACATGGTGAACGTACCCATCAAGGCGGGGAGTCGGGGGGATGTGTTCCGGGAGATCGTCAGCACCATCTGGATTCCGGCGCTGCGCAACCATGCCCCCGAGATGATCTTCATCTCGGCGGGCTTCGATGCTCACTACGAGGATGACATGGGCTCCCTCGGCCTTGTCGAGGCGGACTACATGTGGGTCACGGAGCAGCTCAAGGCCGTGGCGGCGGAGTTTTCCAACCGTCGCATCGTCTCACTGCTGGAAGGTGGCTATTCCCTGTCGTCCCTCGCCCGTAGCGTGGTCGCCCACATCAAGACCCTGGCCGACCTCTAAGTCGCCGGAACGCCCCCCCGGCCCGGGCGGACTGTCTCCGCTCCGGGCGGGAATCATCTCCAGGGATGGATTTGGTAAGCGCAAATTGCGTCCGTCTAGCCTTCCCGAAGTGATTGGGTACAATACTCAACTTTCCCTCATTCCCCGATAGCCCATGATTACCGGTTCGATTGTCGCCATCGTCACTCCGATGCACGAGGATGGCAGCCTGGATCTGCCCCGATTCCGCAGCCTCATCGATTTCCATATCAAGGAAGGCACCGACGGGATCGTCGTTGTCGGCACCACCGGTGAATCGCCGACGGTCAATGTCGAAGAGCACTGCGAATTGATCCGGGTGGCCGTCGAGCACTCCGCAGGCCGTACGCCTATCATCGCCGGCACCGGTGCCAACAGCACCAGCGAGGCCATCGAGCTGACCGAGTTTTCCCGCAAGGCGGGTGCGGTGGCAGGCCTGTCCGTGGTCCCCTACTACAACCGTCCGACCCAGGAAGGTCTGTACCAGCATTTCCGGACCATCGCCGAGGCCAGCCCGCTGCCGATGATCCTGTACAACGTGCCGGGGCGTACGGTGGCCGATCTGTCCAACGACACCGCGCTGCGACTGGCCGAAGTGCCCAACATCATCGGCATCAAGGATGCCACCGGCAGCATCGACCGCGCCTGCGACCTGGTGGCCCGTGCGCCTGAGGGTTTCGCGCTGTACACCGGCGATGACATGACGGCGATGGCCTTCATCATGCTGGGTGGCCACGGCACCATTTCGGTAACCGCCAACGTGGCCCCCCGCCTGATGCACGAGATGTGCGTGGCCGCGGCAGCGGGCGACGGCATCCGTGCCCGAGAACTCAACGCGAAGCTGGTGGGCCTCCATCGTCACCTCTTCTGTGAAGCCAACCCCATTCCGGTCAAGTGGGCTGTCGAGCAGATGGGCTTCATCGGCAAGGGCATCCGCCTGCCGCTGACCCCGCTGTCCGAGGCTTGCCAGGAACGTGTCCGCGACGCCATGCGTCAGGCGGGCATCGAAGTTTGAATCTGTTGTTCCCACCCCGAGGGTTACGCATGCAAAGCCGAAAGCTGGCTTCCGGTTCGGCGGTCGTCGTCGCGACGATCGCCCTTGCCGGTTGCTCCGGTTCCTTGCTGGAATCGAAGAAGATCGATTACAAGAGTGCCTCTTCCGCGCCTGCGCGGTCTACCCTTGAAATCCCGCCCGACCTGACCGCTCCGACTGCGGACGATCGGTACGCGGTCCCGGACATCAACCCGAAGGGAAGCGCCACCTTCTCCGCCTACAACGCCGAACGCAACGCGCAAGCAGGCTCGCCCGCAGCCAGTGGCGGTCCGGCGGTGGTGGCGCCGCAGTCCATCGACAAGATGCGTGTCGAGCGCTCAGGCACCCAGCGTTGGCTCGTCGTGCCGGGTACGCCGGAGAAGATCTGGCCGCTCGTGCGTGAGTTCTGGCAGGAGAATGGCTTCATCCTCAACGTGGATCGTCCCGAGATCGGCGTCATGGAAACCGATTGGGCCGAGAACCGGGCCAAGATCGACAACGGCATCATCCGGAATACCATCGGCAAGGTCATCGATGGCCTGTATTCCACCCCGGAGCGGGACAAGTTCCGGACCCGGCTGGAGAAAGGCGGCGAGGCCGGCTTCGTGGAAATCTATGTCAGCCATCGCGGCATGATGGAGATCTATCCCAACGAGGCCAAGGACCGCACCATCTGGCAGCCCCGGCCCGCCGATCCTGAGCTTGAGGCCGAATTCCTGCAGCGTCTGATGATCCGCCTTGGCGCCGACGAAAGCCGGGCCAAGGCCCAGATCGCGGCCAAGCCCCAGGCTGAGAAGGCCAAGCTCGAGAGTGCCCCGACTGGCGTGTCTGTGCTTCAGGTGGAAGAGGGCTTTGACCGTGCGTGGCGTCGTGTCGGTCTTGCTCTGGACCGCGTCGGCTTCACCGTCGAGGACCGTGACCGCTCGCAGGGTCTCTACTACGTCCGTTATGTCGACCCGGAAGTGGACGTGAAGAAGAAGGGCGACGATGAAGGCATTCTCTCCAAGCTGGCTTTCTGGCGTTCCTCGAGCAAGCCCGATGTGGCCTCCGGCAGTCAGTACCGGATCCATGTGAAGGGTGCTGGAACTGGCTCTTCCATCCAGGTCCTGACCCGTGAGGGGGGAACCGACACCTCGGAGTCGGCACGCAAGATCCTCGGCCTGCTGTTCCAGCAGCTCAAGTGAGTTGCCGGTGTCAGCAGGGTTAGGCCAGAAGCAGGTTCAAAAAACGCCGGATCCAGTCCGGCGTTTTTTATGTTCTTTCTTCAGGCGTAAAAAAGCCAACCCGCAGGTTGGCTTTTTTGCCGGCAAGAAGATTACTTCTTCTCTTCGGGCTTGGCTTCAGCGGCCGGAGCGGCAGCAGCGCCTTCAGCGGGCTTGGCAGCGTCAGCGGCCGGAGCAGCAGCGCCTTCAGCGGGCTTGGCAGCGTCAGCGGCCGGAGCGGCGGGCGCAGCTTCAGCGGGCTTCACTTCAGCGGGGGCAGCAGCGGGGGCCGGAGCTTCAACGGGCTTCGGCTCTTCCTTCTTGCCGCAGGCGGACACAGCGAGTGCAACGAGAGCAGCAACCAGGAGAGATTGTTTCATTGTTGGTTTCCCTTATCGATAAATGAAGTGCGACAACTAAATTTAGGGGGCAATCAGGTGGGGGACCTGATCTACTGAGTATGTTAACACGGAGGAAGTGCTTGAATAAAGACATTGTTGCGACGCGGCAACCCTTTCGGCTTTCTGTCAACTTTCTGGCCGATTCAAGCACTCCCTCCGATCAGTCCATCAATGCGCCTGATGGAAAGGCAAAGCCGCAGCAATACCACTCGTAGAGCTCTTCCTGCATTCCCTCGGATATGCCCTCCAGGGAGGCAATCCGGCGTGCGTCGGCCAGGCGGCGCAGCGCATCGCGGTCTTGCTCGTCGATTTCGACGGTCTCGCCATTCATGAAGAATTGCCCGTCGGAGAACAGGAAAAGGGTACGCGCATCCAGGCTGAAGCCGTCTTCGGAACACGCTGTTACAAATTCGTCGAAATCCAGGGGTTCGTCCGGCGCATCGAAGAAAACGTGGGGCTTGGGTTCGGTGAGGTAGCTGCCAAGGAAGCTCCGGACATCTTCGCGGCTCCAGGTGATGCGCTGGAGTTGCTCCGCGACGCGGTCGATCATGGCGTCGCCGATCTCTGCAGGGTGGGTTTGGAGCTTCAGGTCCGGGTCGACATAGATGCCGTCGAGTTCGAGCTTGTCCTGGAGGTGTCCCAGGAACTGTTGGGCCAGCTCCTGGTAGCTCGGCGAGCGGAAGCCGATGGAGTAGGTCGTGCATTCACCGATGGCGATGCCGTTATGTGCCCAGTGGGGAGGCAGGTAGAGCATGTCGCCGGGGTTCAGCACCCAGTCATGCACCGGCCGGAAGTCCTTGAGGATCTTCAGAGGGGCGCCTTCGACCAGGCTGCGGTCGTCCTGATTGGCGATCTGCCAGCGGCGCTGGCCGATGCCTTGCAGCAGGAAGACGTCATAGTTGTCGAAGTGCGGACCGACCCCGCCACCGTCGATGGCGTAGCTGACCATCAGATCGTCCAGACGCGCCTGGGGAATGAAGTTGAAGCGGTGGAGCAGGGCGTCGCCATCCGGGCAGAAAAGGTTCAGGCCCTGCACCAGCACCGTCCATGGATGCTTCTTACGCTTGAGATCGGAGGCCTTCTGGGGGCCGCGGATGACTTCCCAGTGGCGTCCGTCGTGGGTGACGTAGCGGGACTCCACATCCTCGTCGCGGGCGAGCTGGAAAAGCTCGTCCTTGGTCACGACGCCGGTGAAGCCGGGAACTGCCTGGCGGATCAGCAGTGGTTTCTTTTGCCAGTATTCGGCGAGGAATTCCTCTGCCGTCAGGCCGCCTAGAAGTGTCTGAGTCATGGGGCGGATTATAACGCCTTGTCTTGCCAACACTTTTGCTGGGGATAAAATGGCGCCCCTTCCGTCTCTCTCCGATTGCCCTGCCATGAATGCCACGCCCCATCGAGAAGTCACCATCGAATCCCTCGACCACGAAGGGCGTGGCGTGGCCCATCTGGATGGCAAGGTGGTCTTCATCGACGGCGCACTGCCCGGTGAGCGGGTCATTTATAGCGCTTTCCGCAGCAAGCCCAAGTTCGAGGTGGGGGAGGTGGTCCGCATCCTCAAGGCCAGTTCCCGGCGGGTCACGCCACCCTGCCCGCATTTCGGTGTGTGCGGGGGGTGCAGCATGCAGCATCTCGAGCCCGGCGCGCAGGTGGCGGCCAAGCAGCGGGTCCTGGAGGATGCCTTGTGGCATATCGGCAGGATCCACCCTGAAGTACTCTACCCGCCCATCGTCGGCCCGGCCTGGGGCTACCGCTATCGTGCCCGCCTGACCGTGCGCCTGGTACCCAGCAAGGGCGGGCTGCTGATCGGCTTTCACGAGCGCAGGAGCAGCTACGTGGCGCCGATGGACGAATGCCGGATCCTGCCGCCCGAGGTCTCCGGCATGGTGCCGCGCCTGAAGGCCTTGGTCGCCGGGCTGTCTGTGCCGGATCGGATTCCGCAGATCGAGATCGCCGTCGGTGAGGGCATCATCGTGCTGGTGTTCCGGCATCTGCTGCCCTTCTCCAGCGCCGACAAGGCGCGCCTGGAGGCCTTTGCGAGGGCGGAGGGCGTGCAGGTCTGGGGCCAGCCCAACGGTCCTGATTCGGCTCGGCGCCTGTTTCCGGCAGAGGCGCCTGGCCTGGCCTATACCCTGCCTGAGTACGGTGTTTCGATGGCCTTTGGCCCGACCGACTTCACCCAGGTGAACATGGGCATCAACCGCCTCCTGATGCGCCGTTCCATGCAGCTGCTGGACCCTCGGCCCGGGGAGCGCATTGCCGACCTGTTCTGCGGGTTGGGCAACTTCAGTCTGCCTATCGCCAAGCTGGGGGCCCGGGTGGTGGGCGTGGAGGGCAGCGAGGCGCTGGTGCGCCGCGCGGGGGAGAATGCTGTCGCAAATGGCTTGGCGGATCGCAGTGAGTTCCACGCGGCCAACCTGTTCGAAGCGACCGAGGACAGCCTCGAAGCCCTGGGGCATCTGGACAAGATGCTGATCGATCCGCCGCGGGAGGGGGCGATCGCGGTGGTCAAGGCGCTCGGTCCCAAGGCGCCCCGGCGGATCGTTTATGTCTCTTGCAACCCGGCGACCCTGGCCCGGGATACCGCCGTGCTGATCCACGAGAAGGGCTATGTGCTCAAAGGTGCGGGGATCGCCAACATGTTTCCCCAGACCTCCCACGTCGAGTCCATCGCCCTGTTCGAGCGCCCCTGAGCGGCGGGTACAGGCAAAAAAACGGCGACCCGCGGGTCGCCGTTTTGATGCAGGCTGGCAGAAGTCAGTCGCGATCGCCGCCGAAGGCCATGATGAGGTTCAGCAGGCTGACGAAGATGTTATAAACGTCCAGGTACACCGCCAGGGTCGCGGTCACGTAGTTGGTCTCGCCGCCATGGACGATGTTGCTGATGTCGTACAGGATGTAGCCCGAGAAGAGCAGCACCACCGCGGCAGATACGACCAGGTGCAGCACCGGCATCTGCAGGAAGATGTTGGCCACCGAAGCCAGCAGCACAACCACCAGGCCCACCATCAGGAACTTGCCCATGTTGGTGAAATCGCGCTTGGACACGCTGGCGATGGCGGCCATCGTCGCGAAGATCGCGCCGGTACCGCCCGCTGCCAGGGCGATCATGGAGCCGCCGTTGGAGAAGCCCAGCGCCACCTGCAGGATGCGCGACAGCATCAGCCCCATGAAGAAGGTGAAGCCCAGCAGCAGGGCCACGCCGAGGCCGCTGTTCTTGTTCTTCTCGATACCGTAGAAGAAGGCAAACGAGATGCCCAGGAACAGCAGGAATGCCAGGAACGGGCTGCCGGCCATGAACGAGAACTGCATCTGTACGCCGAGCAGCGCACCGGCAACGGTCGGCACCATCGTGAGGGCAAGCAGCATGTAGGTATTACGCAGAACGCGGTTCGCGCCTTGCGCCAGTACCTGCGTTTGCTGACCGTAAGTGTCGAGTTGCATTTAAATCCTCCGAAATCGTTGAGCAGCTTAGCCTGCACTGCATGAGAGTAGCGGAGGCCCCAGGAAGTTTCAACCGCGGCTATTCCATGGTCTTGGCGGCTGGAAACGACGTGTTAGAATGCGCGCCCTGCGGGAGGTGTGGCAGAGTGGTCGATTGCACCGGTCTTGAAAACCGGCAAGGGGAAACCCTTCGTGAGTTCGAATCTCACCGCCTCCGCCAGCAGAGATCTTGTAAGGACACTTCGCCTCCCTGGGGGAACCCAATCCCCGGTCGGCGTGTCCTGATCACAGAGGCCACGTCCTCCCCCTGGCCCAGGGGTGTCATGTCCGGGACGGCCCGGCTCTTTTCGAAGGAGTCGATGATGGCCTGGATCATGTTGTTGTGCGCAGGACTGCTGGAAATCGTGTGGGTGTTCACCATGAAGCAGTCCGAGGGCTTCACCCGGCTGGTGCCGAGCGTGATCACCCTGGTCACCGTCGCGGCCAGCTTCGGCCTGCTTTCCCTCGCCATGAAAACGCTCCCCCTCGGGACTGCCTACGCCATCTGGACCGGTATCGGTGCACTGGGGGCTTTCGTCGTCGGGGTGGTCGTGCTCGGCGAGCCGCTGAGCGTCGGGCGGGTCCTGGCTGCGGTGCTCATCGTTGCCGGCTTGGTGCTGATGAAGCTGTCCAGCCCCCAGTAGGCGGGGGCTGGGGCGATGTACGGCGTCAGTTGAAGTTGTAGCGCAGCATGGTGCCCAGGCGGCTGACCGTGCCTTTCTCCCCGTTGAAGGTCTCCCGCTTGCCGTAGCTGTAGTCCACGCCGAGGTCCACGTTGCGGGCCGGGTTCCAGAAGGTGTTGATCCAGAACTGGCGCAGCTTCTCGTTGGGATAGAAATCCGCACCGGCGGGGCTGTTGGCACGTTGCGCGGCATTGGCGACGTCATCCCGCTCGAAATGGGTTTCGGCCATGGCGAGGGTGGAGCGCAGACTGTCTGACCAGCGGTGGGTGTAGCCGGCATGGGCGCCCCAGGCGCGCCACAGGCGGATGCCGTCGGGGGTGTTGACGGCGCCCTGCACCAGGCCGTTGTACATGTAGCGTCCGATGCCCTCGCCGCCGGCGGCCATCAGCACGATGCTGTCCTGGCGGCCCAGGTTGATGCGGCTGCTGGCTGCCACGCCATAACCCTGCTTGCTGTGCTGGTCGTTCTTGTAGCCGAGGGTCACGGCGCGAAGGGAATAGTGGCCCCAGTCAGTGTCCTGGGTGAAGGCGGCCACGAAGTCGAAGCCCTTGTCGTAATCGGCCACCGGCGACTTGGCCAGGGTGGAGCCGATCGAGTTCTCAACGGCCAGATCGACGCGCCCCCGCGGGCCCGCGGGCTGGCTGTAGCGGGCCATGGCCTGGCGGATCGTCGGGGTGATGCCGGTGCCGTTCCACTCGATGAGGTCCGGCTGGGCGCGCAGGTCGACGAAGGTGCTCCAGGTCTGGCCGACCAGCAGGCCGCCGACCTTGGCCCAGGCTTCCCTCAGGCGTACGGTGGTCTGGGTCTCGCCGCCGAGGGTGTTCAGCCCGTCGAAATCACCTTCCAGCTTGGTGGTGACCGCGCCATATTCGGCGGTCGGGGTGCTGGTCATGAAGCCGAAGCGCGAGCCGCGGGCGGTCGCGAAGGTCTGGCCGGTGCGACGGCCCGCCACGCTGTTGTCGAAGGGTTGCAGGAACAGGCTGTTGGCCCAGCCATAGCTGTTGACCGCCGCAATGCGGCCCTTGAAGTCATAGGTGGCATCCGTGCGTACGTTGCCGTACAGCTTGATCGACGTGTCGGAGCCCGGCAAACGGAAAGAGCCCGGCAGGTCACCGGCCTCGATGTATTGCTTGCCGAGGGTCGGAGAGGGCGCTGCGGTGGTGGCGGCCTGGTCCTTCTTCTCGAGGGCCTCCAGACGCTCCTGGAGTTGCTTGAGCAGGCTGCGCAGTTCCGCGGCCTCGTTGGTGGCGGCGTAGGCAGGAGTGGTGCCCACCAGCAGCAGGCCGGCGAGCAGGGTGGTGAGCGGAGTGGTGAAGGGGGTACGGCGGGCGGTGAGGTTCATGGTTGTTCTCCGTGACGGTGGCTCAGGCGATCAGGGCGGGCAGGCGCTTCTGGACCCAGCGGGTGGCCTGTTCGTAGGCATGGGCGAGTTGCAGGACGGCCAGGTCGGCCTGGGCCGGGCCCATCACCTGCAGCCCCATCGGAAGGCCGGCGGCATTGAAGCCGGCGGGCACATTGATCACCGGCAGGCCGGACAGGGTTCCGCCAACCACCACCTCCATCCAGCGGTGATAGGTGTCCATGGCGCGGCCGGCGATCTCGCTGGGCCAGTGGAGGGTGGCGTCGAAGGGAAACACCTGGGCGGTGGGCAGGACCAGGTAGTCGTAGCGCTGGAAGAGCTTGCGCAGGGCCTCGTACCATTTGCTGCGCTGGACCGAGGCCTGGTAGACGTCGGCGCCGCTGATGCGCAGGCCGTTCTCGATCTCCCAGATCGCCTCCGGCTTCATCAACGCCCGCTTGGCCGGGTCGGCATACAGTCCCGAGGCGATGCCGGCGATCAGGAAGTGGCGCAGGGTCAGCTAGGTTTGCCAGAGCTGCTCCATGGAGAAGTCGGGGCGGGCCTCCTCGACCTGGCAGCCGATGAGCTCGAAGCTCTTCAGGGCCTCGCGGCACAGGTCCATGACCCCGGCCTCCATCGGCAGGTAGCCGTTGAAGTCGCCCAGCCAGCCGATGCGGGCCCCCTTGAAGTCGCGCTTGAGGCGGGTGGTGAAGGTATGTGGATCCTGGTCGATGGTCAGAGGCAGGCGCGCATCGAAGCCGGCCTGCACGGACAGCAGCAGAGTCAGATCGGTGACGCTGCGGGCCATCGGGCCTTCGTAGCCGAGTTGCTGGTAGAAGACTTCGCTGGATGGCCCGAAGGGTACCCGCCCCTGGGAAGGGCGGAAGCCGAAGACGTTGTTGTAGGCCCCTGGATTGCGCAGTGAGCCCATCATGTCGCTGCCGTCGGCCACCGGCAGCATGCGGGTGGCCAGGGCCACTGCGGCGCCGCCACTGCTGCCGCCGGCGCAGCGGCTGGGGTCGTAGGCATTGCCGGTGGTGCCGAAGACAGTGTTGTAGGTGTGGGAACCGAGACCGAACTCGGGCGTATTGGTCTTGCCGATCAGGATCGCGCCAGCCTTGCGGACCCGCTCGACGATGATGGCGTCCTGCTTGGGCACGTAGTGGCGGAAGATCGGTGAGCCGCTGGTGGTGACGATGCCGGCGGTGGCCGCCAGATCTTTGGGGGCCTGGGGCAGGCCGTGCATCCAGCCCAAGTACTGGCCCGCACGCAGTTGGCGGTCACGCTCGTCGGCCTGTTTGAGCAGCTCATCCCGGTCTTGCAGGGAAACGATCGCATTGACCTTGGGGTTGATCCTGTCGATGTGGTCCAGGAAGGCCACCATGACTTCGCGACAGGAGACCTGGCGCCTGCGGATCCAGCCGGAAAGGTCGACGGCATCGGCCATCACGACGTCGTTGGGGGTGGTCCTCGGGCGGGCGGCCGCCGCCGCGGCCTGGGCCAGTCCCGGGGTCAGGGCGGCCGCTGACAGCAGGCCGCCTGCCTTCAGAAAGCGCCGGCGACTCTGGGTGGCTGCTTCTGGCGAGTTTGATCGGGTGTCCATGTTTCCTCCTGGTGTGATTGCCTGGTGTGGCGGAGGAATTTTCTGTTTGGCAGAATGAGTTACACAATCGTAAATATTTCATCGAATTGATGCGGTCCTTGCATCAAGCTGGGAGGCTGAAGATGGATATCCGCAAGCTGAAGCACTTTGTGGCGCTGTGTGACCACGGCACCTTTCACCGGGCGGCAGAAGCCGTGCATCTCAGCCAGTCGGCTCTGAGCCGCAGCATCCAGAGCCTGGAGCAGGAGATGGATGTGACCCTGGTGGACCGCAGCGGGCATCGCAGCCTGCTTACGCCGTTCGGCAAGGCCCTGCTGGCCCGCGCCCGCCGCATGATCCTGGAGAGCAACGAGATCCACCGGGAGCTGGCGCTGATGCGCGGTGGGGATGCAGGTAGCGTCAATCTGGGGCTCAGCCCGACGCCGGCGTCGGTCCTGCTGCGTCCGTGCATGGTCGAACTGGCCCGTGAGCATCCTCGGCTGCGCATCAACGCCTTCATGGGGCGGACCCCGGAGCTCATCGACGAGTTGCGCGCCGAGCGCTACGACCTGGTGGTGGTGGATTCCAGCGCCATCCTCGACCCCGAGGGCTTGGCCATCGAGCGCTTGCCCGAGCAGCCGGGTGATTTCCTTTGCCGTCGAGGACATCCGATCCTGTCCCTGTCCCAACGGGATCTGGGGGCGGTACGGCGCTATCCGGTGTCGTGCTCGGTGGTCAGCGGTGACCTGACCCGGCGCTTTGTGGAGGCCTTCGGGCCCGACGGCCATCCGGATCGCCTGATCACCTTCTGTTGCGATAGCTATGACATCCAGCGGGAGGTGGCGCTGGAGAGCGACATGATCCTGATGAGCGTCTTCTCCGCCGTGCGTCGGGAGATCGAGTCGGGCGCACTGGTATCCCTGGGGCTTTTCCCGCCGAACCTGGTCGGGCGCTATGCCGTGGTACGCCTCGCCGGTAGGACCCCGGCGCCGGCACTGGCCCTGATCTACGACATGGCCCGACGGCTGTTCGGGCCATGGGCACCCTGACCTGCAAGGCGGGCGCCAGCCGGGCGATCGTAGGCTAGAATAATGTCAGTATCCTGAAAGCTGAGAGGGTCGGCCCCTGCACCGTGCCGACACGCAACTCTCGGGACGTTGTATCCTAAATTTACAGTTCGTGCCCAGACAGACAGCCGTGTGCCCAGACCCCAGTATCCATCCGTCGGCTGACTCCGCCCCGGGCGAGTCCGAATCTCCGGCCTCTGCCCCACAGACGCCCATGCCCGGCTTGCCGAGCCTTGATGCAGACGCGGCGGCGCTGCTTGCAGACATCGAATCCTTCGACATGGAGGCGGCACGTCGCCGGGTGCAGCAGCTAGATTCCCGTTACACAGGTCTCGGCATGGCACGCAAGGACCTTGCGGGCAAGCCGCTCGATGCGATGTTTCCCCGCATCGAAGAGGCCGCCGAGCCGTCCTTCGTGCCCGGCGCCGAAGCCTCCGCAAAGCCGGCTCGCGCGGCAACGCCCTTGCCGGATCTGCTGGCCGGCGGGCTGCTCGATGAGTTGCGGGGCGAGGTGGCCAACCGCCAACGCCAGGCAGGGGCCGACAGCCAGCGCATCGAGCAAGTCAGGGAGGGAATGGGGCGCTGCCTGCGGTTGGTGTTCGGGTATTTTCACGATCTCACCACCCAGCTGAACTATCTCAAACCGCGCATCGGTCGTGATTACTTCTTCATGGACTCCGACGATGCCTTCCGGAATCTTTCGTGGGTCGAGGGGCATACGGATTTCCGGACCCAGGAAGAGCGCAACGGCGGCTGCATCGAGCGGGTCACCCTGGGCTACACCCTCAGGGGGCCGGGCGTCCGCACCCTCGAACGGGTGGGGGGCGGGGTCGAGCGCTTGCGTCAGGTGCTCTTCGATCTGGGCATGCGGTTTGAATGCCAGGAGCGCCGCAACCGCCAGCGGGAGCTGGAGGGGGCGTTGTTCACCGTCGCCGATGAGATCGGCGTGAAGGTCATGTGGCGTGCCGATTTCGACAGCAACGAGATCATCCTGGAGTCCCGCAATCTGGAGCGGCTCGGTTTTGCCACCTTCACCTTCAAGCCCGAGGCGATCTGCCCGGCCTTGCTGGATGAATTCGGCGCCCTGATGCTGGGCCGCCCGAACCGTTTCCGGACCCTGGCCCTAAGCTGAGTCCGGCGCCCGGAGGGGCAGCCTGATCTCCACCGTCAGCCCGGGCCGTCCGGCGCCGGCAGCCTGGCCGTCCAGCAGCAGGATCTCGCCGTGGTGCCCCAGTACGATCTCCCTGACGATGGACAGGCCGAGGCCGCTGCCCGTGTGATCGCCGCCGGGCAAGCGGAAGAAGCGCAGGAAGACTGCGTCGCGGGAGGTCGCCGGTATGCCCGGACCGTTGTCGATCACGCGCAGGCGCGCGACGCCAGGCATGTGCGGTGGTGCGTCCACTTCCACGGTGACGATGCCGCTTTGGGGCGTGTAGCGCAGGGCGTTGTCCACCAGGTTGGAGATCATTTCGCGCAGCAGCAAGGGCTGTCCGTCCACCATCAGGGCGGCGTCGGAGCCCTCGATGCCCAGGTCGATGGCCTTGCGGCCAGCCAGTGGCAGCAGGTCGATCACCACCTCGCGGGCGGTGGCGCTCAGGTCCACCGGCTGGGGATGGACCATCAGGCCGTTGATGGGCTCCGCACGGGACAGGGAGAGCAACTGATTGGCCAGCCGGATGGTCTGGCCGAGGCTGCCGTGCAGGGCATCCACGGCGCTCCGCATCTCTCCCGGGTCGTCCTGGCGCAAGGCATATTCCGCCTGGGTGTTGAGCACCGCCAGCGGGGTGCGCAACTGGTGGGCGGCATCGGTGATGAAGCGGCGCCGGGCCTCCAGCATCTTTCCGATGCGGGCCAGGTGGTGGTTGGTGGCATCCACGAGGGGCTTGATCTCGGCGGGGACATCCCGTCCGTCGAGGGGAGTCAGATCGTCCTCGGGACGGGCGAGGAGGGTGGCGCCGAGGCGGTCGATGGGCTTGACTGCGACAATCGTGGCCACCAGCACGACCACCAGGGCGACGACGATGACCAGGCCCTTGCGGGCAAATTCCCACAAAAAGAGCTGATTGACCACATCCTGGCGGGCGTTGGTGGTTTCGGCCACGATGATCATCACCGGCTTGGGAAACTCCGGCCGGTAAAGGGGTTTGACCACGGCACCGAGGCGCAGCGTCTGGCCCTTGTACACACCATCGTAGAAGACGGCCTTGTTGAAGTCGCTTGCCGGGGGAGGGGGCAGGTCTTCGTAGCCGGTGATCAGGGCCCCGCCCTGGTGCTGCACGGCGTAGTAGATCCGGTCGGCGCTGCCGGCTTCGAAAAGCTCCAGCGCCGAGTAGGGGACATCCACCACCACTTCGCTTTCGGTGGCATACACCCGCTCGGCGATGCCCCGCACGGACGCCGAGAGTGAGCGGTCGTAGGCGTGGTTGGCCGCCCGCTGGGCATCGCCGTAGCTGAACCAGGCATCCACCGCCAGCAGCACCGACAGCACGCCCACCAGCCACAGGATCTGATGGCGCTTGAGGCTGCTGCCCTTCACGGTGCCTCCGGCGGGGTGTCGGGCCCGAGCATGTAGCCCAGGCCGCGCACCGTGGTGACCCGGATTCCGCTGCCGTCGAGCTTCTTGCGCAGGCGATGGACATAGATCTCGATGGCTTCGGCGCGGGCGTCCTCATCCAGGCTGAAGACCTTCTCGAACAGGGCCTCCCGGGCCAGGGGCCGGCCGGCGCGGAGGAGCAGTGCCTCCAGCACGGCCAGCTCCCGTGGCGTCAGATGCAGCGGCCGGCCGTCCACGCTGGCCATCCGGCTGACCGTGTCGAAGTCCAGGCGGCCGATGCGCACCACCGGATTGAAGCCCGCCGAGCGGCGCAGCAGGGCTTTCAGGCGGGCTTCCAGTTCGTTCAGCTCGAAAGGTTTGGCCAGGTAGTCGTCGGCGCCCAGGTTGAGGCCTTTGACCCGGTCGTCCACCGCGCCGCGGGCGGTGAGGATCAGCACCGGAATCCGTGAGCCCCGGGCCCGCAGGCTGCGTAGTACGTCCAGGCCGTCCTTGCCGGGCAGGGTCAGGTCGAGGATCACGCCGTCATACTCCTGGGTCAGCAGGTAATGCTCGGCATGGTCGCCCCGGTCGGCCACGTCGATGGCGTAGCCGGCCTGGCGCAGGGACTTGGCCAGCCATTCACCGAGTTCAGGGTGATCTTCCACGAGTAGGATGCGCATGGCGCTCGCTTTCGGTAAGGGACGGAAAGTGTGGCAAGCGTAGCGCCGGGAATGACTGAAAGCGAATCGAAAGGCGATCGGCGAATGATCCGCCCCACACGCTCCGGCAGTAGGCACAGGCCCTGCCCGGATGCGATGGACGGATCACAAAAACACTGAGGAGACATCATGAAGTTCCCGTTCCAGCCCGCCCGCCGCCGCCTGGGCCTCCTGATCGCCGCCACCTGCGTCGGGCTGGCCGCCGGCAGTCTGCCTGCCCACGCCCAGTCCTCCGCCGACCTGGCCGCCGCCGCTGCCAAGGAAGGCAAGCTGGTGATCTACGGCGTCACCGACAACGAGCAGGCCAACCACCTGATCCGCGAGTTCCGCGTCCAGTATCCGGCCGTCCAGGTCGAGTACAGCAACATGAGCACCACCGAGCTGTACAACCGCTTCATCTCCGAGAGTGCCGCGGGAGGCTCGGCGGACGTCACCTGGTCGTCGGCCATGGACCTGCAGGTCAAGCTGGTCAATGACGGCTACGCCCAGCCCCACAAGTCGGCCGAGACAGCCAAGCTGCCGGAATGGGCCAACTGGAAGAACGAAGCCTTCGGCACCACCTACGAGCCGATCGGCATCGTCTATAACAAGCGCCTGGTGCCGGCGGCCGATGTGCCCCAGAGCCACGCCGACTTCATCCGCCTGCTGACCACCCAGGCCGACAGGTACAAGGGCAAGGTGACCACCTACGACCCGGAGAAGTCGGGCGTCGGCTTCATGCTGGTGACCCAGGACAAGCAGGTCAATGGCGCCGGCTTTGCCGATCTGCTGAAAGCCTTCGGCGGCGTGTCGGTGAAGGTGCAGGGGGCCACCGGCACGATGATGGAACGCATCGCCTCGGGTGAGAACCTGATCGGCTACAACCTCAACGCGGCCTATGCGCTCACCCGGGCGCAGAAGGATCCGTCCATCGGCATCGTGTTGCCGAAGGACTACACCCTGGTGCTGTCCCGGGTGATGTTCATCGCCAAGGGCGCCAAGCACCCCAATGCTGCCAAGCTGTGGCTGGATTTCGTGCTCTCTAAGAAGGGCCAGGAGATCATCGCCAGCAAGGCCGATCTCTACGCCATCCGCCCCGACGTGGAAGGCGACACCACCGCCAGCGGCCTCAAGAAGCAGCTGGGCGACGCCCTGCGCCCGGTGCCCATCGGTACCGGCCTGCTGACCTACCTGGATCAGGCCAAGCGCCTCGACTTCCTCAAGCAGTGGAACGCTGCCGTCAAGGCGAAGTAAGCGGGCCTCGCACCCCTGCCGGGTCGGCCGCCTGCCTGCGGGCCGGCCGCGCCTGACCCGGCCGTTCCGCTCCTCCCACTCCCTCTCGCGGAGATTCCCCATGTTGCAGACATTGCCCCGACGGGCAGTGGTGGCCCTGCTCGCCCTGTCCGTCTTCTTTCCGCTCGGCCTGGTGCTCTGGCAAAGCGTCCTGTCCGGCCCCTTCTTCATGCCCTCGGCACAGCTGAGCCTGGAGTCCTTCGTCTTCATCTTCGAGGATCCGGATTTCTGGATGGCAACCAAGAACACCCTGATCATCGCCGTCGGCATGAGCTTCATCGCCATTCCGCTGGGGGCCGTGCTGGCCTTCATCATGGTGCGTACCGACCTTCCAGGGCGGCGCTGGCTCGAGACGCCGATCCTGATCCCGATCTTCGTGTCGCCGGTGGTGCTGGGCTTCGGCTACGTGGTGTCGCTGGGGCCGGTCGGCTTCTTCTCGGTGTGGTTCGAGGCACTCTTTGGCCATGTGCCCTGGAACATCTACTCGCTGGCCGCCATCGTCGTCATCGCCGGCCTGACCCATGTGCCGCACGTGTATCTGTACTCCTCTTCGGCCCTGCGCAACTTGGGTTCCGACGTGGAGGAGGCGGCCCGCCTGAGTGGCGCCAGCCCCTTCCGGGTGGCCCGCGACGTGTCCATCCCGATGGTCTCGCCGGCGCTGCTTTACGTAGGGGTGCTGGTGTTCTTCCTGGGCTTCGAGATCTTCGGTCTGCCCCTGATCCTGGGGGATCCGGAAGGCCACCTGGTGCTCACCACCTATCTGTACAAGCTCACCAACAAGCTGGGTACGCCCTCGTATCACCTGATGGCGGCGGTGGCCACCTGCATCATCGCGGTGACCTTTCCGCTGGTGTTGCTGCAGCGGGCTCTGCTCAAGTCGGCCCAGCGCTTCGTGGCGATGAAAGGCAAGTCGGCCCGCCAGCGGCCCCTGGCCCTGGGCCCATGGAAGTGGGTGGCGCTGGCGGTGATCGCCCTGTGGTTGCTGCTGACCATCGTGGTGCCGGTGTCCGGCGTGGCCCTGCGCTCGGTGGTGAGCAGTTGGGGCGCCGGCATCAGTCTGCTCGAGGTGCTGACCCTGGATCACTTCCGGGCGGTGTTCGAGGAGGATGTGATGATCCGATCGATCCTCAACTCCATCCTGATCGGCACCTTCGGTGGTGCGCTGGCGGTGGGGGGCTACCTGCTGGTGGGGCTGGCCACCCATCGCAAGCCGGACGGCCTGTCCCGGCTGGTGGACTACATCGTCCTCACGCCGCGGGCGGTGCCCGGCCTGATGGCTGGCCTGGCGGTGTTCTGGGTCTTCCTCTTCGTGCCCTTCCTGGCGCCGCTGCGCTCGACCCTGTTCAGCGTGTGGTTCGCCTATGCGGTGGTGTGGCTGGCCTACGGCATGCGCCTGATCCAGAGTGCCCTGATGCAGGTGGGGCCGGAGCTCGAGGAGGCCGGCCGCCTGGTGGGTGCCTCGCGGGCCCGGGTGTCCCGCGACATCACCGTGCCGCTGATCCGCAACGGCCTGCTCGGTGCATGGCTGCTGGTGTTCATGATCTTCGAGCGGGAGTACTCCACCGGGGTGTACCTGCTTTCGCCCGGCACCGAGGTGATCGGTGCGCAGATCGTTTCCTTGTGGGCGTCCGGTGCCGTCGATGTGGTCGCCGCCCTGTCCCTGATCAACATGCTGCTGGTGGGGGCTGGCCTTGCCCTGGCCCTGCGCTTCGGAGTGAAACTTCATGACTGACAAGACCATCCTGTCCGTGGACAACCTCGCCCTGTCCTACGGTACCAACCCCATCCTGAAGGGCGTGTCCATGCAGCTGCGGCGGGGCGAGGTGGTGTCCCTGCTGGGGCCCTCGGGGAGTGGCAAGACCACCCTGCTGCGGGCGGTGGCGGGGCTGGAGCAGCCCCACGCCGGCTCGGTCACGATCGCCGGGCGGACCATCTACGACGGCGCCGCCGGCATCGACATCCCGGCCGAGAAGCGGGACCTCGGCCTGGTCTTCCAGTCCTACGCCCTGTGGCCGCACAAGACTGTCTTCGACAACGTGGCCTATCCCCTCAAGCTGCGCAAGGTGGGGCAGGGCGAGATCGCCGAGCGGGTCCACGCGGCGCTGAAGAACCTGGGCCTCGGCCATCTGGCCGAGCGCTACCCGCACCAGCTCTCCGGCGGCCAGCAGCAGCGGGTGTCGATCGCCCGGGCGCTGGTCTACAACCCGCCGGTGATCCTGCTCGACGAGCCGCTCTCCAACCTCGACGCCAAGATGCGCGAGGAGGCCCGCGCCTGGCTGCGCAACCTGATCGTCGAGATGCAGCTGTCGGCCCTGGTGGTGACCCACGACCAGTCCGAGGCGATGGCCATGTCCGACCGCATCCTGCTGCTCAACGGCGGGGTCATCGAGCAGCAGGGCTCGCCCCAGGAGATGTACAGCCAGCCCCAGACCTATTTCGTCGCCGACTTCATGGGCAGCAACAACATCCTTAAGGGGCGGATCACCGAGATCCGTGACGGCGAGGCCTGCGTCGAGGTGGATGGGCGGCTGCGCCTGTGGGGGCGCCGGCGCAGCGACGCGGCCATCGGCCAGGAGGTCAAGGCGGTGCTGCGGGTGGAACAGCTGCGGCTGGCCGACGGACCCGGCGAGCATCGCGTCGCCATTGACCTGGCGACCTCGATGTTCCTCGGCGATCGCTTCGAATACGTTTTCCATGCCGGCGACACCCTGCTGCGTGCCTGGGGCAATCGGCATGAGGCGGCCGGCCAGCGCTGGCTGGAGTTTCCGCCCGAGGCGGTGTGGGTGTTCTGATTCCCTGAGTGTTCCCTGACCCCGGCGCGCACCTCCCTTGCGCCGGTTTGTGCCCCGCCTCGCCACCCTTCCGGGAAAGGCGGCGGGGCTTCTTTTTTGGGCCCGCTTCGGGCTGATGAACCGCTGAATCATGTTCCAGACTCTTGCAAGGAAGGCCCCCGCAGGGTGGGTCGTGGCCGCTTTGGTGCTGGCCCTGGGGGCGGCGCTGGCCGCCGAACACCTGCACCTGCCCCTGCCGTGGATGATCGGGCCCTTGTTCAGCGTGGCGGCGGCCCGCACCGCAGGCCTGCCCCTGCTGGCGGCGCCGGGAGGCCGCCAGGCCGGGCAGTGGGCGATCGGCACCGCCCTGGGGCTGTACTTCACACCGGAGGTGCTCGGGCACCTGGGCGACAACCTGCTGCCTGTGCTGTCGATGGCCGCCTGTGCGGTCGGGGTGGGGGTGCTGAGCGCCCTGGTGATCCGGCGGTGGACCGGAGTGGGGGCCGAGACTGCCTTCTTCGCCGGCCTGCCCGGCGGCGCTTCCGAAATGGTGGTGCTGGCCGAGCGCCAGGGCGGTGCGCCGGACCGGGTGGCCGCCGCCCACGCCCTGCGGGTGATGGTGGTGGTGTCAGTGGTGCCCTTTGTGCTGCAGCACTGGGGGGCGGTGGGGGGTGAGGTCTTCAGCGGCAGCGCGCGCGCCGTTGACCCGGCCCGCCTGCCTCTGTTGGTGGGGGCTGCCCTGGCCGGGGTGATGTTCCTGCACCGCCTGCGCATCGCCAATGCTTGGGTGCTGGGGCCGCTGTTGTGCGTCGGTGCCTTGGCGGCCCTGCAGGTGCCCCTGTCGGCCTTGCCGGCATGGGCGGTGAGCGCGGGCCAACTGTTGCTCGGCACGGCCCTGGGCTGCCGCTTCTCACCCGAGTTCTTTCGTGCCGCGCCGCGCTTCCTCGCCGTGTCGGCCGCCAGCACCCTGCTGGCATTGATCCTGTCTGCTGCCTTCGTGGCGGCGCTCGGACGCTTCGTGCCCATCCCCGTCTCGTCCCTGGCCCTTGCGGCCGCGCCCGGTGGTATGGCCGAGATGTGCGTGACAGCCAAGGTGATGCATCTGGCCGTGCCCCTGGTCACCGCCACCCATGTGTTGCGGGTGGTGCTGCTGACAGTGTGGGCGCCGCGGATGTGCGGTCTCTTCTTGCGCCTCCTGCGCGTGCTCGGGTGCTGAGCCACCGAAAGCGGATCGAAAGGTGATTCCGCTGAAATCGCCAGCGCTACTCCCGGTCTCTCCGGGGAGCCCAAAGGCATATCGCCCACACAAGAAAAGGAAGGTTGAGATGAGACAGACCCTGATCAGTGCAGCCCTGGCCGCCTGCATGACGAGCTTTGCCGCGGCGCCGGCCCTGGCCGATGCGAACGACGAACTCCGCGCAGAGCTGGCGGCCCAGCGTGCCCGCCTGGAAGAGCTGGAGAAGAAGCTGGCGGCAGCCACGGCGGCCCAGGCCGAGACCGCGCGGGCGGTGGCCAAGGTGGAGAGCACCAGCGCCGCAGCGCCGGCGAAATCGGCCGGCAAGTCCTTGTCGATGCCGGCCGGCCTGACGATCTACGGCATCGCCGACGCCGGCATCGAGTACGGCGACTACGGCCAGGGCCACAAGGTCCGGGTACAGAGTGGTCTCGGCTCGGCCAGCCGGTTGGGCTTCAAGGGGGAGCGTAGCTTCGGCGACGACCTGTCGGCCTACTTCCAGCTGGAGGCGGGCATCTCCTTCGACAACGGGCAGAACACCGGCCACTCCAGCAACATCAGCAATCCGGGGCAGGGGGCCGCCTCGTCCTCGGCACCCAACACCACCGGCGTGGCGATCTTCTCCCGCAACACCTTCGTGGGCCTGCGCGGCAGGGCGGGCGACATCCGCTTCGGCCGGGACTATGCACCGATCTACTCGATCACCAGCACCTCCGACCCCTTCACCATCGGCGGCGCCACCGCTTTCCGATTGTGGTCCAGTGCGGCGGCCAGTCGTTTCGACAACGGGGTGTTCTATTTCTCCCCGGAGATCGGCGGCTTCCAGGCCAGCCTGGCTTACTCGGCGGGCATGGAGAACAACAGCCGCAGCAACGTGGGGGTGACAGGTTCCACCAACAGCATCGGACCCAAGGATGAGGGCAAGGGCACGAGTGCCAGTCTGACCTACCGCAAGGGCCCCCTGTTCGTGGGGGCCGGCTACCTCAATTTCCTGCGCCAGGGCACGGTGGCCGAACCGGCCACCGAGGATGTACGCCGCAAGGCCCGCAACCTGGCGGCCACCTACGACTTCCAGGTGGCCAAGGTGTATGCCCAGTACCTGTTGGGCGAGGACAACCAGGATGGCGTTGGCAAGAAGCTGGATCGCCGGGTGTGGTGGCTGGGCGTGGCGGTGCCCTTCAAGAGCGTGCATACCCTGCGCGCGGTGTATGGGCACCTGGATGACCGCATGAGCACGGACCGCGACTCCAGCCACTTCGGTCTGGGCTATGAATATGCCCTCGACCGCCAGACCGACCTGTACGCCTACTACGCCCAGGTCAGCAACCAGAACGGCGGCAAGAACTCCTTGTGCGCCGGCGGGACCTGCCAGGGCTATGACGGCGACACCAACCTGCCGGCCAACTTCACGCCCAAGTCTCTGATGATGGGGGCGCGCTACCGCTTCTGAGACGGCTGGCGGGTAGGGGTCTGTAGGGGCGGCTTCAGCCACCCCTATCTCCCCCTACACCCCCAGCAGCCCGGCGGTGACGGCCTCGGCGACGCGGATGCCGTCCACGCCGGCAGACAGGATGCCGCCCGCGTAGCCGGCACCTTCACCTGCTGGGTAGAGCCCTTTCACGTTGAGGCTCTGGCAATCTTCGCCGCGGGTGATGCGCAGGGGCGAGGAGGTGCGTGTCTCGACGCCGGTGAGGACCGCGTCGTACATGTTGAAGCCACGGATCTGCCGGTCGAAGGCCGGGAGCGCCTCGCGCATGGCGGCGATGGCGTAGTCGGGCAGGGCGGTGGACAGGTCCCCCAGCTTGACGCCGGGTTTGTAGGAGGGCTCCACCGAGCCGAGCTGGGTGGAGGGCTTGCCCTTGAGGAAGTCCCCGACCAGTTGGCCCGGAGCCTCATAGGTGCCGCCGCCGAGCACGAAGGCGTGGCTTTCCAGCTGGCGCTGGAGCGCAATGCCGGCCAGCGGGCCACCCGGGTAATCCTTCGGGTCGATGCTGACGACGATGCCGGCGTTGGCATTGCGCTCGTTGCGCGAGTACTGACTCATGCCGTTGGTGACGACCCGGCCGGGCTCCGAGGTGGCGGCTACCACGGTGCCGCCCGGGCACATGCAGAAGCTATAGACTGCGCGCCCGTTGGAGGCGTGATGGACCAGCTTGTAGTCCGCCGCGCCCAGCTCCGGGTGGCCGGCGTGGGGGCCGAGGCGGGCCTTGTCGATCAGGGACTGGGGATGCTCGATGCGGAAGCCGACCGAGAAGGGCTTGGCCTCCATGAAGACCCCCTTCTCGTGGAGCATCTCGAAGGTGTCGCGGGCGCTGTGGCCCAGGGCCAGCACCACATGGTCGGCCCGGATCTCGTCGCCGCTGGCCGTGCGCACGCCACGCACGTGGCCTTCTTCGATGAGGATGTCGGTGACCCGCTGCTGGAAGCGGATCTCGCCACCCAGTGCCTGGATCTCGGCGCGCATGGCCTCGACCATGCCGACCAGGCGGAAGGTGCCGATGTGGGGCTTGGAGACGTAGAGGATCTCCTCGGGCGCGCCGGCCTTGACGAACTCGGTCAGCACCTTGCGGCCATAGTGCTTCGGGTCCTTGATCTGGCTGTAGAGCTTGCCGTCCGAGAAGGTACCCGCACCGCCTTCACCGAACTGCACATTGGATTCGGGATTGAGGGTGTTCTTGCGCCACAGGCCCCAGGTGTCCTGGGTGCGCTCGCGCACGGCCTTGCCCCGCTCGAGCACGATGGGCCGGAAGCCAGCCTGGGCGAGGATCAGGGCTGCGAAGATGCCGCAGGGGCCGAAGCCGATCACCACCGGGCGCTGCGTGAAGCCGGCCGGTGCCGTGCCGACGAAGCGGTAGGTCATGTCCGGGGTGGGCTTCACATGCAGGTCGCCGGCAAACTTCTGCAGCAGGGCAGCCTCGTCCTTCACCTCCACGTCGACGATGTAGATGAAGGTGAGATGGGCGTTCTTGCGCGCGTCGTAGCTGCGCTTGAAGACGGTGAAGCCGGCCATCTCGGTGGCCGGAATGCCAAGGCGCTTGAGGATGGCGGCGGGCAGGGCCTCGGCCGGATGGTCGAGGGGCAGGCGGAGTTCGGAAATGCGCAGCATGGGCGGCATGGCGGGATGGCGGATCCCGCAGATGGCTGATGGTGGGGCGACGATTTTACCCGGAATCGGGAGGCCGCTGGCTGCTGCTGCGTGCGTAGGAGGCAGCCCGGCGGCAGCCGGATAGGCTGCGACCGGGCGGGGCGGACTTAGTCGGCGGCCTGGATCGGGATGGGGATCAGGGCCTGGCGGCGCTGGGCGCGGATCAGGCGGTCCATCTGGCAGGCCACCTTGTACTGGACCCGGTCTGCCAGCCGGTCGATGGCTTCGCGCATGTCGGCGCCGATCTCCTCCATCACCAGCGAGCGGTTCTTCAGTTGCACCACGATCCGGGCCAGCTTGTCGGCGCCACCACGGGGGCCGTTGATGTCCGACAGGCGCACGGTGACCGACTGCACCGCCTGGCCGAAGCGGCCGAGGGCGGCGCGGATGCGACGATTGGCATGATTGCGCAGGTACTTGGCGGTGGGCAAGCCTTTGGCCTTGATCTGGACTTCCATGATGTCATCTCCTTTGCAGTGAGTGAGACCTCACTATATGGGCACCAATTAATCCAGTAAAGTCGCAATAGCTGATGTATTGTTTCGATATATTCGAAGTGTTACACCTGCCCGTAAAGGTTCAGAAAGCCATGAATCTGAAGCATCTTTTCTATTTCTGGAAGACCGCTCGCAGCGGTGGCGTGGTGAAGGCCGGGGAGGCCCTGCACATCACCCCGCAGACCATCAGCGGGCAGATCCGCCTGCTCGAGGACAGCCTCGATACCCAGCTCTTTGCCCGTGATGGCCGCAATCTGGAGCTGACCCCCGCCGGGCGCCTCGCCATGGAGTACGCGGACGAGATGTTCTCCCTCAGCGCCGAGCTGGAGCAGGCCCTGCGCCACTATCCCAAGGGGCGTCCGGTGGAGTTCCGGGTCGGCGTGTCCGACGCGGTGCCCAAGTCGATCGCCTATCGCCTGTTGCGCCCGGCGGTGGATCCGGCCGATCCGGTACGCATCATCTGCCGGGAGTGGCGTCTCGACCGCTTGCTGGCCGAGTTGGCGATCCACAAGCTGGATCTGGTCATCGCCGATTCGCCGATTCCGCCCTCGGTGGACGTGCGGGCCTATAACCACCGCCTGGGGGAGTCGGGCTTGAGCTTCATCGCCGCCCGCTCCCTGCTCACCGAGGCGACGGAGTCTTTCCCGGCCTGCATGGGTTCCCTGCCGACCCTGCTCCCCGGCGAGGACTCCGCCATCCGGCGGAAATTCGAGGACTGGCTCGACCGCAAGAGGCTGCGCCCGCGCATTGCCGGGGAGTTCGACGACACCGCCCTGATGACGGCCTTCGGACGGGCGGGGGTCGGTGCCTTCGTGGTGCCCACGGCGATCGAGCAGGAGATCCTCGGTTCGGGGGATCTGGTGGTGCTGGGGCGGGCGGAAGAGGTGCGGATCGAGTATTACGCCATCTCGGTGGAGCGGCGCCTGACGCATCCGAGCGTGCTGGCCATCTCCGACGCAGCCAAGGCCGGCCTGGAGGCGATGGGCAGCGGCGGGGTGGTGCAGCCCTGGGAGGACGCTGGCAGCCCGCAGGCTTGAGCCCACGCAGCGCGGAGCAAAAAAAGCCCCTGCCATGGCGTGAGCCAGGCAGGGGAATGCTAGGGGGTACTACGGGACTTGCGGGTACTGCGGTACAAGCGAGGCGGGCAACCGGCCCGAAGGCCGGTCCAGGCTCAAACGTTCTGCTGAACGCCGGCCACCAGCCAGCCAGCATTGCCGCTGCGCGGCTTGGTGAGATGCCAGATCTCGTCGATGCCTTCCGGCGCGGCATTGACGTCTTCGCGCAGCAGGCCGGTGAAGCGGACGCTGACGATGTAGCGCTCGGCTTCCTCGGTCACGTCGATCACCTCGGCGTTGAGGGACACCACGTCGGTCTTCTGAGGGGCGGCGGGTTGGTCCATCCAGTTCATCTTGATCTCGGCGAACATCTCGGGGGTGGTGTATTCGCGGATGTCTTCCAGGTTGCGGGCATCGTTGGCGGCCTGCAGGCGGATGAAGTTCACCTTGGCGTTGCGCACGAAGGCCTCTGCGTCGAAGTCAGCCGGGATGACGCCCGAGCCGGCAGTCGCCGCGGCGGCTGCGACAGGGGCTGCCGCTGCGGCGGCGCCGTAGGCGGGGGTGGCCGCCGGGGCGGCATGGCCGTGCTCAGCCTCCTTGGCCATGTACGGCATGCCCTGAGCGCCCGCACCGGCACCGGCGAGGGCCGGCTGGTTCGCAGCGGCGCGCTTGCGCAGGAAGAAGCCGATCACCGCGATCACGGCGAAGGCGATCAGCGCCATCATCATCATGGAGGCCAGTTCTTCGCCGAAGCCGAAGTGGGAGGCCAGGGCGGCCAGACCGATACCCGCTGCCAGACCGGCCAGGGGGCCCATCCAGGACCGCTTGGGCTGGGCTTGCGCGGCGGCAGCAGGGGCGGCCTGCTGGGCGCGGGCCGGGGCGGCGGCGGCTCCCGGAGCTTGGGCCGGGGTGGCGGGCGTGGCGGTGGGAGCCTTGGGCTGGCTCAATTCCTGGCGCTGCATGCCCGACGACTTGCCTCCACCAAAACGCTTGGCGGCATCGGCATCGCCGGCAACGAGGGTCAGGCCCAGCGCCAGGGCGGCGCCCATCAGGGCAAAGGATTTCATGGATGTCTCCTGTGATTGGGGATTTCAGCCCTGCAAGGATAGCCGCATGAAGCAGTAAACAAAATCAGAATTGTTGGTAGTTTGAATTCGGAAAAAACTGATGATCAGCGCTTTGGGCGATCTGCGCCGAAGCCGGCGCAGGGATCGTTCCGGGGGGTGGAGGTGGTCCGCCAGACATGGGTGTAGAGATGCGCGTCCGGGTCCGGGCGATCATCCTCGATGAAGCCGATGCTGAGGATGCGGGCGCCGGGGTGGAGGTGCTTGAGAAGGACGGGGACGCCGTAGTCGCTGCGCAGGTGGCCGTTGCCGGCCAACAAGACGGCCGGTCGGCCGGAGGCAGCGAGCAGGGTGGTGGCCATGGCGGCGTCTCGGGCACGCTGGGCCAGCCGCATCCCCGGAATCCGGTCGGCCGGTAACTGGCCGCAATGGCTGTGCAGGAGATCCACATCCAGGGCGCCCTGGGCGGTGGCCGAGAGGGGCGCATCCGACAGGGGGGTGGCAAGGCTTGCCGGCAGCGCCGAGGGGCCCTCCCGGACCAGGCGGCGGGCCAGTTCGCGACCGATGTTGCCACCTGTGGCGGGGACTCCAGCCCGAGCCAGACCTTCGAACAGGGGGGCGTGGGTGGGCCACTGCCAGCCGGCGCTATCGAAGCCGGCTCGGCTCAAGGCATCGACGATCGGTTGGCCGGCGGCGGACACCCCATCCCAGCGGGCTTGACGCCCCTGTTCCAGGTGCTCCACCACCACGCTGTCCGGGGCCAGCCGGGCGATGAAGTCGGCCCGCAGGCGGTGGTGGTGGGGATTGTCGTGGATCTCGCCGAGGAGCACGAAGTCGGCCTGCCGGGCCAGTTGCAGCAGTTCCGGGGGGGACAGGACGCGGCCGTTCGCGGTGTCCATGATGTCCGTTGCGTGCAGCGTTGCGGGCTGAAGGCTGGTGAGAAGGGTGAAGAGCAGGATCAGGCGCATGGGGAGGTGGACGGAGGGGGCTCAGGGAAGTTCGGCGGCTCAATGCCTGGGGCTGTCCGCGCCTTCCGGCACATAGACGATGGATCCGTCCTTCATGCGGTAGGCGACGCCGGCCTTCTCGCCGTCACCGCTGCCGATGGCGCCGTTGGACTTGTAGCGCTCGACCTTTTCGCCCTTCTTGATGACGACCTCCATGCTGGGTTTGCCGGCATCGGTGATGACCGTGACGTCCTGCTTGCTGAAAGGGTTCATCAGCGGATTGCGAGCGATGGTGATGAGCAGGGCGGCGATGATCACCAAGAAGATGTCGATCAGGTTGACCACCGACAGGATCGGATCTTCGGTCTCCGGTTCGTGCAGCAGCTTGAGGCCCATGGCTCAGGCCTCCTTGCGCAGGTGCGCGATGGCGATCATCTCTTCGGCCAGCCAGCGGCGCCGGACATTGGTGATCCAGAAGGTGATGGAGGCGGCGATGAGCGCCAGGATCACCGCCGAGAAGGCCACTGTGAGGTTATGGGAAACCTGGGCCAGGTCGCCGTCGGAGAGGGACTTGAGGGCGGGGCCCATCGGGATCATGGTGGCCACCAGACCGAGCATCGGGGTGACGCGGCTGGCCACCCGCGGGGCTTCGAGGACGGTGTGGGCGAGCAGGTCGAGTTCGTCATCGGTCAGGTCCTGGCGTTGCCGGTAGGCGGCGACCAGGACCCGGCCGTTGCCGCTGCGGCGTCGCCAGGCGAGTAGCAGGAATTCGCCGAGGGACCAGAAGGCGAACAGGAAGAGCACGGCGATGAGGAGCAGGGTGGGCAGCAGGAAAACCTGTGCCACGTCGTACATGGTGTTTTCGAGGAGGTGGTTCATGGGGTTCGACGGTGGTTTCAGGGATGGATGCGGAGGCCCCGCAGCGTGCCGCCCAGGGTCGCCAGGGCAATGAGGGCCAGTCCCAGGGCAGCACGGGCGGGCGCTGGCGGAGCCGGCGGTTCGACCTTGTCGAGGCGCTGCCCCTGGATGGGTGGTGGGGGCGGTGCGGGTTGCGTTTCGGCGGGCTGTTGCGGGGCCGCCTCGGCCTGCGGCGGGGAGGCCTTGGCCGGCGTGGCGGCCGGCGGGGCGATCACCTCGCCAAAGCCTGCGAAGCGCTGCAGGGCGGCGTTGTCGGTCCTTACCTGGTGGCGGGTGGCGAGATCCCGGTAGCGGGCCT
>JAFLDU010000004.1 GCA_017309145.1 Zoogloea sp. | reverse complement strand
GCCTGCGCCATAGCGGCCACGGCGAGCCCGGGGTGAATGGCGGCCCGTCCGGCGACCTCTATGTCGAGATCCACATCAAGCAGCACCCGGTGTTCCAGCGCGATGGCGACGATCTGCATTGCGAGATGCCGATCAGCTTCAGCACCGCGGCGCTGGGTGGCGAGATCGAGATTCCTACCCTCGACGGCGCGGCCAACATCCGCATCCCTGCAGAAACCCAGAGCGCCAAGGTATTCCGCCTGCGCGGCAAGGGCATCCGCAACGTGCGCAGTCACGCCCCGGGTGACTTGATGGTGCATGTGGTGGTCGAAACCCCCGTGAAGCTCACCGAGCGCCAGAAGGAACTGCTACGGGAATTCGAGGAAATTGCTGCGGGCAACGCAGAACGGCACAACCCCAAGGCAAAATCCTGGATGGATAAAGTGAAGGACTTCTTCAGCACCTGATCTTTACGCAAGCTGCTGCATTGCAACAAAAAAATGGCTGGCCGGTCCTGTCTCAGGACCGGCCAGCATGCTTTCCGAAACCCCTTCCTTTTGTCCTATACTCGCCCCGCTATTCCCATCGATACAGACAGAAGAACGGAATCCATGCTCAGCCACGCCATGAAGTCTCTGCTCGTCAAACTGGGGGCAGGAATGCTGCTTGCACTCGGCAACCCTGCCATGGCCGCCGACCCGGGTATCAGCGACAGCACCATCACCCTCGGTATGTCCGCGCCCTTATCGGGTCCAAACGGCGCCTACGGAAAGGAAATGAAGGAAGGCGCCCTGGCCTATTTCGCCCAGCTCAACGCCAGCGGCGGCATCAACGGCCGCAAGGTGGAACTGGTGACCCTGGACGACGGCTACGAGACCGAAAGGACCGTTGCCAACACTCGCAAGCTGATCACCGAGAACAAGGTGTTCGCCTTGATGGCCTACTACGGCTCGTCCCCAACCACCGAAGCCATGAAGGTTTTCTCGGAAGCCAAGGTGCCGCTGATCGGCACCATCAGCGGCGCCGGCAGCCTGCGAACCCCGGTGAACCGCTACATGTTCCACCTCCGCGCCAGCTATGCCGACGAAACCGAGGCCATCGTCAATCACCTGGTCGGGCTGGGGATCAATCAGATCGCCGTTTTCTATCAGAACGACGGCTTCGGAAAATCAGGCCTCGATGGCGTGATCGCCACCCTGGCCCAGCACAAGCTCAAGCCGGTAGCCATCGGCTCGGTGGAGCGCAACTCGCTGGATGTGGGCAATGCGGTAGCCCAGATCGCCAAGACCAATCCCCAGGCGGTGATCATGGTGACGCTCTACAAGCCGACCGCCGAGTTCGTGCGCCAGATGCGCAAGGCCGGCCAGATCCCGCAGTTCTCCACCCTGTCCCCCATCGGCGCCGATCTGCTGGTCGCTGAAATGGGGGCCAAGGAAGCGCATGGCATTGGCATTTCCCAGGTCATGCCCTACCCCTGGAACGACACCCTCCCGATCGCCAAGGAGTATCACAAGGCCCTGCAGGCCCATGCCAAGCACAGCAACTACAGCTATTACGGGATGGAGGGCTTCATCAACGCCAAGCTGGTGACTGAGGCCCTCAAGAAGGCCGGACGCGACCCCAGCCGCGAAAAGGTCGTCTCCGCCCTGGAGTCAGGCAGCTTCGACCTGGGCGGTTACAAGGTGAGCTACTCTCCAACCAGCCACAACGGCTCGCGCTTTGTGGACCTCACCGTGCTCGGACGCGACGGCAAGGTCCTGCGCTAAGCCGGCCGGCTCAATCAGGCACGCCGCCAGATCGTACCCTGGGGCGTGTCTTCAAGAGCGACGCCCTCGGCCAGCAGTTCAGCACGGATACGGTCGGCCTCGGCAAAATTCCGGGCCTTCTTGGCTTCGATACGTGCCGCGATGCGGGCCTCGATGGCGGCCTCGTCGTCTGCTCCTGCGGCATCGGCCACGCCACCCTGCAGGAAACTGGTCGGATCCTGCTCCAGCAGCCCCAGCACGCCGCCCAGATCCCGCAGCAGTCGTGCAGCCTCAGCCGAGCGCTCACGATTCACCTCGCCCGCCAGATCGAACAGCACCGACAGGGCTTCCGCCGTGTTGAAGTCATCATCCATGGCGAGCTTGAAACGCGCCGCATAGGACGAGTCCCAGTCCACAGCCCCGCCTCCCACGGCCGGCGGCACGTTGCGCAGGGCCGTATAAAGGCGTGACAGCGCACTGCGCGCATCCACCAGATGGGCATCGGAGTAGTTCAGCGGACTCCGGTAGTGGGCCCGCAGAATGAAGAAACGAACAACCTCCGGCGCGTACTCCTTGAGCACGTCACGAATGGTGAAGAAGTTGCCCAGACTCTTGGACATCTTCTCGTCGTCCACGCGCACGAAGCCGTTGTGCATCCAGTAATTGACAAAGGTGCACTGATGCGCGCCCTCGCTCTGGGCGATCTCGTTCTCATGGTGCGGGAACTGCAGGTCCGCGCCACCGCCGTGGATATCGAACTGGGCGCCAAGCAACTCGGAGCTCATCGCCGAGCACTCGATATGCCAGCCGGGACGCCCCGTACCCCAAGGCGAGGACCACTTGACCTCCTCCGGCTCGTCGGCCCGGGCGTGCTTCCACAGTACGAAATCCAGCGGGTCATGCTTGCCGCCCGCCACCTCGACCCGCTCACCCGCGCGCAGCTCGTCCAGGGACTTGCCCGACAGCTTGCCGTAGCCCTCGAACTTGCGCACCGCATAGCAAACATCTTCGTTATCGGCCTTGTAGGCGAGCCCGTTGTCCATCAAGGCGCCAATCAGCTTCTGCATCGGCGCCACGTACTCGGTGGCGCGCGGCTCATGATCGGGGCGCAGCACGCCGAGCGCATCCGCATCCTCGTGCATGGCGGCGATGAAACGGTCGGTCAGTGAGCGGATGCTCTCTCCGTTCTCACCCGCACGACGAATGATCTTGTCGTCAATGTCGGTGATGTTGCGGACATAGGTCACATCCAGCCCTGTCGCCCGCAGCCAGCGGGACACCATGTCGAAAACCACCATGACCCGCGCGTGCCCGAGGTGACAGTAGTCATAAACCGTCATGCCGCATACATACATGCGCACCTTGCCAGGCTCAATGGGCTTGAACTGCTCCTTCTGACGGGACAGGGAGTTGTAAATTTTCAGCATGGGAGTGACCGGAATGAAGCGTTTGACAACAAACCGCCTTTCCAGGCGGCCAAAAACAGTGGGAATTACGCAGGTCAAGGCGGGGCGCTCATGGCCGGCAGCAGAGCTTCTTGATAAAATGCAAAGCTGAAAATCAACTCGGACCTGATCGCTGAAGCGTGCCCCTGCGCGCCGGCGGATGATATCACATGTCAAAACGCGCCCTGGCCGTATCCCTGCTCATCGGAAGCCTCTTCTGCAGCCCCTTGCGTGCCGACCCGCTCCAGGACCTTCAGACCCTCGTCAAGCAGGGGCAGTTTTCCCAAGCCCTTGAACGGGCTGATCAGTTGCTGGCGAGCAAACCGCGGGATGCTCAGGTCCGCTTCCTGAAGGGCGTGGTGCTGTCCGAGCTCAACCGCAGCAGCGACGCCATCACCATATTCCAGAAGCTCACCGAGGACTACCCTGAGCTTCCCGAGCCCTACAACAACCTGGCTGTGCTCTACGCCCAGCAGCGGCAGTATGACAAGGCTCGCAATGCGCTGGAGATGGCGATCCGGACCCACCCGAGCTACGCCACCGCCCACGAGAACCTCGGCGACATCTACGCCCGCCTGGCCAGCCAGGCCTATGACAAGGCACTGGCACTTGATTCGTCCAACGTAGCGGCCCAGAACAAGCTGGCCCTGATACGCGAGATGATCAGCGTCGGCGGCAAGACCACGCGGCCGCCCGTCGCAACTGCGGCTGCGACAACCGCGCCCCCGGCCCCTGCCACGAAACCGGCAGCCCCCCCGCCCATGGCGGCAGCCTCAACGGCTCCGGCCAAGCCCGCTCCTGCAGCCCCTGCCACGCCCCCCACACCGGCACCAATCACGCCCCCGGTGGCGCCTCCTGCCGCCGCAAAACCCGTGCCGCCGGCCGCTCCCTCCACCGTTGCAGCGGCAAAGCCGGTCACTCCGGCACCTTCTGCCACTGCAGCCGCCAAGGAAGACCCCAAGCCCGCCAAGCGTCCGGAAACCAAGGACGAGGTGCCGCCACAGGCCGCCGCCGTCGCCAAGGCGGTGCAAAGCTGGGCCGGCGCCTGGTCGCGCAAGGACGTGAAGGGCTACCTGGGTCACTACGCTCGCGACTTCGAGACGCCCAAAGGCCTGAGCCGGAAGGCCTGGGAGGAAGAGCGCACCCAACGCCTGACCAAGCCCGGCAACATCGAAGTGGACCTCGAGAACGTCAAAGTGGTATCGGTTGAAGGCAATCGGGCCACCGTCAAGCTCCGTCAGCACTATCGCTCGCTCAACCTGTCCACTTCGTCGAACAAGACGCTCAACCTCATCAACCAGGACGGCAAGTGGGTCATCCAGCAGGAGCGGGTTGGCGGTTGATGCGTGGTCTGTTTCAAGCAGCCGGGCGGGCGTTGCTGCTCCTGGCTTCGTGCTGGGCATGCCTTGGCTTCGCCGCCCCTGCCGCCCCCCTCGCGCCAACGTCCGGTGACCCCGATCCGGCCCTGGCTGCAGTCGTCCGCGACATCGAGGATGGCAAGCTCGATACGGCGCTCAAGAAAGTGGAAGCACTGCTCGAGCGCTTCCCCAACTTTCGCTTGGCCCACCTGATCCGGGGCGATCTGCTGCTGGCGCGGACCCGCCCCATCGCCACCTTCGGCAACCTACCTAACGCACCGGCAGACAGACTGTCCGACCTTCGCGACGAGGCCATCGTCCGCCTCAAGGCCTACCGCAATCGCCCGCCAAGCAACTACGTACCCCGCTACCTGCTGCAGATGGAGCAGGATCAGAAGTACGCGGTCGTCGTCGACACGCAGCGCTCGCGGCTCTACATCTACCAGAACGACGGCGGACGCCCACGGTTCATCGCTGATTACTACATCGCCCACGGCAAGCTGGGAGCCGAAAAGACCCGGGAGGGTGACAAGCGCACGCCGATCGGGGTGTACCACGTCACCGCCAACCTCCCCAAGCAAAAGCTGTCGGACTTCTACGGCAGCGGCGCCTTCCCGATCAGCTATCCGAACGAATGGGATCGCCAGCAGGGACGCAACGGTCACGGCATCTGGCTGCACGGCACCCCGAGCGACACCTATTCACGGCCGCCGCGGGCATCCGATGGCTGTGTGGTGCTAACGAACCAGGACTTTGATGCGATCTCGGGCTACATGCAGATCGGCCTCACCCCCGTCATCATCAGCAACACCATAGAATGGCTGAGCCTCGACGACTGGGCCGCCGAACGCGCCACCCTCACCCGTCAGATCGAAGCCTGGCGCAAGGACTGGGAAAGCCGCGATGTGGAGCGCTACCTGTCCCATTACTCCAAATCCTTCCGCAACAATGAGGGTGACCTGGAGCAGTGGGCACGCCAGAAGCGGCTCGTCGGCTCAGGCAAGACCTGGGTCAAGGTCGGGCTGAGCAAGATGAGCGTCTTCCGCAATCCTGGCAAACAGGACATGATCGTGGTCACCTTCGAACAGGACTACCGCAGCAACAACCTTTCCAACGTCCTTCGCAAACGCCAGTACTGGATGAAGGAGGGCGGACAATGGAAGATCATCTACGAAGGCTTTGCCTGAGACTCAACCCCACGGAATCACCATGAAAAAATTCATTCTTGCCGCAGTCCTGGCCGGCCAGGCGCTCATCGCAGCTGCTGCCAACCCCCAGGTCGAACTGAAGACGAGCGCTGGCAACATTGTGCTGGAGTTGTATCCCGAAAAGGCCCCGAAGTCGGTGGCCAACTTCCTGGAACACGTGAAGAGCGGTTTCTATGACGGACTGATCTTCCACCGCGTCATCGATGGCTTCATGATCCAGGGCGGTGGCATGAACGCCAAGATGGAAGAGAAGGCCAAGCTGCGCCCGCCGATCGAAAATGAGGCCAAGAACGGTCTCAAGAACGAAGCAGGCACGATTGCCATGGCCCGCACCCAGGACCCGCATTCCGCATCGTCCCAGTTCTTCATCAACCTCGAAGACAACCGCGCCCTCAACGCGCCCTCTCCCGACGGCTGGGGCTATGCGGTGTTCGGCAAGGTCACCGAGGGCATGGACGTGGTGCGCAAGATCGGCAAGGAGCCGACCACCACCCGCGGCTTCCACCAGAACGTCCCGGCCACGCCGATCGTCATCCAGTCGGCCCGACAGCTGCCTGAGAAGGCTGCCAAGTAAGGCCACCCCCCTTTCCCACCAGGAGTACCCCATGGCTGTCAAACTCACCACCAACCACGGCGACATCGTTCTCGAACTGGACGCTGAAAAAGCCCCCGAAACGGTCAAGAACTTCATCGCATACGTGGAGTCCGGGCATTACAACAACACCGTCTTCCACCGCGTCATCAACGGCTTCATGATCCAGGGCGGCGGCTTCGAGCCCGGCATGAAGCAGAAGGCGACCCAGGACCCGATCAAGAACGAAGCCGACAACGGCCTCAAGAACGAAACCGGGACGATCGCCATGGCCCGCACCAGCGATCCCCACTCCGCCACCGCCCAGTTCTTCATCAACGTTGCCGACAACGACTTCCTGAACCACCGCTCCCCCGACATGCAGGGCTGGGGCTACTGCGTCTTTGGTCGTGTCACCGAAGGCCTGGATGTGGTGAACAAGATCAAGAGCGTCAAGACCGGTTCCAGCGGCTTCCATCAGGATGTACCGAAGGAAGATGTGGTCATCGAACGCGCTGAAGTAATCTGACCCCGCAGGAAGGGCGTCCGGCGCATGCAAGTCCATTTCATTTCCGATCTGCACCTGACCGCCGATCGCCCTGCCCTGACCGCCGTGCTCGAACGCTACCTCACGGGAGCGGCGAGGACGGCGGACGATCTGTACATCCTCGGCGACCTGTTCGAATACTGGGCGGGCGACGATGACACGGAAGATCCCTTGAACGCCCGCGTGGCCGAACTGCTGGCCTCCCTGGCCCGCACAGGCACCCGCATCCATTTCATGCCCGGCAACCGGGACTTCCTGCTTGGTCCGTCATTCTCCGCGCGGGCCGGCCTGGACATCCTGCCGGACCCGACCCTGATCGCCCTCGACGGGCAAGCCGTCCTGCTCTGTCACGGCGACGCGGAATGCACGGACGACCTGGCTTACCAGGCCTTCCGGGCGCAGGTCCGCAATCCGGCTTACCAGGCCCAGTTCCTGTCCCAGCCCCTCGCGGCACGCAAGCAATTCATTGCCGGAGTGCGCATGAAGAGCGAGCAGGCCAAGGCCGACAAGCAGGCCGACATCATGGACGTGAACGCTGAGGCCATTGACGCCCTGCTGAGGCGACATGGCTATCCGTGGCTGATCCATGGCCACACCCATCGCCCCGCCCTGCACAGGCACGAGGTAGACGGGCACCATTGCGAACGCTGGGTGCTGCGCGACTGGAGAGAGGACTCAAGCGGCGCCCACGGCGAGGCGCTGATCTGGGCAGACGGGCAACTCCAGCGCTTCCCCCTACGCTGAAGCGCCCTGCCCCGCCCACCATGACGGCGGGCAGGGCAGCTTGAACGACCCGGAAAGGGTCAGATCAGGGCGAGACCGCGAGCCAGATCCGCCTTGAGATCCTCGACGGACTCCAGCCCCACCGCAACGCGCAGCAGACTTTCGCGGATGCCGGAAGCCTCCCGCGCCTCGGGGGAGATCCGACCATGGGTGGTGGACGCCGGATGGGTCAGGGTTGTCTTGGTGTCCCCCAGATTGGCCGTGATCGACACGATCTGCGTCGAATCCACCACCCGCCAGGCCTCCTCACGGCCGCCCTTCACCTCGAAGCTGACGATCGCCCCACCGCTGGACTGCTGCCGCAGGGCCAGCGCATGCTGGGGATGGGATGGCAGGCCGGGGTAATACACCCGCGCCACCTGGGGCTGGGCCTCGAGCCAGCCCGCCAGTTCGAGGGCTGCGGCCGACTGGGCCTCCATGCGGATCCGAAGGGTCTCCAGGCCCTTCAAGATCACCCAAGCATTGAATGGCGAAATGCAGGGGCCGGCGGTGCGCAAAAACTTGAACACTTCCTCCACCAGCTTCCTGCTGCCACACACGGCACCACCCAGCACCCGGCCCTGACCATCCAGGTATTTGGTGGCCGAGTGGATCACCAGATCGGCCCCCAGCTTGAGCGGCTGCTGCAGCGCCGGCGAGCAAAAGCAGTTATCGACGGCCAGCAGCACACCCGCATCATGGGCAATGGCCGCAACTGCTGCGATATCGACCAGTTCGGTCAATGGATTCGACGGCGACTCCACGAAGATCAGCTTGGTCTTCGGGGTGATGGCGGCGCGGTAGGCATCCAGATCGGTCGCGGGTACGAAGGTCGTCTCGATGCCGAAGCGGGAGAGGATGTTGTTGAACAGCTGCTGGGTCGCCCCGAACAGGCCGCGGGAGGCCACCACATGATCGCCAGCGCTCATCAGGGCCATGACCATGGACATGATGGCGGCCATGCCGGACGCAGTGGCCACGCAGGCCTCGGCGCCCTCCAGGGCAGCCAGGCGCTGCTGCATGGCGGTGACGGTCGGGTTGGTGAATCGGGCATAAACGTTGCCGTCCTCCTCGCCCGAAAAACGTGCCGCGGCCTGCGCTGCGCTGCCAAACACGAAACTCGAGGTCAGGTAGAGCGCCTCGGAGTGCTCGTTGAACTGGCTACGCTCGATGCCGGCACGTACGGCCTGGGTGTCCAGGCCGAGTTCATCCATGGACGACATGCTCAACTCTCGCTCCGGGAGACCAGGTTCAGGTCCATCTGCCCCTGCCCATCATCACTCGCCGGCTTGCTGGCAGCATCGTTACGCTGGGTCTCTACGCCGGTCAGATACTCGGCGGTCACGTCACCGGTGACGTAGGTGCCATCGAAACAGGACGTCTCGAACACCGAGATGGACGGATTGAGGGCCTTGACGGCGAGCTTGAGATCGTCGAGATCCTGATAGATCAGGGCATCGGCCCCGATCTCGGCGCAGATTTCCTCTTCAGTACGATCGCTGGCGATGAGCTCGCCCTTGGTCGGCATGTCGATGCCGTACACGTTGGCAAAGCGCACCGGGGGAGCCGCAGACGCCATGTAGACCTTGGTGGCACCCGCGTCCCTGGCCATCTGGACGATCTCCCGGCTGGTCGTGCCCCGCACGATGGAATCGTCCACCAGCAGCACGGCCTTGCCCTTGAACTCCTGGTGGATCGTGTTGAGCTTCTGCCGCACGGATTTCTTGCGGATCGACTGCCCCGGCATGATGAAGGTGCGCCCGATGTAGCGGTTCTTCACGAAGCCTTCACGGTACGGCACATTCAGCTGATGAGCCATCTCCATGGCGGAGGGACGGCTGGAGTCGGGGATCGGGATGACCACGTCGATCTTCAGGTGCGGCATGGTAGCCCGCAGCTTGCGAGCCAGGAATTCGCCCATCTTGATACGCGCGTCATACACCGAGATACCATCGATCAGGGAGTCGGGACGGGCCAGATAGACGAACTCGAACATGCACGGGGCGTGCAGGGTGTGGTTGGCACACTGGCGGCTGTGGAAGCGACCTTCGGTGTCGATCAGGATGGCCTCACCGGGCGCCACATCGCGGACCAGCTTGAAACCCAGCACATCCAGCGCCACGCTCTCCGAAGCCACCATCCATTCGGTACCCTTCGGGGTGTCGTTACGACCGATCACCAACGGGCGGATCCCGTAGGGGTCACGGAAGGCCAACAGGCCGGTACCGGAGATCATGGCCAGGGTGGCATAGGCTCCGCGGCAACGGCGATGCACGCCGGCCACGGCGGTGAATACGGTTTCCTCATCCAGCCGGAAGCCCTTGGCTGCCGCCTGCAGCTCATGGGCCAGCACATTGAGCAACACCTCCGAATCGGAGTTGGTGTTGATGTGGCGCAGGTCCGACAGGAACATCTCGCGCTTCAGCTCTTCCGAGTTCGTGAGATTGCCGTTGTGGGCCAGCATCAGGCCAAAAGGCGAATTCACGTAGAAGGGCTGGGCCTCCTCCGCCGCCGAAGCGGAGCCCGCCGTCGGATAACGCACATGGGCGATACCCCAGTTACCCGGGAGGTCACGCATGTTGCGGGTACGAAACACGTCACGCACCAGGCCCGAGGCCTTGTGCATGTGGAAGCGTCCGCCCTCCGTCGTGGCAATCCCTGCCGCGTCCTGCCCCCGGTGCTGGAGCACCTGGAGTCCGTCATAAAGGAGCTGATTGACGGGTGATGTCGCTACTACGCCAAGAATCCCACACATTTCAAACCACCTATCGGTATCTAAGTCTTTGTCCAACGAGCTCGGGAAGCCACGGACGCGATGCCATCACCGCCGTCTCGAGGGGTGCGGAGACCTGGGCCTCCCGCCACCATGCTTCCCTGGCAAAGCCGCCGATGCCGACGAGCAGTGCCACAGCGAAAACGATTACGCCGCCCCTCAGGATGCCGAAGCAAGCCCCCAGGAAACGGTCCGCCACGCCCAGCCCAGCCGCCCGGATCAGTTCTCCCAGCAACCAGCGCACAAGCGCAACCATGATCAATACGACAACAAAAATGGCCAGGAATGCCGCCACCCCCTGAAGGACTGGCTCCGTCACCCAGCGCGCGACGATGGGCTGCACATCTGCCGAGAAGCTGCGGGCGGCGAAGAAGGCCAGCACCCACGCCACCAGGGCAAGGATCTCCGACAACAGCCCCCGCCAGAACCCCAGAACCGCAGAGAGCCCGACCAAGCCGACAACGATGTAGTCCAGAATGCTCAAGACTGCCGGATCACGACTTCGGAGAAACCGACGCAGCCACGCCAAGCACCTTGCTGATCCGCGCCGCAGCCTTGTCTGCTGCTGCCTTGTTCGGGAACGGACCTGCCCTCACACGAATCTTGTCCCCCAACGGCTCGACGTAGGAAGAATAGCCCTCGGCCTTCAGCTTTGCGCGCAGCGCGGCCACATTGGCAGCCTCCCGGTAGGCCCCGAGCATCACCACATGCGGCGCGCCAGCTCCGACATCCTTGGCAGGCGCACCGGCGAGCAGGGCCTTGGCACGCTCGGCCTCCGCCCTCTCTCGCTCGGCTTTTTCCTTCTCGCGTTCCGCCTTCTCCTTCTCGCGCTCCCGCTCCTTGAGCTTGGGATCGGGTTTGGGTTCAGGCTTCGGCTCTGGTTTGACGACGGGCTTGGGCTCCGGCTTGGGGTCGGGCTTGCGCGGCTCTGCGCGCAACTCCGCCTTCGGTGCGTCACCCTTGCGGGGCGGCGGCAGGAGCTCCTCGCCGGCCTTGTAGATAGGGGCATCGACATCGGGATCCAGCTTGCCCCGCTTCGGCGGCAGGTCGTCCTGCTCGGGCGGCGCGGTTTCCTCGGCAACGGCCCCCGCCACCGGCTGGCTGGGCACCGGCCCCTTGCCGGTGATGACCCGGGAGGTGAAATTGCTGCCTTCCTGGCCGGGAATGCGGATCTGCACGTCTTGCGTGGGCGTCCGGGGCTCGTGATCCATCACCATCGGGAGCACGATGACTGCCGCCAGCGCCAACGCGGCCGACCCGACAAGGCGCCGACGGGCGCGCTTTTTCAGGTCGTCCTGGGAATCGTTATCCGCCATCTTGAAGCTATACCTGTTACGACGTCTTCTGCGCGGCGAGCACGTCCGCCACGGTCAGGAAAGAGCCAAAGACCACGATTCTATCACCCTCAGCAGCCCGCTCATGGGCCAGCCCGAACGCGGCCTGTGCCGAATCGCACTCGACGATGTCACCCGCCACACCACACTCACGGATGACCTCCGCCAGACGGGACGCGGACAGCCCGCGCGGGCCCGGCA
>JAFLDU010000003.1 GCA_017309145.1 Zoogloea sp. | reverse complement strand
TCGAGGACCACCGTGGGACGCCCGGGCAGCACCTGGAAACGCCCCGGCAGATCCACCAGCATGAATCCCTGACGGATCGCCTGCATCGGCACCGGCAGGATGTCGCGCACGGCCTCACACGCTGCCATCACGGCTGCAGCATTAAGGAGTTGATTGACGCCACGCAGCGCAGGATAGGCCAAGCCGCCGCGGCGACTGCCACCCGCCAACCAGAAAGCCCACTGTGTCTGGTCGCCGGCAAAACCGAAATCCCGGCCGCTGACCCACAATTGCGCGCCGATGGCCTCCGCATGCTTGACCAGGGTCTCGGGCGGCTGGGGGTCGCTGCAGATGGCCGGCTTGCCCGCCCTGAAGATCCCCGCCTTCTCGAAACCGATCGCCTCCCGGGTGTCACCCAGAAAGTCCATGTGATCCATGGCGACGCTGGTGACGATGGCGCAGTCGGGCTCGAAGACGTTCACCGCATCGAGGCGGCCGCCCAGTCCCACCTCGAGAATCACCGCATCCACGCCTGCCTTGCAGAAGGCCGCCCAGGCAGCCAGGGTGCCATGCTCGAAATAAGTCAGCGGCACTTCGCCACGCGCCAGCTCGACCGCTGCGAATGCATCCACGAGGGCTTCGTCGGTGGCGTCACGGCCGTTTATGTGGACACGCTCGTTGTAGCGCACCAGATGGGGCGAGGTATACAAACCCACCCGATAGCCCGCGGCCAGCAACACGGCCTCCAGCAACGCGCAGGTGGACCCCTTGCCGTTGGTGCCGCCGACGATGAACACCGGACAGGTCTGGGGCAGGTTCAGGCCGTCCTTGACCCGACGCACCCGGTCGAGTCCGAGTTGAATGGCCTGGCCATGGCGGGCCTCCAGCAGGCTCAGCCAGCCTTCCAAAGTTTCAGGTAGCTGCATGTCAGGCCACTGTCGCGACGGAAGCCTGCCGGGTCAGCAGGGTCAACACCTCGGACAGGCGGTCACGCAGCTCGCGCCTGTCGATGATCATGTCCAAGGCCCCCTTCTCGAGAAGGAACTCGGAGCGCTGGAAACCCGGCGGCAGGGTTTCACGCACCGTCTGCTCGATCACCCGCGGACCGGCGAAACCGATCAGGGCGCCCGGCTCACCGATTACCAGGTCGCCCATGAAGGCGAAGCTCGCCGATACGCCACCCATGGTCGGGTCGGTCAGCAGGGTGATGAAGGGAAGCTTGCGCTCGGACAGGCGGGTGATCGCGGCAGTGGTCTTGGCCATCTGCATGAGGGAGAACAGACCCTCCTGCATGCGGGCCCCGCCCGTCGCCGTGATGCAGATGAAGGGCAGGCGCTGCTCAAGCGCGGCCTTCACACCGCGTACGAAGCGCTCCCCAACCACCGACCCCATCGAACCGCCCAGGAACTCGAACTCGAAACAGGCTACCACCACCGGTACGGTCTTGATCGCGCCCTGCACGACAACCAGCGCATCTGCCTCGCCCGTGTCTTCGTTGGCTGCGGCCAGACGCTCCGGATAGCGCCTGGAGTCCTTGAACTTCAGCGGATCCACCGGCACCACTTCGGCACCGATCTCGAAACGCCCTTCCGCATCCAGAAGGTAATCCACCCGCTGGCGGGCCCGGATGCGCTGGTGATGCCCGCACTTCGGACATACATTGAGATTGCTCTCGAGGTCGGAGCGATAGAGCACCGCCTCACAGGCTGGGCACTTGCTCCAAAGACCTTCGGGGATGGACTTGCGGGCGGAGGGTGTATCCCGCTTGATCTTTGGCGGGAGCAGCTTCTTGAGCCAGCTCATCGAGCACCTCCCGCAGCATCCATGGCCTCGCGCACGCTCTTCAGGAAGGCCGTCACCCGGGCCGGCGCCTCGCCAGGCGCGCTGCTCTCGATCTCCTCGATGATGCGGCTGCCGATCACCACGGCGTCCGCCAGGCCGGCAATCTTTGCCGCCGTCGCCCCGTCGCGAATCCCGAAGCCCACGCCCACCGGCATGCCAACCCGCTCACGAATCGCCGGAATACGCTTGGCGACCTCATCCAGGTCGAGGGTGGCAGAGCCGGTCACCCCCTTCAGGGAGACGTAGTAGATGTACCCGCTACCCACCGCGGCGACGTCCTCGAAACGCTGCTCGGTGGAGGTTGGCGCCAGCAGGAAGACCGGATCCAGCCCCCCTGCCCGGCAGGCCTCGGCAAAACCCCGGCACTCTTCGGGCGGGTAATCCACCACCAGGACGCCGTCTGCGCCGGCTTCCGCCGCCGCCTTGACGAAGGGCTCGACGCCCATCGCCTCGATCGGGTTGGCATAGCCCATCAGCACCACCGGCGTCTGATCCCCCGTCGCCCGGAAGCTGCGCACGATATCGAGCACCCGCCGCAGGCTCATCCCGGCCGCCAGGGCACGCTCGGAGGCGCGCTGGATGGTGGGACCGTCAGCCATCGGGTCGGAAAACGGAACGCCGAGCTCGATGACGTCGGCACCACCCGCCACCAGGGCCTGCATCAACGGCAGGGTCATTTCCGGATTGGGGTCGCCAGCGGTAATGAAAGGGATGAGGGCCTTGCGCCCTTCTCCTGCGAGCCGCGTGAAAGTCTGTTGGATTCTGGACATGGAAGTGTACAAATGGTCTGCGCCCCCACCGGACTGGCCAGCGGGGGCGCGATGAATCAGAACTGGATGCCGGACTTCTCGGCGACGGTATGCATGTCCTTGTCGCCACGACCGGACAAGTTCACCAGAAGGACCTTGTCCTTCGGCAGCGTCGGTGCGAGCTTGGCCGCATAGGCAAGCGCGTGGGAGGACTCCAGGGCGGGGATGATGCCCTCGAAACGGCACAGGTTATGGAAGGCCTGGAGCGCTTCGGCATCGGTGATACCGACATACTCGGCACGCTGGATGTCCTTCAGCCAGGCATGCTCGGGACCAACCCCCGGATAGTCTAGACCGGCGGAGATCGAATGGGTCTCGATGATCTGCCCATCCTCGTTCTGCAGCAGGTAGGTCCGGTTGCCATGCAGGACACCAGGACGGCCCGCGCTCAGGGACGCGGCATGCATGCCGGTCTCGATGCCACTGCCCGCCGCCTCCACGCCGATCAGGCGCACATCCTTGTGGTCGATGTAGGGGTGAAAAATCCCCATCGCGTTGGAGCCACCACCGACACAGGCAATCACGTAGTCGGGCTGACGACCGGCCATCTCGGGCATCTGCTCGATGCACTCCTTGCCGATCACAGCCTGAAAGTCACGGACCATCATCGGATAGGGATGGGGGCCCGCCACGGTGCCGATGATGTAGAAGGTGTTACCGATATTGGTGACCCAGTCGCGCATCGCTTCGTTGAGCGCATCCTTGAGGGTACGGGAACCGCTTTCGACCGGCACGACGGTGGCTCCCAGCAACTTCATGCGATAGACGTTCGCGGCCTGCCGGCGCACGTCCTCGGAACCCATGTAGACCACGCACTCCATGCCGTAGCGAGCGGCCACGGTCGCGGTCGCGACGCCGTGCTGCCCCGCCCCCGTTTCGGCGATCACCCGGGGCTTGCCCATTCGACGCGCCAGCATGGCCTGGCCAATGCAGTTGTTCACCTTATGGGCGCCGGTATGGTTCAGGTCTTCACGCTTCAGATAGATCTGCGCACCACCCAGCAGATCGGACCAACGCTTGGCGTGGTAAATCGGGCTCGGGCGACCCACATAGTGCTTGAGTTCGTAGTTGAACTCGGCAACGAAGGCCGGATCGGCCAGGGCAGTTTCGTAGGCCTGCCGCAACTCGGTCAGCGCCGGGATCAGCGTCTCGGCAACAAAGACACCACCGTAGGGCCCGAAATGGCCTCGCGCATCAGGAAAATCGTAGAGGGCATCAGCCATGTGCATGTTGAACTCCGGCAACAAAATCGGTGATTCGGGCAGCGTCCTTGATCCCCTTGCCTGACTCCACGCCACTGGACACATCCACCGCCCACGGCCGCACGCGCCGCACAGCCTCTGTCACATTGGTCGCGTTCAGGCCACCGGAGAGGATCAAGGGCATCGGCAGCTTGTCAGGGATCAGGGACCAGTCAAAGGTTTCACCACCCCCACCATAGCCTTCCACGAAGGCGTCCAGGAGAAGCCCCTGAGCACCCGGGAAAGAAGCCGCGTATTTTAACAGATCGAGCCCCGGGCGCATCCGCGCCGCCTTGATGTAAGGCCGCCCGAATCCCGTGCAGTCTGTCTCCGCTTCGTCGCCGTGAAACTGCAGGACCTGGAGCGGCACGTGCGCCAGCGCCGCATTCACGAAATCACGCTCCGGCTCGACGAACAGGCCGACTGTCGTGACAAAAGGCGGGATGAGACGGGCCAGTTCCGCGGCCCGCTCGAAGGGGACAAACCGGGGGCTGGGCGGATAGAACACGAAACCGATGGCGTCCGCGCCGGCATTCACGGCCGCGCGCACATCCTCTTCGCGGGTCAGACCACAGATCTTGATTCGGGTGCGATGCACGGCGCCTCGGGTATCAGCAGTTGGGGAGGCGCGATGATACGCCCGCCGCCGGGCAGCGACCACCTCGACGGATACTCCACTCCACACAGGTAGAGCCCATCAGGAGCAAAGGTCGGCGCGGCAAGACTGCGATTCCGGGCGACCAGCAGCTCCGCCATCCAATCAACCGGCTGACGCCCTTTCCCCACATAAATCAACGCCCCCACCAGGTTGCGGATCATGTGATGGAGGAAGGCATTGGCGTGAAAGTCGAAGAGCACCACGTCCCCATATCGCCTCACCTCGACGGAGTGCATTGTTTTCACAGGTGATTTAGCCTGGCACTGAGCTGCCCGAAACGAGGTGAAGTCATGCTCCCCCAGCAGGCTCCGGGCCGCCTGCGCCATCAGCCCCTCATCCAGTGCACCGTGGACCCAGCCTACCCGGCCGGCGAGAATGGCCGGTCTGACCCGGCGATTCAACAGAACATAGCGATAACGTCGGGATTCGGCACTGAAACGGGCATGAAAATCTTCATCGACCTCCACCGCCCACAGCACCGTGACCCCGGCAGGCAGGTGGCTGTTGGAGCCGCGCACCCACGCCTCCAGAGGGCGCTGCGCCGAGGTATCAAAATGCGCCACCTGCGCAGTGGCATGCACCCCGGTATCGGTGCGGCCGGCGCACATCACACTGATGGGCGCCTGGGCCACCGCGGACAGCGCCGCCTCAAGCCGGTTCTGAACCGTCCGGCCGTGGGGCTGGATCTGCCAGCCCTCAAACAGTTCGCCAGAATACTCGACGCCAATTGCGACCCTCACCAACCCCCCCAAGAGAAAATCATCAGCCCCATCACTGCCAGGACGGACAATACCCAGTCCCTCCAGCGCCAAGAAAGACGGCGAATGGCGAGCACCTGCTCGTCTTCTGACAGGACGGGCTCCGTCAGCAACGCCCTCCAACCACCGGCCGGCGGTTGCTCAACATAACGAAAGACAAGCAGGAAACGAACAATCAGTCGCTCTGGAGAGACACCCACGCGGCTCAGCGGGCGGCACAAGAAATCGATACCGGAGGCCAGGGCGGAAGCATCCATGCTTTCAAGCAGGATGGCCGCCAGGAGGACGACCAGCACCAATCTGGCACCATGCACTGCCGCCAACGCCAGACCTTCACGCGTAGGTCCGCCCGACACACCAGAGAACATCAGCTCTCCCGGAGTGAACCAGGCGAACAGCACCAAGAGAACCAGTAGCAGGTAGCGCACTCTTCGCACCAAGCGTCGGGCACGCATGGGGACACGAGCAAATGCAACCGGGACCAGCACCAGCCCGAGCCACATCAACCCGGACTCAGGCAGCAGTTGCACCGCCAGCACCAGCGCGCTCCAGGCGATCAATAAAGAAGCGGGGTGGAGGCGCATCCGCTCCCCCACCCCTGACAACCCCGAATGACTCAACACTCAGCTCAAACGAGTCGCGCGAGAATGGCTTGAGCCTCGTCCTTCTGGCGTCCGTTGCCTTCCTTGAGTACCTCCTCGACCAGTTCCCGGGCGCCATCCTTATCGCCCATCTCCTCGTAGGCCCGAGCCAATTCGAGCTTGGTGGCAACCTCCTGATGCAGATCAAGATCAAGGGGCGGCTCGGTCGGAGGACCGGGGTCCGGCAGTTCCAGCTCAAAGGGCTCCGCAGCAGACTTACCCAGTTCCAAATCGATGGAATCGAGGGTCGGCATCGGCACCATCGGGCGCGTGCTCGTCAGATCGTTGCCCGCAGCCTTGTCATCGAGTTCAAAATCGAAATCAAGCAGACTACTGTCAAAGCTGGTCTTCTCGAGATCGACAGTCGCCGTATCGGCCCGCTGCAGGCCGATGGATTCATCTGCCAACGTGGCGGTGAGATCCACGTCGACAGTGGGCTCAGCGCGGGCGATCGGCTGATGATCGCCGAATTCGGAACTGATCTCGAAATCGAGATCACTGGGATCGGGCAGACTAAAATCCTCCGCAACCTGCGGCGCTTGGGTGGAGGTGGCCTCGAGGTTAAGCGGGAAATGATCACCCGCCACCACCGTCGCCCCTATAGGCGACTGCTGGGTGGCTGGCATGTCAAAACCGAGATCGAAATCGAGCCCACCGCTGGCCGCCTCTCCCACTGAAGCAGGACTGCCAACCGAAGCGGCCTGAGCTGCAGGCGAAGCACTCAGGTCCAGATCAAAATCCAGCGACGAAGTATCCTGGATGGCCGGTGATACAGTCGGCGGACCGGCCGAGGCGACGGCCCTGTCGATGTCTTCAAGGCTCGCATACTGGTTCAACTCGCCGGGCAGAGCCCAGGTGTCCTTGAGTTGGGACGGTGACTCCAAGGGATCATCGCTGTGTGCGGCCGGCAGGGGCTCCCGGACCGGCTCCCGCTGGACGGGACGGACTTCGGATGCAACGGCTGCGGCTACCGGCGCGGCGGCTGCAACCGGGGCACTGCCTTGCACCGGAACACGGTACAAGGGGCTATCCGGATCAAACTTGCGACCGAGCGCCGCTGCCTTCTCCCAATCGGGGCCATTCCCGCCCGTCAGGGAATAGAGTTCGGTCGCCGTGGTTTCAAACTGCTTTAGGTTCTTGCGCTGTGCGTAGATCTCGAGCAGCTTCAGATGCACCCCGGTACGACCAGGATCGGTCTTGAGAGCATCGAGCAGAATCTCCTCAGCCTGCGCATCGCGCCCATAGGCCATGTAGACATCGGCCTCGGCAACCGGATCCACGCCTTCATCCGTGTCAATGGACGACAGGCCTGACTGGCTGAAGTCAGTCTGGATCAGGCTGCTGCTGCCTGTATCCACACTTTGCCCGCCTGCGCTGCTGAACACCGAGTTAGCACCCTCGTTGAACTCGGACAGGACCGGTGTGGTGGTCGGCGCACCGGCTGCATTGCGGCGCTGACGGAACTTGTAGGCGCCCCAACCCAGCAGAAGCGCCAGAATGCCTCCGCCGCCAAGCAGCAGAGACATGTCCTGCGGCGCCTCGGCCTGGGGCTCCGGCGCCTTGGGCGGCTCAGGCGGCGGCACCGGCTTGGGTTCGGGAGCGGGCTTGGTCTCGGCAACCGGGGGCTCGGCAGGCTTCGGTGCATCAGCTTTTTCTTGCGCTTCGGCAGGCGGTTGTGCCGGAGCCGGAGCAGGTGCGGGCGCTGCAGCTGGCACAGCGGGCGCCGCCTCGGGCTGCACCTGAGCGAGTCCCTGGCTCTTCAATTCGACGAGGCGCTGGAGTTCCTTGATGCTCTTTTCGAGCTCGGCGAGCCGGGTGTTGGCTTCGCGCAGGGCCTTGTCTCGCGAGACGAGATCTTCCTCGAGAGCCTGCAGGCGGGCACCGGATTTATCGCCACCACCTGCGGCGGACTTGCCACCCTCTTCGCTCTTGGAAACCTTAAGCTGATCCGACGCCCCGAGCACGGCAGGGGCACGGTCTTCAACCTTGGCACCGATGCGGCCTCCGCTCCCTTGCTGGGTAGGCGCTTCCTTGGCCGGAGACGCAGCGGCCTGCGCGGCCAAGCGTCGGCGATAACGTCCAAAATCAGCCGAGTGCGCGACAACCTGCTGACGTGAGGCATCACCCGCCATCTGGCGGACGCCCTCGGCATCAGGAATACGGAGAATCTTGCCGGCCTGAAGGCGGTTCATGTCGTCAGCTTCGAACGCCCCACGGTTACCCTGGAACAACGCCATCAGCATCTGCTCCATCGACACGCCATCAGGACGGTTCTCTGCAGCGATCCGATTTAGGGTATCTCCTGCCTGGACAGTGTAGGAACGCCCACTGGAGGGTGCCTGCGCGGCAGGCCGGGCTACACGGGGCGTCCCGGCTCGCGCAGCAGCACGAGCCGCCGGCACACCCTGCGGAGCCTGACGCATCTCCGGACTCGCGACCGGCACTGCAGCCGTGCGCCCACCACCTACATCCGGGGGATCCAACAAGAAGGTATATTCTCGGATCAGACGGCCGGCGGCCCAATTAAGCTCGACCAGCATATCGACAAACGGCTCATTGACCGGCCGTTCGCTCGTGACCCTGACAACTGCGCCCCCTCCCCGCCGCTCGATTGCCATACGCAATCCGCTGACGGACGGAGAGAAATCGATACCGGCCTGCCGGAAGGCCTCCGAAGACGCGAGACGCGCCGTCATGTTCTGGAGTTCGTCCGGTGTGGCGGAGATCTCGACCTCGGCCCGGAGGGGCTGCCCCAGCCCGCTTAGAACAGTGATTTTCCCTAGACCGGCGGCATGGGCGCCCAGAGAGAGCGCACCGATGGAAGCCGCGATGAGGGTGCGTTTGAGCCGACTTTTCACAGGGTTCTTATGCACGAATGCGGATCATCGAAATCGAGTTGGAGATGAACATAACATCATGGGTTTGGGGAGGCAAGTTCAAGGTATTTTTGAAGTTCCCCAAGCAAAGGTAACAAGAAATGAAAATGGCGGCCGAAGCCGCCATTTTCATTTGGAATTAATCCTCGAGGAGGACCCGCAGCATGCGCCGCAGGGGCTCTGCTGCGCCCCACAGCAGCTGGTCGCCAACCGTGAACGCAGACAGGTAGTCACCGCCCATGGCCAACTTGCGCAGACGACCCACGGGCACGGTGAGGGTGCCGGTCACCGCGGTCGGGGTCAGCTCACGCATGGTGATGTCGCGCTGGTTCGGAACGACCTTGACCCAGTCATTGGCCGAGGCCAGCAGACCTTCGATCTCGTCGATCGGGATGTCCTTGCGCAGCTTGAGGGTCAGCGCCTGGCTGTGGCAGCGCATGGCGCCGATACGGACGCACAGGCCATCGATGGGCACTGCAGACGTGCCGAAGCCTTCACCCCGGCCGAGGATCTTGTTGGTCTCGACGCCACCCTTCCACTCTTCCTTGGACTGGCCATTGCCGAGGTCCTTGTCGATCCACGGGATCAGGGAACCCGCCAGGGGCACGCCGAAGTTGGAGGCCGGGAAAGCGTCGTCACGCATGGTGCCGGCCACTTCGCGGTCGATGTCGAGGATCGCCGATGCGGGATCGTCAAGCAGCTCCTTGACCGAACGGTTGAGCTCGCCCATCTGGGACAGCAGCTCGCGCATGTTCTGCGCACCGGCGCCAGACGCAGCCTGGTAGGTCATGGAGGTCGCCCACTCCACCAGATCGTTCTGGAAGAGGCCGCCCAGCGCCATCAGCATCAGGGACACGGTACAGTTGCCGCCGACCCAGTCTCGTCCGCCCTTGGCCAGGGAGTCCTTGATCACGTTCATGTTGACCGGATCAAGAATGATCACCGCCTGCTTTTCCATGCGCAGGGTGGAGGCCGCATCGATCCAGTGACCGGTCCAGCCGGCAGCACGGAGCTTGGGGTAGACCTCGCTGGTGTAGTCACCGCCCTGACAGGTGATGACGATGTCCATCGCCTTCAGTTCGTCGATGCTCCTGGCGTCCTTCAGTGCGGGAGCTTCCTTGCCGAAATTCGGCGCCTTGCCACCCGGATTGGAGGTGGTGAAGAACACCGGCTCGATCAAGGCAAAATCGTTCTCTTCGCGCATGCGCTGCATGAGCACGGAACCCACCATGCCACGCCAGCCAACCAGACCTACTCTTTTCATATTGATCCCCGATCAGACTCGATAGCTTTCTAGTAATGACTTACAGCGCCGCAAGGACCGCGTCGCCCATTTCCTTGGTACCGACCTGGCGGGTGCCCGCCTCATAGATGTCGCCGGTCCGGTAGCCGGCAGCCAGCACCTTCTTCACGGCATTTTCGATGCGCAACGCCTTGGCCTCCAGATTGAAGGTATAGCGCAGCATCATCGCCGCAGACAGGATGGTGGCCAGCGGATTGGCCAGGCCCTTGCCGGCGATGTCCGGCGCGGAGCCGTGACTCGGCTCGTACAGGCCCTTGTTGTTCGCATCCAGCGAAGCGGACGGCAGCATGCCAATGGAGCCGGTGAGCATGGACGCCTCGTCCGACAGGATGTCGCCGAACATGTTGCCGGTGACCATCACGTCGAACTGCTTGGGGGCCCGCACCAGCTGCATGGCGGCATTGTCCACCAGCATGTGGGAGAGCTCCACGTCCGGATAGTCGGCGGAGATCTCGATCATCACGTCGCGCCACAGCTGGGTAGCCTCGAGCACGTTCATCTTGTCCACCGAGCACAGCCGCTTTCCACGCTTGCGAGCGGCCTCGAAGGCCACCTTGCCGATGCGGCGGATCTCGGACTCGGAATACACCATGGTGTTGAAGCCGACGCGCTCGCCGTTCTCCTCACGCACCCCACGCGGCTGACCAAAGTAGATGTCACCGGTCAGCTCACGCACGATCAGGATGTCCAGACCAGCCACGACCTCGGGCTTGAGGGTGGAGGCATTGGCCAGTTCGGGGTAAAGGATCGCCGGACGCAGGTTGGCGAACAGGTTCAGCTCCTTGCGGATGGCCAGCAGGCCACGCTCGGGACGCTGCTCGCGGGGCAGCGTATCCCACTTGGGGCCACCCACCGCACCCAGCAGGATGGCGTCGGCCGCCTTGGCGGCCTTGCTGGTGGCTTCGGGATAAGGCGTGCCGGTGGCATCCACGGCGCTACCGCCGATCAGGGCAGTCTCGACTTCAAAGTTGAAATCGTCGCCACGCAGAGCCTCGAGCACGCGCAGGGCCTGCTCCATGATTTCGGGACCAATGCCGTCACCCGGCAGAACGCAGATCTTCATTGTGTCTTTCTATTTTTTCTGGTGGTTGGTGCCGGCCCTCAGGGCCGGCAGGCGGTCAGGCAAAGAGCCAGGGCTGCTCGATGCGACGACGGGCTTCGTACTCGCGGATCTTGTCGGCATGACGCAGGGTCAGGCCGATGTCGTCCCAGCCATTGAGCAGGCATTCCCGGCGGAAGGGGTCCACGTTGAACGGGATCACGGTGCCATCCGGGCGGGTAATGGTCTGGGCCTCCAGGTCCACCGACAGGCGATAGCCTTCCGTGCCGAGACACTGGGTGAACAGCCACTCGACCTGGTCGGCGTCCAGCTTGATCGGCAGCAGACCGTTCTTGAAGCAGTTGTTGAAGAAGATGTCGGCAAAGCTCGGGCCGATCAGTACCCGGAAGCCGAAATCCTCCAGCGCCCAGGGCGCATGCTCCCGGGAGCTGCCGCAACCGAAGTTGTCGCGGGTCAGCAGGATCTGCGCGCCCTGGTAGCGCGGCTGGTTGAGGACGAAATCCGGGTTGCGGGGGCGGTGGGTATTGTCCTGGCCCGGCTGACCGACATCCAGGTAACGCCATTCGTCGAAGAGGTTGGGTCCGAAGCCGCTGCGCTTGATGGACTTGAGGAACTGCTTCGGAATGATTGCGTCGGTATCCACGTTGGCGCGATCCATCGGCGCCACGAGACCGTCGAGTTTGCGGAAGGGATTCATCTTACTTCGCTACCTTCTGGATGGCCTCGCCACCCTTTTCAATATCCTTGCCCAGGCCATGGACGGTATTGCAACCGCCCAGGACCACCATGGCACACACACCAAGCAGCATCACGAATACACGCATGCTCCTGTCCCCGGGCCTCAGGCCAGCTCACGCACGTCGGCAAACCGGCCGGCGATCGCCGCCGCGGCCGCCATGGCCGGGCTCACCAGGTGGGTACGCCCCCCCGCTCCTTGGCGACCTTCGAAGTTGCGGTTGGAGGTGGAGGCGCAGCGCTCGCCCGGCTCCAGGCGGTCGGCATTCATGGCCAGACACATGGAGCAACCCGGCTCACGCCACTCGAAGCCCGCTGCCACGAAGATCTTGTCCAGGCCCTCGGCCTCGGCCTGGCGCTTGACCAGACCGGAGCCCGGGACAACCAGGACCAGCCTGACGTTGTCGGCCTTGCGGCGCCCGCGGGCCACAAAGGCGGCGGCGCGCAGGTCTTCGATGCGCGAGTTGGTGCACGAACCGATGAAGACCTTGTCGATGGCGATATCCTTGATCGGCGTACGCGGATTGAGGCCCATGTACTGCAGCGCACGCTCCATGCCCTCGCGCTTTACCGGGTCCTTCTCGAGGGACGGATCGGGAACGATGCCGTCGATCGGCGCGACCATCTCGGGGGACGTGCCCCAGGTGACCTGCGGCTTGATCTCCGCCGCGTTCAGTTCGACAACGCTGTCGAACACCGCACCGGCGTCGGAATGCAGGGTCCGCCAGTAGGCGACGGCACGATCCCACTGCTCACCCTTCGGCGAGAAGGGACGATCCTTCAGGTAGGCGATGGTCTGGTCATCCACGGCCACCAGGCCGGCGCGAGCACCGGCTTCGATGGCCATGTTGCAGATGGTCATGCGGCCTTCCATGGACAGGCTGCGGATGGCGCTGCCGCCGAACTCGATGGCGTAGCCCGTACCACCTGCGGTACCGATCCTGCCGATGATGGCGAGCACGACGTCCTTCGCGGTGACCCCTGCGCCCAGCTGACCCTCGACACGGATCAGCATGGTCTTGGACTTTTTCTGGAGCAGGCACTGGGTGGCCATCACGTGCTCGACCTCGGAAGTACCGATGCCATGGGCCAGACAGGCGAACGCACCGTGGGTCGAGGTATGCGAGTCACCGCAGACGACCGTCATGCCAGGGAGGGTAGCGCCGTTCTCCGGTCCGATCACGTGCACGATGCCCTGCCGCTCATCCTTGAACGGAAAGTAGGCCAGCGCGCCGACTTCACGGATGTTGCTGTCGAGGGTCTCCACCTGCTGACGGGAAACCGGATCCAGAATGCCCTGTTCCCAGTGGTCGGTAGGGGTGTTGTGGTCTGCGGTCGCGACGATGGAATCAACACGCCAAGGCTTGCGCCCAGCCAGCTTGAGACCTTCGAAGGCCTGCGGGCTGGTGACTTCGTGCACCAGGTGGCGGTCAATGTAGATCAGGGCCGTGCCGTCATCCTCGACGTGCACCACGTGACTCGACCAGAGTTTTTCGTAAAGCGTTTGCGCTTGCATGGGCGAAAGGACTGAGAGGGGCGGAAAAACCTTAATTATTTCACAGGCTTCATGTGCTGAGTAGCTTGCTCGTAGAGGGGCATCACGCGAGCGGCGTACTGGGCGAGATCCTGCTGGCGACTTTGATTGGACGGATGGGTGGACAACCACTGGGGCGGCTGGTTGCCGCTGGCCTTCGCCATCTTCTGCCACAACACCACCGCAGCGCGCGGATCGTAGCCCCCACGGGCAGCCAGCTCCACCCCGATGCGATCGGCCTCGGTTTCGTGTTCACGGCTGTTGGGCAGCTCGAAGCTCACCTTGGCCACCGAGCCGATCAGGTCGGTCCCGGCCTGCCCCACCCCCAGCGCAGCCCCCAGCACGGCCACTCCGAGGTTGGTGACCATCGACTGGGAGGCCCGCTCCCGCGCATGCTCACGCAAAGCATGGGCAATCTCATGGCCCATGATGGCGGCGATCTCGTCGTCGGTGAGGTCCAGCTTCTCGATGATGCCGGAGTAGAAGGCGATCTTGCCCCCTGCCATGCACCAGGCGTTGAGCTCATTGGAAGACAGCACATTGACCTCCCAGCGCCAGTTGGGCGCATCAGGCCGGAAAGCCCCAGTCGCCGGAATGAGGCGATGCGCCACCGCCCGTACGCGCTCCACCTGCTCCTTGTCGCGATTGAGGGCGTTCTTCTGCCCCGCCTGCTGAATGATCTTCTGGTAGCTCTGGCTGGCCGCAGCCTCCATCTCCCTGGAGCTCACCATCATCATCTGCGAGCGGTCAACGCCCACGCTACCGGTCTGGGTGGTCCGGACCGTCTGGCAAGCCGTGATCAGCCCTGCAGCCAGAACCGCGGGCATCAGGCCCAGCAAACCTTTGAATCGATACTTCATCCGTGTCACGTCATCCTCACTCGAATCATGCGCGGGACGGCTCGCCCACCCCCTGCCGCCAACCCCAGGCCAGCACGAGCAGGCCCAGCAAGGCGAACAAGGAGCCCAGCGAATAGGTCCAGGCCGGCCCGACAGACTCCCAAGTGTAGCCGCTGACCAGGCCTCCGATCATCCCGCCGGCACCAAAAGAAATACTTCCGTAGAGCGCCTGCCCCCGGGCCTGATGCTGGACACCGAACCACCGATTGACCGCGGCGACGGCCGCCGCGTGGTAGGCGCCGAAGGTCGCGCCATGCAGGAGCTGGGCGACCAGGAGAATCCACAGGGCATCCGCCCCCCAGCCGATCAGCCCAAAGCGCAGTACGGCGGCGACGAAACTCCACAGCAACAGACCGCGCAGGGAGAAGGCCTTGAGGAGCTGTGGCATGCCCATGAAGACGGCAATTTCGGCCAACACCCCCAGCGCCCACATCCAGCCGACCAGCGTCTTGCTGTAGCCATGGGCCACCAGGTGCAGGGAGTAGAACACGTACAGCGCCCCGTGGGCGGCCGACATGAAGAAGCAGGCGGCAAGCAGGGCCCGCACTTCCGGCCGCTTGAGAATCTCGCCGAGGGCGACTGGCACGGAGGGGGGCCGCGGCCGTCCAGCCTCAGGGATCGTCAGCGCACAGACCAGGATGCCGGCCAGCACGGCAAGGGTGATCCACAACAACGCCCGGACCGGCAGACCATCGAGCAGGTAGCCCAGCCCGAGCACGGCCAGGATGAAGCCCACCGAGCCCCATACCCGAATGTTGCCGTAGCGCCCTGCCCTGCCATTCAGGTGCGCAAAGGTCAGCGTCTCGACGAGTGGCAGGGCCGCGCTCCAGAAGAACGCCAGGAAGGCCATGCTGACGAACAGCCATGCATAGGCATCCGTGACCAGAAAACCAGCAAAGCCGAGCATCGAAAGCAGCGCAGAGAGACGCACGATGGGCGTGCACACCCCCATGCGGTCGGCCAGCCAACCCCACAGGGTCGGCGCCACCATCCGCATCACCGACATCAAGGACATCAGGATGCCGATCTGGGCCGCGCTCTGCCCGATGGACTGCAGATAGAGGCCGAAATACGGCGAGAAGGCTCCCACGAAGGCGAAGTAGAAGAAGTAATAGCCGGACAGCCGCCAGTAGGGAATCATCGTTGGGTGCCTCACCCACCTCCAAAAAACAAGAGCGCCCTGAGGCGCTCTTGGGCACAACCTGGATACCGCCTTTAAACAGCCGCGACTGCCTTCAGCATGCCATGCAGCTCATCCTTCAGCTTGAGGCGACGCTTCTTCAGCTCTTCCAGCTCGAAATCCGTGGCAACTTCCTCGTTGATTTCGACGCGGACAACCTGACGATTCAGGATGTGATAGTCATCGAACAGTCTCGCAAAATGTCCGTTCGAGACCTTGAGTACGTGAATCTGATCCCGGAATTCGGGAAACTCGTGATGCAGATCGTGTTGCTCCATGCACTTCCTCCAGCTTCGTCAATCGGATCTCGTTTGAAATCCACTCTACGCCGCTGGAGGGCCGCCAAAGTTGACCCTCGTCAAGCCTTGGGACGGGGCGATGGAACGCTCTGACGCGCCCCCGGGGCCAGGCTCGCAATACGGGGCGTGGGGCACTCGACGTCGGCGTTCTGCGCCCGGTGCCGCAAGGCATGATCCATCAGCACGATGGCCAGCATGGACTCGGCGATCGGCGTCGCACGGATCCCGACACAGGGGTCGTGGCGCCCATGGGTGTTCACCACCACCGGCTCGCCGGCCTTGTTGATGGTCTGACGGTCGAGACGGGTGCTGGAGGTCGGCTTGATCGCCATGCTGACGAGAATGTCCTGCCCCGTCGAGATGCCGCCCAACACGCCGCCAGATTCGTTGGACAAGAAACCCTCAGGGCTCATCTCGTCGGAATGCTGGGTCCCGAGCTGGGACACGCTGGCGAACCCTGCGCCGATCTCCACCCCCTTGACGGCATTGATGCTCATCATGGCGTAGGCGATGTCCGCATCCAGACGGTCGTAAACAGGCTCGCCCCAGCCCACCGGAACACCCGTCGCCACCACGTTGATGCGAGCACCGACGGAATCACCCGACTTGCGCAGATCGTCCATATAGGACTCGAGCTGGGGCACGATGGCCTGATTGGGGGCGAAGAAGGCATTCCCATCCACCTCATCCCAGGACGAAAAGGGTATCTCGATGGGGCCGAGCTGCGCCATGTAGCCGCGGATCACCACACCGAAGCGCTCGAACAACCACTTCCGGGCGATCGCACCAGCGGCCACACGCACCGCCGTCTCGCGGGCGGAGGAACGACCGCCGCCACGGTAGTCGCGGATACCGTACTTCTGCCAGTAACCATAGTCCGCATGCCCCGGGCGGAAGCTCTCGGCAATGTTGCCGTAGTCCTTGGAGCGCTGATCCTGATTGCGGATCAGCAGGGCGATCGGGGTGCCGGTCGTGACGCCTTCGAAGACACCGGACAAGATCTCGACAGCGTCCGGCTCGCGCCGCTGGGTGACGTGCCGCGAGGTGCCCGGCTTGCGCCGATCAAGCTCAGCCTGGATGTCCGCCTCGCTGAGGGCCAACCCCGGCGGACAGCCGTCCACCACGCAACCGATGGCCGGGCCATGGGATTCACCAAAGGACGTGACGCAGAACAGCGTACCGAGGGAGTTACCGGACATGGAAGGACTCGCGAAGACGAAAAGAAGAAAGACTAACCGACGCCTAGGTCAGGCGCCGGAGTCTATCACGCCGCCGGCACAGGGCCGGCCACATGGTGCAGCCTCTTACTGGAAGAACTCGTCGAGCCGGCCGAAAACCGGATGCTCACCAGCATGCTGCTTGACGTAGAGCACGTCTTCCAGCTTCTCGACCTGCTTGATCATCTTGGACAGACGCTCGTCCTCGAAGATCAGCAGCCAGATGCGGCTGGTCTCGCCGGTCCCCACCGGCATGCACAGGATGCCCTCAACGTTGAAGGCACGACGGGCAAACAGGCCGCAGATGTGGCTCATCACGCCCGGGTGGTTAGCCACGCCGAGCTCGAGCACGACCTTGTTGAAGCCGTTGTGCTCCGGCACGTCGGGAATGTACTCGGAAAGGTTGGTGTTCTGTTCGGACATCGTTTTATCTCCTCAGCGCTCAGCCGATCATCTCGGAGTTGGCGGCACCCGGCGGCACCATCGGGTAGACGAATTCATTGGGATCGATCGTGGCATGGATCAGACAGGGTCCCGGCGTGCTGAGGGCCTCGGCCAGGGTCGCACGGGGATTCGGCGCCGGATCCAGATCCACCGCACGCATGCCGAAGCCATCGGCGATCTTCAGGAAATCGGTCGGACGCTCATAGCGGGAGGCCATGATGCGCTTGCCGTAGAAGAGGTTCTGCTGCTGGTGCACCAGACCCAGGGACTGGTTGTTCATCAGCACGATCTTGACGTTGACGTTTTCCTGGGCAGCGGTGGCCATCTCCTGGATGTTCATCTTCAGGCTACCGTCACCGGAGAAGCACACCACCGTGCGGTCGGGCGCAGCCAGCGCGGCCCCGATCGCTGCCGGGAAGCCGAAACCCATGGTGCCAAGGCCACCCGAGTTCAGCCACTGGCGGGAACGGCGGAAGGGATAGGCCTGGGCCACCCACATCTGGTGCTGACCCACATCGCTGGTGATGATCGCGTTGTCGTCCAGGCAATTGGCCACGGCGTGAATCAGGCCGTAAGGCGAGCGCGGGTTGTCGACGCCCGGCATGGCCAGCGGGAAGCGGCCCTTCAGGCTCTCCACATGGGACAGCCAGCGCTTGCGCAGCTGCGGCTTGACGCGCGGCAGCAGTTCGGAGAGCACCTGCCCCACATCGCCGGCGATGGCCACATGCGCATTCTTGACCTTGTGCAGCTCGGAGCGGTCGATGTCGATGTGGATGATCTTGGCGTTCGGACAGAACTCGGCGGTCTTGCCGATGGCCCGGTCATCGAAGCGGGCACCCACGCAGATCAGCAGGTCGGCCTCTTCCAGCACATAGTTGGTGTAGCGCGCACCGTGCATGCCCAGCATGCCCAGGGACAGCGGATGATCCATGGGCATCGCACCCAGCGCCATCAGCGTCATGGTGGTGGGCAGGGAAGCCTGCTCGGCCAGGGTGACCGCCATGTGGGCGGCACCGGAATGAATCACGCCACCGCCCAGATAGAGCACCGGACGCTCCGCCGCCTCGATCATGCGGGCGGCCTCCTCAATCGCCGCGATATCGAAGCTGGGCGCCGCATCGGGCACCACCACATCGGGGAACTCCTCGAAGCTGACCATCTGGTTCTGGACGTCCTTCGGCACATCGATCAGCACCGGGCCCGGGCGATCGGACATGGCGATGCGGAAGGCCGACGGCACCGCGGTGAGCAACTCCTTGGCCGAACGCACCAGGAAGTTGTGCTTGGTGATGGGAATCGTCAGACCATAGGTATCGACTTCCTGGAAGGCATCGGTACCGATCATCGACAGGGGCACCTGGCCGGTCAGCGCGATCATCGGAATCGAATCCAGCTTGGCATCGGCGATGGCGGTGATCAGGTTGGTGGCACCCGGACCGCTGGAAGCCAGACACACCTCGGGACGGCCGGAGACGCGGGCCATGCCCTGGGCGATGAAACCGGCGCCCTGCTCGTGACGGCACAGGACGTGGTGGATCTGCTCGCTCTTCGACAGGGCGTCGTACATCGGCAGAGCTGCACCGCCGGGCACGCCGGCGATGGTGTTGATGCCCTGCCGCTCGAGCAGCTTCACGATCAGGTCTGCTCCAGTCATTTGATACATCGATTTCTCCTTGGACTTGAAAGCCGATGCGCTCTTCCGGCCTATGGGGTACGCCTAAAAGACAAGACCCCCGCCGGTTGCGCGCCGGCGGGGGTCTGAAATTCCTTGCTCTCGACTACCTTGGACCCTTACGACGCGCGCCTGCCTACGCTTACTACGCGTACTACTACAACGTCGACAGGCAGGGCAAAGGCGAAAGTGGTCATGAGGTCATCTACAAGACTAGATTGGGATTATTCGCATGTCAGTCCCAAAACACAAGCTCTTTTTGCGTCGCAGCACCCTGCGCCGGGCAATCGGTCACACCCATCACGCATCCCTGAGCACGCGACGCAGAATCTTGCCCACATTGCTCTTGGGCAGTTCATCGCGGAACTCCACGAATCTCGGCACCTTGTAGCCCGTGAGCCCTTCCCTGCAGTGGGCGATCAAGGCTTCGGCCGTCAGCGACGGATCCTTGCGGACAACGAAGATCTTCACCGCCTCACCGGAGTGCTCATCTGGCACGCCCAGTGCGGCAACCTCCATCACGCCCGGATGGCCCGCCACCACATCCTCGACCTCGTTCGGATACACATTGAAGCCCGACACCAGGATCATGTCCTTTTTGCGATCGACGATACGGACAAAGCCATCCGCGTCGATGGTGGCCACATCGCCAGTACGCAGATAGCCATCGTGGGTGAAGGCACGGGCGGTATCCTCCGGCCGGTTGTAGTAACCCTTCATCACCTGCGGCCCCTTGACACACAGTTCGCCCGGCAAACCCAGGGCCACTTCATAGCCATCATCGTCGCGCAAGCTGATGTCCGTCGAAGAGATGGGCAGACCGATGGAGTGATTGAACTCGGGCAGATTCAAGGGGTTGATGCAGACGGCAGGCGACGTCTCGGTGAGGCCATAGGCCTCCGCCAGCGGCTTGCCCGTCAGGGCCTTCCAGCGGTCTGCCACAGCCTGCTGGACAGCCATCCCCCCACCGAGGGCGACCTTGAGTCTCGAGAAATCCAGCTTCGCAAATTCAGCGTTGTTCAGCAGCGCATTGAAAAGCGTATTGACGCCGGTGATGATCGTGAAGGGCTGCCTGGCCATTTCCGCAACGAAGGCCGGGATATCCCTGGGGTTGGTGATCAGCACATTCACCGCACCGATCTTGAGGAAAGTCAGGCAATTGGCCGTCAAGGAAAAGATGTGATAGAGCGGCAAAGCCGTGACGATGACCTCTTCACCCTCCTTCACATAAGGACCGATCCACGCGTGCGCTTGCTGGAGGTTGGAAACGATGTTCCCGTGGGTCAGCATGGCCCCCTTGGCCACGCCTGTGGTTCCACCCGTATATTGCAGGTAGGCCAGATCATCATGAGTAAGCCTGACGGGCTTCAGGGCGTGCCCCCGCCCCTTGGAGAGCGCCTCGCGAAATCCCACATGGCCGGGCAGATCCCACGCAGGCACCATCTTCTTGACGTGGCGCACCACGAGATTGACGATCAGGGACTTGGGAAATCCCAGCAGATCCCCGAGGCCCGTCACCACCACATGCCGGATCTTCGTATGGGAGAGGACTTCCTGCAGCGTGTGGGCAAAATTCTCCATGATGACGATCGCCTCGCAACCGGCATCTCCAAGCTGGTGAGCGAGCTCACGCGCGGTGTAGAGCGGATTGACGTTCACGACCACATAGCCCGCCCGCAGGATCGCAAACATTGCGATCGGGTACTGGAGGCAGTTGGGCATCATCAGGGCAACCCGGGCACCCGGAGCAAGCCCAAGCTCGCCCTGCAGATAACCGGCAAATTGCCGCGACAGTTCGTCCAGCTCCTGATAGGAAATGGACTTGCCCATGTTGACATAGGCAGTACGCGCAGCAAACTTCGCGACGCTCTTCTCGAACAGATCGGCCAGGGACGCAAACTCCCCAGCGTTGATCTCGGCGGGCACACCAGGGGGATAGCTTTTCAGCCAGATCTTGTCCATCAGCTTGTCTCCTTTGTAGTTGGTGATCGGACCTGCAAGGCCGTGCCATATGCTTGGCGCGTGCATGCTGCAGGGTCCCGCCCTCCCCAGGCGGCCCGACGCTCAATCGACGCCGGCTCCCAACATACCTTTCGACAGGCGCTCTGCGCGCCTTGTTCTGCAGGCCGCCCACCCCCTGTGCGGACGGCCATCAAGCTCAACCCGGGACGGCCAGACCGCCCCGGCAGATCAGACCTGATCCTCGGCAGGCCAGTTCTTGATGTAGTTCTTCAGCATCCGGTTCTCGAAGCTCTGCTCCTCGAGCACCGCCTTGGCAACGTCATGAAAGGAAACCACGCCCATCAGCATGGTGTCATCCATGACCGGCAGGTAGCGCTGATGGTGCTCGACCATCAAGCGGCGCAACTCATCCATTTCCATGCTGAGCGTCGCAACGAAGGGATCCTTGAGCATCGCCTCCTCGACCGGCAGAACCTCCCAGGCTGCGCCAGCGCGCTGGGTCGCCAGCAGCACCTCGCGGAAAGTCAGCAGACCGACCATACGCCCGCGATCAAAGACCACCAGTGAGCCCACATCCTGTTCCGTCATGATGGAAACAGCCTCGGCGAGGGTCTTGTTGGAGGCCACCGTAAACAGCACCTTACCCTTGATCGCGAGAATTTCACTGACCAGCATTTTCTTTTCCTCTTGGCGGCACAGACAGGCCGAAATGAATCTTGCCCCGGATGGTATTCGATTGCACGCCGACCGCAAAGCCTTTCGGAATCAGGGCTTACCCCATGTCAGAACATAAAAACAGGAAAGAACTCCCCCCAAAGACAAAGCCATTCACGATGCGAAAATGAATTTCAGGACAAGAAATGCAAGTAACCGTCCCACCCCGTCCAGAAAATGCAAAAAGGGGCGCCCGAAGGCGCCCCTTGCACTCTCGACCGGGCCGGGATCAGCGCTCGAGGAACTTCAGCTTGTCCTTGACACCACGCCAGTCATCCGCGTCCGCCGGGGGCTCCTTGCGTTCCACGATGGGAACCCACTTGGCCGCAAGCTCTGCGTTGAGTGCGATGAATCCCTGCTGATCGGCCGGCACATCATCCTCTGCAAAAATCGCCTCCGCCGGGCACTCGGCGACGCACAGGGTGCAGTCGATGCACTCCTCAGGGTCGATCACCAGGAAGTTGGGCCCCTCGCGGAAGCAATCCACGGGGCACACATCGACACAGTCCGTGTACTTGCAGCGGATGCAGTTTTCGGTAACAACATAGGTCATGGGGCAAACTCCTGTTCTGGTAGGCCCACCGCAGCCCCGGTCGGACGGGTGACCAGCTGCGCAGGCAAGATGTCTTCAAGTCGGGAATATACCTGATCCGGTAGGCTTCAACCTACCCGCCTACCACATCCGGTGCGCCCAGCCACCTTCCGGACCAAGCCTTCGAGGCCAAGAAACCCCGCCTGCGACGAGAAAATCGCTTTTCTTGCCAGGGAATATTCGCTAGGATCGGAGATCTCTTACCCTGTCGACGGATCATGGGCTGCAACGCCCCGCGCCACCTTGGCGCCCCATCCGGCAACCCCTGCCCCCACTGAATGCGAGGAATCATGAGCGAACATATCCATTACGTCACCGATGCAAACTTCGAAAGCGAGGTTCTGCAGTCCGCCAGCCCCGTGCTGGTCGATTACTGGGCTGAATGGTGTGGTCCCTGCAAGATGATCGCCCCCATCCTCGACGAAGTCGCCAAAGAATATGGCGGCAAGCTCAAGGTGGCCAAGCTGAACATCGACGAAAACCAGGAAACGCCGGCCAAGTACGGCATCCGCGGAATCCCCACCCTGATGCTGTTCAAGGGCGGCAACATCGAAGCCACCAAGGTCGGCGCCCTGTCGAAGTCGCAACTCGCGGCCTTCATTGACAGCCATCTGTAATCGGGATACCCTCCTGGTCAAGTTATAGCGGCGCCCTCCGGGCAAGCCATCCGGCAACCCGGGCGCCGCTCTGCAGTCAGAGCACCTACCTCTACGCGCTCCGCTGTTCTCCTACCTTTACTTTCCCCCTCCCCCCACCGCTGCCTGCCATGCAACTCTCGGAGCTCAAGTCCCTCCACGTCGGCCAATTGCTCGAAATGGCCATTGCCAACGACATCGAAGGCGCCAACCGCCTGCGCAAGCAGGAACTGGTCTTCGCGCTGCTGAAGAACCGGGCCAAGAAAGGCGAGCCGATCTACGGCGATGGCGTGATGGAGGTACTGCCGGACGGCTTTGGCTTCCTGCGCTCACCCGATACGTCGTATCTGGCGGGCACCGACGACATCTACGTGTCGCCGAGCCAGATCCGACGCTTCAACCTGCACACCGGCGACACGGTGGAAGGTGAGATCAGGACCCCCAAGGATGGCGAGCGCTACTTTGCCCTCGTCAAGGTGGACAAGGTCAATTTCGAGCCGCCCGAGGCGTCGAAGCACAAGATCCTCTTCGAGAACCTGACTCCGCTGCACCCCAATCAGTGCCTCAAGCTCGAGCGGGACATCCGGGGCGAGGAGAACATCACCTCCCGCGTGATCGACATGATCGCGCCCATCGGCAAGGGGCAGCGCGGCCTGCTCGTCGCCCCCCCCAAGAGCGGCAAGACGGTCATGCTGCAGCACATCGCCCACTCCATCACGTCCAACCATCCGGACGTGGTGGTGATCGTACTGCTGATCGACGAGCGCCCTGAAGAAGTGACCGAGATGCAGCGGTCGGTGAAGGGTGAGGTGGTTGCCTCCACCTTCGACGAACCCGCCATCCGTCACGTCCAGGTCGCCGAAATGGTCATCGAGAAGGCCAAGCGCCTGGTCGAACACAAGAAGGATGTGGTAATCCTTCTGGACTCCCTGACCCGCCTGGCTCGTGCCTACAACACCGTGGTGCCGGCCTCCGGCAAGGTGCTGACCGGTGGTGTGGATGCCAATGCCCTGCAGAAGCCCAAGCGCTTTTTCGGCGCAGCCCGCAACATCGAGGAAGGTGGCTCCCTGACCATCATCGCCTCCGCGCTGATCGATACCGGCAGCCGGATGGACGACGTGATCTACGAGGAGTTCAAGGGTACCGGCAACATGGAAATCCACCTGGATCGCCGCATGGCCGAAAAGCGGGTGTATCCGGCAATCAACGTCAACCGCTCCGGCACCCGCCGCGAAGAGTTGCTGCTCAAGTCGGACGTCCTGCAAAAAGTCTGGGTGCTGCGCAAGCTGCTGTACGGCATGGATGACATCGATGCGATGGAGTTCCTGCTCGACAAGATCAAGGCAACGAAGAACAACGGTGAGTTCTTTGACGCCATGCGCAGGGGCTGAGCCTCTGCCACCGGGGGTCGGCTGGCCCCCTCCTGCTGCCCTTCCTGGCTAGCTTCCAGCCCCGGCTACTTCAATCACCGATCTGGCCATCGGCCCGGTCCACAGTTACAATGCGCGCCGCTTGCGGACGTGGCGAAATTGGTAGACGCACCAGATTTAGGTTCTGGCGCCTTTGGCGTGAGAGTTCGAGTCTCTCCGTCCGCACCAAGACGCGCATTAGTCGTCCCTGAAATATTCAATTCGCCGCTTCCAGCCGCCAGCCTGACGGCCAGGCCGCGTTGCCACTGACCACCCGCCCAAGCATCCCAACCAGAAGCCGGAGCGCAAAAAGGGCCTTCAGCCCCAGACGGGCAATGGCCCTCATCAACCAACGCAGGTTGTACCCGGCGGCACACAGCACCGGGTGCAGCACATCCCCTTCAGATCCTTTGAGCCAGTTCCGCCGTAGCCCGCAGTCGTCCTTCAGGTGTCCGATCACAGGCTCGACGGCCTGGCGCCGCTTGAGCAGACGACGCGCCTTGGCGCTCAGGCTCTTGATCCGCCCCCGGTGGATGATCTCGACCCCGGGCACCTCCACACCCCGGTAGCCCAGATCCACGATGGCAGTGTGGGGCTTCGGGGCGCCTTTGACGTCCTGCATCAGGATCGTCGCCTGCTCGATCTGCTCGGCGAGGGTATGGCCGTCGTAGGGATTGCCCGGAAAGGCTCGGGCCCCGACGATCAGGTTGCCTTTCTCGGTGGTGGCAATACCCACCTTGACGCCAAACTCATAGGGCTGGCGCGCTTTGCCCTTGCCGATGCACTCGACTTCCGGTGCGTGCAGGGCGTAGAGCTTGTTCTTGTCCTTGGGCTGCTGGGTGTGGATGTGCCGGGCCCGCTCGAGCCACAGGGTGGCGATCTCCTTCAAACCGTCGGCGAGCCGCGGCAGACAGCGTTCCAGATCACGCATGACCCGGCCCAGGACCGTCCGTTGGCGCTTGAGCACCCGGCGCAGGCGCCGGTACTGTCTGGCGTGGGCGTAGCCGCCGGCCCGCCGCTTGAGGCTGCGGCCTTCCTTCTCGAAGGTCTGGCGCAGCACCACGCCAGCGCGTTTGGCGATCAGCACCAGTTTGCGCCGGGCCACGTCGAGCAGCCGGCTGTCGGTGGGAAAGGATATGGCCTTCTCCTGTACCGTGGAATCGACGATGACCCGCTCCAGCTCTTTCGGAGCAATGGCTTTCATCGACACGGCGGCCTCGATGGTCTTGGCCAGGAGTTCTTCCACACCCGCATCTCCCAGCGCACGACGGAAGCGGGTGAGATTGCTTGGGTTACAGGGCAGCCGGGTCTCGAAGTACTCACCGCCGCAAAAGAACTGCCAATACGGGTTCTCCGCCCATCGTTGAACAACGCTCTCGTCGCTCTCCCCGAACGCGTGTTTCAGATACAGCAGCCCGACCATCAGCCGGATCGGCAGGCGCGGGCGCCCTGCTGCGCGGGTGCCCGCGCCCGCCACCTGCAAGGTCGGGCCAAACAGATCCAGGCCTTCGATCGGACGCCCTTGGCGGTCCTTGCGGGCAAAGCACGGCGCCAGCGCCGATTCGATCTCGGCCCACGGCATGCGGGTTGCCAATACCGCGAGCGGGTGACGCAGATCGATCATCGCGTCCAGCCGGGCGCGGAAAAAATCCGGGGTCGTCATCGGAAACCTGCGCTCCAAATCTTCCAGAAAGTGAATGCCATTGCACTGGAAACTGGAAGATTCGGCAAGGCCTCAGCGGTCCTCAGTCCGCGCGGGCGAAGGGACGGGCTGATTGTTCAGGGCTGACGCATTACCCGTTTTGATCCATGACAAAGGGCGCCTTTCGGCGCCCTTTGTCATTTCAGCTGCTGATGCCTGACTCTCACTGGCCGATGATCCGCCAGTTGAGCACATGAGGATCACTCAGTCCGCCAACCTGACTCCCGAGGATGGAAGCTCCAAGGGTTGGATCCGAAGACGAGCCCAGCAGGCGGATGGTATTGCCGATCCGTACCAGCCTTGATCCCACCACACCGCTTGCAGAACTCACCATTTCCACCGGCACCCGTACGCCGTTCTGGATCCGACCGAAAGCCGTCTTGGCAGAAGAGAAGTGCACTGCGTAAGCATTACTCTGGCCCGCAGGATTGCATTTATCCTGATTCATCAGGGTTCCGATCCAGGACACAACACCTTCGTTGGTCTGAGGCCTTATCGTGATCTGCTCCCGGTAGTTGCCACTGACTCCGGTGAGGTCGTAGTACCACCCCATCGGCTTCTCATCGTCCAGGATCGCACCGCTGATGAGACTGGTCACGGCAACCATGTTGTTCCTCCCAAAAGGAAAAGAAACACCACTGGGCAACTGCCTGCCGACACCGACCTGGTCCGAGTAAGGAGCGCTCACCGTACCGTCCTTCAAGGCATAAAAGGTCTGTTGCTGAGTATTGTCGCGGTCATCGTTATGCAGCAAACGTCCCGTACCCACGAAGACATACCTGAAAAGGTCAGGGGCAGCGGCAGGCGCAACCTCTGTCGTAATGGGTTGGGCAACCCCGAGACCATCCGTCAGCGTCGCCATCAGCGTCGGCGTGGGAACATTCGACGATGGGCTGGTGAAGTCCATTCGCCAGACGTTACCTAGCAGATCCCCTGCATACAGGAAATCCATCGTCATCTCGGCAACATCAGGTATGTAGCTGTTCACATGCGCCAAACCTGCAGGATTGACCGCCGTACCTCCGGACGTATAAACGGTCTGAAGCAATGAACCGTTCCTGGGGTCGACAATGAAAACCACGCCCTTGCCCTTCTTGCTCGTGTCCGATCCCAAGTTGTTGTTGTAGCCGCCGGCCAGGATGACAACCCAGCCCCACTTGGCGGTCTTGGCAATCAGGGGCCGACCAAAGGTGAAGCCCATATCCTCATGGGTGAACTCCCACAGCACCTTGCCAGCAACAGCTGTTTCAGAGGTCCAAGAGGCGGGGTCCGTGACATCGATCGCCACGTAGCTTCGCCCCCCCTTGCCCAGGCCCGTGACAAGCAGGGTGCGCCAATCCGGGGTGGCGGACGCGCTCGGGGTAACCCCCGCACGCGCGAAGTCCACATCCCTCACCATGGGCGTCGCGTTGACGTAGTAGCGGTGCTGATAGGCGTTATCCGTCAGAGCCTTCAAGCCACTTTCTGCAGGCAGATCATCCGGCCCCCTGAACACAGCGTTCGGTACGAGGGCAAAGAGCTCCTCCCCCCCCGTACTCGCGCCATTCACCTGGGCATCAAACGCATGAAGCATCCCGTCGTTGGCACCGACAAACACCACCGGCTTGCGCGAGGCATTAGCCAGCTTGAAAGCCGCGTACCCGGGATTGAGCGCATCCGAATAAGGGAAGCTGGGCGGTCCGACGTACAGAGCTCCAGAATCAACAATATCGCCGAGCGCCGAGGCCCTGTAGCGGTAGGCCTTGCGGACAAGCAGCGTCGACTGATTGGTGGTGTCGCCCCGCAGGTAGTTGAGGACATTACTCTGCTCGGTCGCAGTGCCGCCCAGCGTGGTTTTCTGAGCGGTGCTCAGGTTGGCCGTCCGAAACGGAACACCTACCAGCTTGCCGGCCGAGTCGGGCGCCAGGGTCACGATCTTGCGGGTCGTATTCCAGCCAGTCCCGGACACCATCGCATCCAGCTTGGCAGCCGCACTCCACATCGGCGTGGATGAGATCACTCCAGAAGTCCCGTTGATCGCCGTGATCTTCAGCCCCTTGAGGTCGCCCGCCCAGTACTGGGAATCATAGGAAGCCTGGAAGATGGCGTCGCTGGTGAAACTCTCGGAAATCACCGCTCCCGTCAAACCCACACCGGCAGCTGTGCCAATCAGGGAGTTGATCTGGCTGAATGCCGAATTGAGGCCTGCCACCATGCGATCCGGGTCGGATGCCGGAAAGTAGGCATCGGGGATGGCCGTCCCCTTGTAGGTCTGCCCCAGGGCGTTCCATTCGCCATTGTCAGGCACGCCATTATTGTTGAGATCGTTGAACGCACCGTACTTGGCAGCTTTCTGGTACTGATTGTTGTAGGCCATCACGGAGTACTCAAGTGCATCCACCCAGTACGTCTTGACCCTCATGTTCGGGAAATCGCTACGCAGAGCCTTCGTATTGGCGGCATAGGCCATGCCGGCGATGTAATCGAAAGGCAGGCTGTAGCCAGTGATCTTCTTCGCCCAGGCATTTGCCGTCTCACCCGCGAAACGCTCCGCGGAGGCCGCCGCGTTCATCGGGGTCGTGCTACCGGACAGGTGACTGTCGCAACCCGATCCGCTACAGGAGTTGGTGTCGCCAATACCGATGATGAACTGCTTCTGACAGACCCCCCCCTGATTGGACGGGAACATCGGATCCGCCCAATTGCTGATCAATGGAAAATCATCCTTGATCGCCGCCCGCTGGGTCGCGGAAACTCCGGATGGAGGCGTGCTGTAGGCCGACACGTTGCCAATGCCCTGCGGCCCCAGCAGGTAACGAAGGGCGACTGCATACATCTCACTGACGTTGTCGTAGCGCTTGTAGTTCTTAGCTTTGTAACCGAAAAGGTTCAGGTAGTTGATGGCGCCCGTGCGGCTCACATCCGCATCGCCCCCCTTGTCCGAGGGAAAGGGGTCCCGATAAAACGCACCCGCTTCGGTAATCTCATCCTTGGTGTTGCGGATCTGCGCCTTCACCACTGCCCCCTCCCAGGCCTGCAACTTGCCATCGTCGCCATAGGTGGTGTTATTGAGATTCTGGTAGCCCGTGGCACCGAAACGCATCCGGTTGATGTTCTTCTGGATCAGACCTACCGGCTTGTAGACGAACTTTGTCTTGTCTTCGCTGGTGTACTTCTGGCAGTAGTACTGATCCGGGTATTCGTGCTTGGTGGTATCGGTACCGTCGCAGACCAGCACCCTCACCTGGTAGCTCTTATAGGTGCTCGTAAATGAATTACTGTCGCTATAGCTGAAATCGACATTGATCCCGTTGCCATACACTCTGGCCACGAGATTCTTCGAGCCACTGGCAGACAATTCCGTGTACTTGGTGATGTTTCCCGACGAAATGGACTTATCGGGGAAATTCGACAAACCACCTTGGCCGCCATCCGCCGACCACCAGGCCTTCTTGAGGATGGTCTGCGCGGTGGTGGAACCTGAGAAGTCCAGCGGCACATCCACATCCCGCGCACCGCCCGTCATCGCCCAGCGAAACAGGTCGATCACGTGCATGGTGGCCCAGTTCATATAGCTCCCGGACCACTCCCCATCGCAAGTGTAATTGCTGCCCGTAGATTTGCCGGACGGATAGAAGTAACCGTTCGAGGACGAACCCGAGTACTTGTAGCACTTGGACGGGTCGAAATACCCCAGGTAACGGCGTGTCGGCTCGAAATAAGGATCAGCTGCCGAATTGGCGGGGAGCCCCGGGACACCAAAGGCTCCAGAACTGAAGTTGGCGTGACTATGAGCGGTCGGAAACTCCACCGACAGCGCCATCATCACGTTGGCCGGCACACCTTCCTGGCTGGAGGGAATGGGGGTGTTGGCCAGGGGCGTGTCCAATGCCCATGCCACAGGCAAAAAAGCCTGCCAGAGCACAACGGACGCCAGGAAACGCGCGGCACGCGCTCCAGGCCACGCACGGCACTCACCCACGGAAACAGGCCTGAATGCGTTCATACTCCATACCTCCATGACAACACCTGCCCTATTGCAAGCTTCTGTACGAAACCATCCATTGCGCATAAGTCTGCGTATTCCGGACTCCATCTGTCCGCACCGTGACCCGATACACTGGCGAGACAACCGAGCCCGGCTTCTCCAAGATTTGTCCTTCGCTCGAAGGCGAAGAATATTCATCGAGCACGCACACCGTTTTGTCCGAGGGACCATACCTCTTGCACATGCGCTCGATCAGATACCTGACTTCGTTGCCATTGACAGTCAGGGTTCCGGCCTTGAATTTGGCATCGAAAGTCGCCTTGTCCTTGAGCACCACGGGAATCCCATTGGCGTCCGTCTCCAGGACGCGCGGATAGAAATTCAGCTTCACCCACTCAGTCACCGCTGTGCACGCCGTTCCCGTCCCGACCGGGGGCGGGCACCCCGCCACTGAATCCTGGTTGGTGGTGAAGGCCGCCAGCTTCATCTTCTCAAAGGCCTTGTTGAGGCCCTGCGCTGCGGTATTGACCGAATCGCGCTTGAAACCAATGTTGCCGGTCAGAAGCGCCGAGGTGTCGATGGATCGCATCAAGGACACCGACCCCAGCATCATCAACACCAGAACGATCAGCACCACGGCCAGCACCGTACCCTGCTGTCGTCGATACGCATTCAATCTCATATTCGGATCGATCCGGTTCATGCCCATCAAAAGACGGACGGCTCTCTCAGGTTGCGCAGCGGAATCACCCATTCATACACCTGGTACTGGTACGCCTTTTCGTCAGCGGACAAGGTGTAGCTGAAGCGTCGCGCGGTCGATAAATCCTGGAACAGTTCAATGGACGTGGTAGGCGCATCGGAAACAACCTGCTGGGAAGAACGCATCACCACGGCCACCCGAATCGCCTTGATGAAGGCAATCTTCTGCGCAGTGTCACGCTTGCCGTCCATCAATGCGCTGATCGTCCATCCTGTCTCGTCAGGCGACACCCATTCATCGACTGCGTTATCGTTGATCGTTCCGCCTACACCATTATCGAGCCCGTAACGTACCTTCACCAGGAACACGTTCTCTGCAAGCACCTGAGGATCGCTTCGATTGAGAAGGTCGTAGAGAACGAGTTCCTTATTGTCATTTACAGCGAGCATGGCAAACCGGGGGTCAGCACGCAGCCCGAGGTGAAGTGCCGAAGACCTCTTGGCCAAGATGGACGCGTCAATGGCACCATAGGTCGTTGTATTCAACGGGATGGTCATGGCGGCGTCCGCAACTTTCAGCCCCAGCGTCGCATCACTCACGAGGGTGCTTGCGTAGGTGGTCGCAGCCTGGACGATCCGGCAATCCTGGACATCGATGTCAACTTCCTCTGGCGTGACCAGGAAGAGGTCGTAATCGGATGCCGCCGCCGTCGGCTTCAGACCGACCCCGAGGGGTGGCGTGACCGACGACACGATGCTCCCTCCACCTGCCGGAGACGAAAAGGCGAAGGCCTGATTGCCTGAGGCAGACGCCGCTGCCATGGTCACAATCACGTCTGAAGCTGAGCCCGTGCCGCTACTGACCAACAGCGGCATCAGACGCAGGGCCGTCGGCATACCCGCGAAGGGCGCGGGAAAGGCCCCGCTGCGCGGCAGAATCACATTGCCCGAATAGGTCACCAGAAGCTTGCAACCCCAGTTAACCTTGGCTCGGACCAGCCCAGCCCCTGCTCCCTGCAATGTCAGATCGATGCGCTGCGCGGCAATGGCGGCGGACTGGACCGCGTCGCCGCTTCCCATCACATTGCGCCGGTACATCTCGCTCGACGAATAGGTGTGCATGATCACCATGCTGGCGATCAGGCCGACGACAACCCCGACCATCAGTTCGACAATACTCAAACCGCGCTGGCGGGCGCCGGCCGACCGTGACATGGCGCCCGCCCTCGTGTCAGTAGAGCAACGTGCTGGTGACATAACGCCCCTCCGCCTGTTCTTTCTGCTTGGCCGATGCCCCGGTCTTGACCGCACCTGGCATGGTCCAGGTCAAAGTGACGGTCACTGTCAGGGTATCCAGTGCCCAGCCGTTGCCAATATCGACTTTCGCCGTTGCATTGGGCAGTTTGCTGGCTCCGACGACACGGTCGGTAAACCACGCATCGCTTGCTGAGCCCTTGACCCCGCTGACCGAGTCGTACGCATATTTGGCAGCCACCGTCGAACGCTGATCCACCGACATCTTGGAAATCAGCTCATCCACCAGCATGGCCGCCTCGGTGCGAAACCGGCTGTCGCTGGCAATCCGCGTGGAGGCGGCCTGAAATCCGATCATCCCCAGGAGCCCCAGCGAAAAGATCAACAGGGCCACCAACGCCTCCAGAAGTACGTAGCCACGCACTGCCCGCGTCGATTTCTTCATTTTCGTATTCCTACGCAGCCGTACACTCGGACGCTGTCAAGATAGGCTGACAAGCCCTTGGGTCGCCACTCGCCTTAGCCGGGTCGCACATCTTGACAGCAGCACCGGGCGTAACAAAAACGCAGTAGGCCAGCCCCGACCCGGACCGGGTGATCCGGAATATCTGCTTGCCCCCGACCGGTGTGCCCGTCAAGTCCAGCACCCTGCCCGACCCGTTGAAGCGGACACCTGCCGGCCCCTGGAGCGTGACATCGCTGGACAGTTCCTTAGTTTGATGGCCATTCACATAACGGTTCGACGCAGTGCTATCCACCACCCGGATTGCCCAATTCGCCCCATTTTGCTTAGCCACCAAGCCGGCCACCGCGGACACGCTCGGCGTGCCATCGGTCAGAATGAAATCCACATCGGTATTACGCCGGATAGCCTCACCGATGGCCTGCCGCAAGCCGTTCTGGACTAGCTCCGAGGCAGAACTCACGGTCATACGCTGAATCCACTGCGCCATTTGTGGCACACCGATGCTTGCGAGAATCGCCAAGATAGAGACTGTCATTACAAGCTCCACCATGGTGAAGCCCTGCTGAACTGGGCGCGTAGATGAGGTCAGCACGATGCGCCCTTAGTCATCAGCCAGCAATTGCCGGTGGTAGAGGGCGTGGCCGATTTCTTCTCGCCGCTCTCATTGATGGAATACCAGTAGCCACTCATCCCATTGGCCGACTTGCCACTGATCTTCAAGGTGAAGGTCGTTGCCGTACAGGCCGGATCATGGGCGATGGTGAACGGCAGATCAGTGAACATGCCCGACAGGTCAGGACAGCTGCCATCGTCCAGCTTGTAAGAGCGCTTGGAATTGAAAACCTGCTCCATGCGTACCTTGGCCTCCGAGAGGCCCTCCAAGCCCTGGGCGATCTTGCCGCGGACGATATGGTCGGTGTAGGCCGGCACGGCGATTGACGCGAGAATGCCGATGATCACCACGACAATCATCAGCTCGATCAGACTGAAACCTTCGTTCTTTTGCATCTTTCATTCCTCCACTGTCAATATTCGGATGAAGTCCGGTCAAAGACCAGACAGTTGCGACAAGCGGAAAGCACCTCCGGACAGACGGCTGTCGGCCCCTCAGGCCAGCCGCCCTATGCTTGAGCACGGCCCACCGCCCCACCCATCATCGCCCATGCCACCGTCCTCCCGCCTGCCGATTGCCTGCACACTCTCCGTGTTGCTGCACCTGCTCGTACTGCTCGCCTGGCCCCTGGGCCCGATCCCGCCGGGTGAGCCGCAGGCGTACTCGCCACTGCAAGCCACGCTCACCGCAGAACGTCCCCGAGTCGCCGAGGATGATGCCCCCCAAGGCGAGGCCAGACCCAAGACCAGTCTGGCGGCCCCGCAAGCAGAACACCCCTCCATTCAGGACACGCCCGGAGAAAGCGCAGCCCAAGCACAGCGTGACCCGGCAGGCGCGCCAGCCTATTTCCCCTTCTCAGCCCTGAGCCGCCCGCCGGAGCTGCTCACGGAGGTCGGTCCTGGCGACTGGCCTCCAACACCCGGCGCGCCCGCAGGACAGGTTGCCATAGAGGTCGACATCGGCACAGATGGCCGTGTCATGAGGGTTAATCCCCTCTGCGAACCACAACTTTGCGAAGCGGCGGGCATCTACGGCGGTTTCATCCTCGGCTGGCGCTTCCGGCCCGCGGAGATCGACGACAAGGCCGTACCCAGCCGCATCCGCGTGGAGGTCGAAATCGGCGACAGCAGCGCCTCGGGCCTCAATGCCATTCCCGTGCCACCGGCTCAGCCCGCACCCCGCCAGTAATCGGGGCGGCCGAAGACGCTGCGCAGGTGGTCGATCAGCAGGCGCACCCGCAAGGGCAGCCGACGGTTCTGCGGAAACACCGCGTAGATCCCGGTGGCGGGCGCAGCAAAGGCATCCAGGACCGACACCAACGCACCGCTGGCCAGATCCCGCTCGACCTCCCACATCGAGCGCCAGGCCAGGCCGATGCCGCCCAGCGCCCATTCGTGCAGCACGGTGCCATCGTTGCACTCGAAGCGACCTGACACCTTGATGGTGCGGGTACGCCCCGGTGCCTCAGGATCGGAGAAGACCCATCCCCGCTGTGGATCCAGGGAGAGGCAATCGTGCCTCGCCAGATCGTCGGGGGTCGCAGGGACGCCGCTTCGCGCCAGATAGGCCGGGCTCGCCACCACCACACGGCGGTTATCGGCGAGGCGCACGGACACCAGACTGGAGTCACTCAACTCTCCGATCCGGATCGAGCAATCCACCCCTTCATTCACCAGGTCCACCAGGCGGTCACTCAAGTCCAGGCTGCAGGTCACGTCCGCGTGGGCCGACAGAAAATCCCGCACCAGCGGCGCCACATGGCGGCGCCCGAAGCCTGCCGGCGCCGACACCTTGATATGGCCGCTCGCCTTGACCCCACCCAGACTGACCGACGCCTCCGCATTGGCCAGATCGTTGAGGATGCGCTGGCAGTCCTCCAGAAAGGCACTGCCTTCGAAGGTCAAGCTGAGCTTGCGCGTGGTGCGCATCAACAGCTTGACCCCCAGCCGCTCCTCAAGCGCGTCGATGCGCCGCCCCATCATGGCCGGCGTCACGCCATCGGCCCGGGCGGCGGCAGACAGGCTACCCCGGGTGGCCACGCTGACGAAGGCTTCGATTTCCTTGAAGCTGCTCATTTAATACTTGAAGTAAAAAATCATTTGATTTTATTACATCTTCTTTTTTATTCAGTCATTGAATAAACTTCAGTCCATCGAGGTGGAGGAGACAGGATCCCGAGAGGTGCCACCGGACCACGAGTCCGGCAGAAGCACCTCCGAGGACCCACCCCAACCCCAACAGCTGAACAAAGGTATCAAGAGCATGGCCCATCCGCCCCGAATCCAGGCAGTCGCATTCGACGCCTTCGGCACGCTCTTCGATGTGTATTCCGTCGGTCTGCTGGCCGAGCAGCTCTACCCAGGCAAGGGTACGGCACTGGCCGAGCTGTGGCGCAACAAGCAGATCGAATACAGCTTCATCCGCACGCTCTCCGGTCGCTACAAGCCCTTCTGGGAGATCACCCAGGATGGCCTGCGTTTTGCCGCAGCCCGGCTCGGACTCGAACTGGACGCTCATCGCTGCACCCAGCTGATGAACCAGTATGCCTGCCTGTCCCCCTTCCCGGAAAACCTGGGTGCCCTGCGCAGCCTGAAGGCCGCGGGCGTCCCCACCGCCATCCTCTCCAACGGCACGCCCGAGATGCTCGATGTTGCGGTCAAGAGCGCCGGCATGGGCGGCCTTTTCGATCACGTACTGTCGGTGGATGCCGTGCATCAGTACAAGACCGCCGCTGCAGCCTATGACCTCGGCCCCGCCGCCTTCGGCTGTGCGGCGGAACGGATCCTGTTCGTCACGTCCAACTGCTGGGATGCAGCCGGTGCCAGCTGGTACGGCTACACCACGTTCTGGATCAACCGGGCCGGCCAGCCCCGGGAGGAGCTCGACTTCACGCCCAGCGCCACCGGCCAGACCATGGACGAGGTCGTGGACTTCGTGACCCGGAGCCGGCACAAATGAGTCCGATTGAGATCCTGCTGGTGGGCGGAGGCGCATTCCTGGCCGGGGCGATGAACGCCATGGCGGGTGGCGGCACCTTCTTCTCCTTTCCGGCCCTGCTCGCGGCCGGGGTACCACCGGTGGTGGCCAATGCCAGCAACTGCGTGGCCCTGTGGCCGGCCAGCCTGTCCAGCGCCTGGGCTTATCGCAAGGAAGTGATGCGCCACCCCCGCTGGACGCTGATGCTCGTGATCGCCGCCTTCATCGGTGGCATTACCGGCGGCCTGCTCCTGCTGGCAACCTCCAATGCCGCCTTCGCCAAGTTGATCCCCTGGCTGCTGCTCATCGCCACCGTGCTGTTCGCCTTCTCCAGCCAGGTGTCACGCGTGGTGCGCAGCGTGAAGGCGTGGATCGGCATCTCCGGTCAGCCCGGAGGCACGCCCGGCGGTGTCGGCGGCCTGATCTTCCAGCTCTGTGTGGCCATCTATGGCGGCTTCTTCGGTGCCGGGCTCGGCATCCTGACCCTCGCCGCGCTGGCCATCCAGGGCGTAGAGGACATCCAGGAACTCAACGGCCTCAAGAACCTCACCTCCGCCGTCAATTACACCTTCGCGGCGGGCACTTTCATCATCGCAGGTGCCATCAGCTGGCCCCACACGCTGCTGATGACCGCCACCGCCATGGCTGGCGCCCTCGCCGGCGCCGCCCTCGCCCGCCGGCTGCCGGCTCTGTGGCTGCGCAGGCTGGTTGTCGCCGTGGGCAGCACCCTGACCGCCGTATACTTCGTCAAGACCTATTTCTAACCTTCATCACAAGGAGTCACCATGAGCCTCACCCTCCCCGCTGGCATGCAGATCAATGCACCGATTCGACCGGGCTACGAAACCATCCTCACCCCGGAAGCCCTCGAACTGGTCGCCAAGCTGCACCGCGCCTTCGAGCCGCGTCGCCAGGAACTCCTGAAGGCCCGCGTCGAACGCCAGGCTCGCATCGATGCCGGCGAGAAGCTCGACTTCCTGCCGGAGACCAAGGCCATCCGCGAAGGTGACTGGAAGATCGCCCCGCTGCCCAAGGCGCTCGAACGCCGCCGGACCGAGATCACCGGCCCGGTCGAGGCCAAGATGATCATCAACGCCTTCAACTCCGGCGCTGACTCCTACATGACCGACTTCGAGGACTCCAACAGCCCGAAGTGGGACAACCAGATCCAGGGCCAGGTCAACATCTACAAGGCCATCCGCCGCGAACTGTCCTTCAAGAACGAGAACGGCAAGGAATACAAGCTCAACGACAAGATCGCCACCCTGCAGATCCGCCCCCGCGGCTGGCACCTGGACGAAAAGCACGTTACCGTTGACGGCCAGCGCGTGTCCGGCGGCATCTTCGACTTCGCCCTGGTGTTCTTCCACAACGCCAAGGAACAGATCGCCCGCGGCGCCGGCCCGTTCTACTATCTGCCCAAGATGGAGAGCCACCTCGAAGCCCGCCTGTGGAACGACATCTTCGTGATGGCCCAGGACCACATCGGCCTGCCCCAGGGCACCATCAAGGCCACCGTGCTGGTCGAGACCATCCTCGCCACCTTCGAGATGGAAGAGATCCTCTACGAACTGCGCAACCACTCCGCCGGCCTCAATGCCGGGCGCTGGGACTACATCTTCTCCTGCATCAAGAAGTTCAAGAAGAACAAGGACTTCTGCCTGGCCCAGCGTGGCGCCATCACCATGGAAGTCCCCTTCATGCGCGGCTACGCCCTGGCCCTGGTCCAGGCCTGCCACAAGCGCGGCGCCCCGGCGATGGGCGGCATGTCGGCCCTGATCCCGATCAAGAACGATCCGGAAGCCAACGAGAAGGCCCTGGCCGGCATCCGTCATGACAAGACCCGCGACGCCAACGACGGCTTCGACGGCGGCTGGGTGGCGCACCCGGGCCTCGTCGCCATCGCCGCCGAGGAGTTCCAGAAAGTGCTGGGCGACAAGCCCAACCAGTGGGAAAAGCAAGTGGAGGGCAAGTTCGGTCCGGAGCAGTGGCTGGACTTCCGCCCCACCACCCCGATCACCGAAGCCGGCCTGCGCAACAACATCAACGTCGGCATCCACTATCTGGGCGCCTGGCTGGCAGGCAACGGCTGCGTGCCCATCCACAACCTGATGGAAGACGCGGCCACCGCCGAGATCTCCCGCTCCCAGGTGTGGCAATGGGTGGTGTCGCCCAAGGGCATCCTCGATGACGGCCGCAAGGTCACCGTCGAGATGGTGCG
>JAFLDU010000203.1 GCA_017309145.1 Zoogloea sp. | reverse complement strand
GCTGCGCATCGACGCCTTCAATATTGAGGCCCATTCCTTTGTAGGATTCCAGCACTTGTTCGAATTCCCCTTTTCGCAGCAGGCCATTATCCACGAAAAAACAAAACATGGGAACAACGCCGTGACGACGGCCGCCCGGCCAGCCCCTGGGCCGGCCAGGGCGAAGGGCGCCGCGACTTCCGCGACGCAGCCCCCCGCCGCGCCGACAGCGCTCCGCGCCATCCCGAGCATCGCACCGAATTCCCCCACGTTGCCAAGCGCAGCTCGAACCACCAGAACAGCGGTGGCGGCTTCGGCGGCGGCCGCAGCGGTGAATTCGCGGGCAAGCCCCGCGCAGGCCGCACCTTCAACCGCGACCGGTAAGTAGCACCTGCTCCACGCCAAGGGGGGCGCCTGCGGGCGCCCCCCTTGGCGTTTACCCCATGCCCGATTCGAGGAATAAGCCCGAAAGCCCCCTTACTTCACAGGGCCAATCCCCCCTGCCCCGTCTATGATGGGAGGAAAATCGTTTCGGGAGCCGGCACGCGTACCGGCTGATCACACCATTTCAAAGGGGAAAAACCATGAAAATCACCAGTCCCATCGTCGGCGAGGTGGATGTCTCCGCCGATCGCATCCACACCTTCCCGGCCGGCCTGCCCGGCTTTGAAGCCTGCCACCAGTTCACCCTGCTGCACTCGGAAGAAGTCGAATCGCCCAAGCTGTTCGTACTCCAGTGCCTCGATGATCCAGAAGTGGCTTTCAACGTGACCACCCCCGATGTGCTGGGCCTCAACTACGAGTTTTCGCTGAATGACGATGAAGTGGCTGCCCTGGAGCTGGGCAATCCCGATGACGCCAGCCTGCTGCTGATCGTCAGCCCAGGCGAGCCTGGCGAACAGCCGGTCCGCGCCAACGTGATGGCCCCGCTGGTCGTCAACACGGCCACCCGCCGCGGCCTGCAGAAGATCATCGGCAAGGTGGATGCCAGCGTCACCCTGAAGGCCGTGGCCTGAATCGGGCAGTACCGGAAACAAGAGGGGCGCCGACGGCGCCCTTTTTCATGCTGTCGCAAGCCCCGCCCCACACTGACGACCATCGACACGACGGCGTGTCATATTAACGGCACGCTGTTTGAAGACCGGCCAGAATGGGTATAGTGTTCAAACAGGCCCCCGGGTTGATCAGCGATGAGCGACTATTCCGTGCATGAAGTCCCGCCAGGCTTCCTCAAGAAGTGGCAGGGCACCCTCGATGAACTTGCCAAGGCACTCGACGTGCCCGCCGCCCTGGTCATGCGGGTCTGGCCCGAACAGATCGAAGTCCTCCTATCCAGCCTGAGTGACGACAATCCTTACGAAGAGCACGAGAAGGCGGACCTCGGAACCGGCCTGTACTGTGAAACGGTGATGGCCAGCCGGGCGCTTCTCGAGGTTCCAGACGCCTTGGACGATCCGGCCTGGCGCAACAACCCGGACATCAAGCTGAACATGATCAACTACCTCGGCGTCCCGCTCGTCTGGCCCGACGATTCCATTTTCGGTACGGTCTGCGTGCTCGACGCCAGGGCGCGGCAGTATTCCGCAGAGGCCAGGGATGCGCTCTGGAAGATCAAGACCCTCATCGAGGCCGACTTCGCCGGGATTTTCCACGGCAATGACGCCCCCGAAGCCTCAGACGAACGTTCCCACGCGATCTGCGCCGAGGTGTCAGCCATCCTGAGCAAACTCCGGGCTCCAGACTAACCCCGCAACGAAAACACACAACGTGAGCCACGACCCGCCCCGCTCCGCTGCTGTTCCGGCACACTACCTGAGCAAGTGGCAGGGGATCGTCGACCTCGCCGGACGCCTGTACGACGTGTCGGCGGCCATGCTGAGCGCAACTGCGGATGGGACGTGCACCTGCCTGCTGGCCAGCGGGGCGCTCACCGAGCAGCCCCCGGGGGCGAGCCAGACCTTCATCCGGCAGGCCCCCTTCACCGAGGCCGTCGCCGCCAGCAAGCGCACCTTGCACGTACCCGACGTTCAACTCGACGCCTTCTGGCGGGAACAGGCCGGCACAGACGCCCCCATACGTGGCTACCTGGGCCTGCCGCTGCTGTGGCCCGACCGAAGCCTGTTCGGGGTGCTGAGCCTGTTCAGCGACAAGCCGCTGTCGGTGGATGAACCCCATCAGGCCTTGCTGGTCCAGTTCAGAGTCCTCATCGAAGGTGATTTCCGGGTGATTCACCTGATGCGCGCCCTTGATCGCCACACCACCCGCTTCGAGCAGACCGTGCTGGAGCGCACCGAAGAGCTGCGCCGAGCCAACCAGCGCCTCGAGCACGAACTGGCCGAAAGACTGAAGGCCGAGCAGCAGGCCCGCGACAGCGAGAAGAGCCTCCAGGACGTCCTCACCGTGATCCAGGAGGGCGTCTGGGACTGGGACGTGCCCGCCAACCGGATCAGTCACAACCAGCAGTGGTACCGGACTCTGGGTTATTCCCCTGAGGAGGTTCCGGAAAACTACGAGAGCTTCTATGACCGGGTGTTTCCCGAAGACAGGCCAATGGTGCGGGAGCGGGTCGAAAACGTACGGCGCGGAGACATCAGCGACTACCTCTCCGAACATCGGCTGATCAAGAAGAACGGGGACGTCATCTGGGTCCGCGACCGGGGTCGTGTGGTCGCGCGGGATGATGCGGGCCATCCGACCCGGATCCTCGGCAGTTTCGCCGACATCACCGAGGGCCGCCTGGCGCAGATGCAACTGGCTGGACAGCGGGACACCCTCGAGGAACTGGTCGTCATCCGCACCCGCGAACTGGAGAGTGCCAAAGAGGCGGCCGAAGCGGCGAACCTGGCCAAGAGCGCCTTCCTGGCCAACATGTCGCACGAGATCCGCACCCCGCTCAATGCCATCACCGGCATGGCCTACCTGATCCAGCGGGGGGGTCTGACCCGTCAGCAGGCCGAGCAGTTGAACAAGCTGCAGGGTGCTGGCGAGCACCTGCTGGAGATCATCAACGCCATCCTCGATCTGTCGAAGATTGAAGCCGGCAAGTTCGAGCTGGAGCAGCAGGCTGTGGACATCCCGCGGATGCTGGCCAACGTGGGTACGATGGTGCGCCAGCGTGCCAGCGAGAAACACCTGGCCCTCATCACCGAGACAGAGCTGCTCCCCGATGGGCTCGAGGGCGACTCCACCCGCCTGCAGCAGTGCCTGCTCAACTATGCGACCAACGCCATCAAGTTCACCGAACATGGCAAGGTCGTCATCCGAGCCCGCCTGCTGGAGGAAACCCCCGATCAGGTGATACTGCGCTTCGAAGTCCAGGACACGGGGATCGGCATCGCGCCGAGTGTCATGCCCCGGCTATTCTCGGCCTTTGAGCAGGCCGACAATTCCACGACCCGCCAGTACGGCGGCACGGGGCTCGGCCTTGCGATCACCCGCAAGCTTGCCCGCCTGATGGGTGGCGACGCTGGCGCAGAGAGCACCCCCGGCAGCGGTAGCACCTTCTGGTTCACCGCCCGCCTGAGCCACGGAAAAAAAACGGTCGACAAGCACAGCGCCAGCGATTCGGACGACGAGCGCCTGCTCGCCGAACTGCGCGCGTGCCATGCGGGCAAGCATGTGCTGATCGTCGACGATGAAGCCACCAACCAGGAAATCGCCCGCTACTTCCTCAACGACGCAGGAATCTCCGCGGATGTCGCCAGTGACGGAGAAGAGGCCATCGAACAGATCAGCAGGAACACCTACGACCTGATTCTGATGGACATTCAGATGCCGCGCCTGGGGGGCCTGGAGGCCACTCGCAGGATCCGCCAGCTGCGTGGCCTTGCAGGGCCGAGAATCATTGCGATGACGGCCAACGCCTTTACCAACGACCGCAAACGCTGCCTGGAGGCAGGGATGAATGACTTCATCTCCAAGCCCATCAACATCCAGCAATTCCTCGCCAAGCTACTGCAGTGGCTCCCCCCGGCAGGTGCCCCCCTGCGCTGATCATCCTGGCGCGAACCGCTACAAACGGGCTGGCGCCAGGCCAGGGCGGGCTCAGGGATAGAGCAGGAAGGGCCGCCGGGCCTCGCACCAGGCCCGCTCATCAGCGAGCGCCAGCGCGTCCAGGTCGCCCGGTCGGGCGGTGGCATCATCGACCCACTCCCGCAGGATCTCCGAGCCGTTGATGAGATCGATGGCCAAGCGGTCGTGCTCGTATTCGTAGGGAAAATCCCGCCACAGCAGGTAATCCCGATTCAGATGGCGGATCGCCTTGAAGGCCAGGGCCTGCAGCCGCCACGGGCGGAAGGCGGCATGGTCGTAGTGGGACGGATCCTCCACATGGATCTGCACCCCGTTGCACAATTTGCCGGCGTGCTTGTGGAAAGTCGGCTCGAACCAGCAGTCGCGCAGGCGGCAGCCTTCCACCCAACGGGGCGCAAAGGCCTGCATGTGGGCGATCACCTGGCGTGCGTCGATGTCTGGCGCACCGAACAGCTCCAGCGGCCGAGTGGTTCCACGCCCCTCCGACAAGGTGGTGCCCTCCAGCATCACCGTGCCGGCATAGGCCCGGGCCATCGACAGATTGGGTGCATTGGGGCTGGGGTTGACCCAGCTCCGCTCACCCACCGGCCAGCCATAACCCGGCCCGGCGTGCGGGTCCCAGCCCTGCATGGAGATGACCTCGCACTCCACGTCGAGCTTGAGGGTGGCGATGAACCAGCGCGCCAACTCGCCCATGGTGAGGCCGTGGCGCATGGGCAACGGCCCGGCACCGACGAAGCTCTCCCAGCCCGGCTGCAGCAGAGTGCCCTCCACCGGCCGGCCGGCGGGATTGGGACGGTCCAGCACCCACACCGCCTTCTTGTGATGGGCGGCGGCCTCCAGCACATAGCGCAGGGTGGTGATGAAGGTGTAGATGCGACAGCCCAGGTCCTGCAGGTCCACCAGCAGCACATCGAAGCGGTCCATCATCGGCGCGGTCGGCCGGCGCACCTCGCCGTACAGGCTGAACACCGGGATGTCGTGCACCGGATCGAAGAAATCCGACGACTCGACCATGTTGTCCTGCTTGTCGCCACGCAGACCGTGCTGGGGGCCGAATGCGGCGGAAACGTGGAGGTCCGGCAGCGCCGCCAGAGCGTCCAGGGAATGGGTCAGGTCGCGGGTGACGGAGGCCGGGTGGGCCAGCAGGGCCACCCGCTTGCCGGCCAGCGGGCGGCGCAGGGCGGAATCGGCGAGCAGCCGGTCAATGCCGAACTGGATCATGGAGTCGGACCTTTCAAGACGAGGGCAAAGCCATCGCGGTGATGAAAATCGGGGCGCCCTGGCGGATGGCGCAGGGCCCAGTAACGGTGACTGCCATCGGCCAACTCCACCACGGTGGTGAGGGCCAGGCGGCAATCCCCGGCGGGCAGGCAGACGGCAGGCAGATCCACCGCCAGGTTCAAGGCCTGCGCCTCCCGGCTCAGGCAGAGCCGGAGTCCGCTCAGCTGCGGGTCGGCCACCCGCTGGCGGTAGGCGGCGAAATCAAAGGCCATCCATTGGCCGGAAGGGGAGAAATTGAACTCCCGGTAGGCTTCGCGCCCTTCCGCTGCCACGAACAGCTCGCAGCAGGTATGGGCCCACAAGCGCTCGCGGGGCAGCGCGGCTCCGACCGCCGGAACGGCCAGACCATCTATATTGCCCTCCAGCCGCCAGCTCAGGTCGAGTCCGCCGTCCGGCCGCCGGGCCAGGCTCACACCGATGGCCGTGATGCACGGATCCACGCCATCCGGGTGGGATTGCAGCAGGAAGGACAGGGAGGACGGGGTGGGCACGGTGGAGAATGGCCTCTCGGACGGTGGCATCAGGCCATGCAGTTTAACGGCTTCCTCTCTCCACGTTAAACTCCGGGTCGAATCCGTGGTCCATCGGCTTGCGCCATCTCCTCACCCGCCATGTCCGCCTCCTCCCTGCCCCGCCAGCGCAGCCTCCTCGACCGGCTGCGTCAGGTCGCCCTGTTCGAAGCGGGCGGCCTGCTGCTGATCTGCCCGCCCTTCGTATGGCTGTCCGGCGTCCCGCTGAAGGAGTCTGCCGCCCTGCTGATCGTGCTGGCCCTCATCGCCGCCGTCTGGAACGCCGCCTTCAACACCAGCTTCGACTGGATCGAGGGGCGCCTCACCGGCCGCCGCGCCGACCATCGCCCGTGGCGTCTGCGCGCCTTACATGCCGTGAGCTTCGAAGTGGGGCTGCTGGTCATGACGCTCCCGGTGATCGCCTGGTGGACCGGCATGGGCTGGATCGAAGCCCTGGTCGCCGATGTGGGGCTCGCCCTCGCCTACTTGGCGTATGCCTTCGCCTTCAATCTGGCCTACGACAAGGCCTTTCCGATCGCCCCCGAGGAGGCCGGCTGAGGCTCAGAGCACCACGCCCCTCTTGAACTCCGCCGCCGTTTTGCTAGTGTTGTGCGGGACTTTCAGTTTCACGGAGGTGGCATGGATATCTTCGAGAGAGTCGCCACGCAGATCGACAGCGTCGGCCTTCCCCTGTTCGCCGTGACCCTCACGGCCCTCCCCAGGGCGGATACGCCCGCCCTGCTGATGCTCCACTGGCACGGCTTCCGGCGGGAGGGCCCGTCCCGCGCTGGCGCTCCGCCCCCCCTCCGCGTCGCCGTGCCCGGCTCGGCGCTGCAACTCAATGACCGCTGGCCGCATCTGGCCGAACTCGAGACGGCGGTGCTCGAGGCCGCCTGGCGGCTGGGCGCCTGGAGCCTCGAACGGGACGAACGGCGGGCCTGCAACACCATAGGCGCGGGGGAGCGGGAAGCCCTCGAGTGCCGCCAGGCCTTCGGCGACCTGCCAGCCTGGGAAGGGGCCAGCCCCCTGGTGGAAGACGCCCCGGACCGCCACAGCCTGATGCAGGCGGCGGCCCGGGTGGGCTACGTGCGCTGGCAGTTCCGCCCGGTCAGCGGCGGTGTCTGGCAGAGCGTCGAGCGCGATGACACCCTGGAGGCCGGCGGCGGACGACGGCCACCGTGCCCGGTTGGCCCCACCCCGGTCACACCGGGCCGCAGCCGCCATACGGAGTACCGCTTCGGCCGCATCGAACGCCTCATCGTGCCGTGACTCCACGGCTCGGGCCATCAGGCTCAGTGCTGAAAATTTTTTTCGGTCAGCCTCTTGAAAGCCATTTTTCCGACCCATACATCCGCCTCTGTCGGCACCTTGCGCCGACACCGGGCGGAGCCTCTGGCCCCCGCAGCCACGCTCCGCCCCATCCACTTTTGGTGATCTGACAATCGCACAGGAGATCAAGCAATGCCCATTCGTCCCCTCTACGACCGGATTATCGTGAAGCGGATCGAAGCCACGCGAACGACGGCTTCCGGGATCGTCATCCCAGACTCCGCCGCAGAGAAACCCGAACAAGGCGAGGTACTCGCTGCAGGCCCGGGCCGCGCCCAGCAGGACGGCAGCCTGCGCCCGCTGCAGGTCAAGGTCGGCGACCACGTGCTGTTCGGCAAGTACGCCGGCCAGACCATCAAGCTCGATGGCGAGGAACTGCTGGTGATGCGCGAGGAAGACGTCCTCGGTATCGTCGAAGCCGGTTCCGCCCACCTCAAGAAAGCCGCCTGATCCACCCCTTTCCTACGGAGAAATGACCATGACTGCAAAGGACGTGAAATTCCACGACAACGCCCGCAGCCGCATCACCAAGGGCGTCAACATCCTGGCGGACGCCGTCAAGGTAACCCTCGGCCCGAAAGGCCGCAATGTGGTGCTGGCCCGCAGCTTCGGTGCCCCGGTGATCACCAAGGACGGTGTGTCCGTGGCCAAGGAAATCGAACTGAAGGACAAGTTCGAGAACATGGGCGCCCAGATGGTGAAGGAAGTCGCCTCCAAGACCTCCGACAACGCCGGCGATGGCACCACCACCGCCACCGTGCTGGCCCAGGCCATCGTGCAGGAAGGCATGAAGTACGTGGCCGCCGGCATCAACCCGATGGATCTCAAACGTGGCATCGACAAAGCCGTGGTAGCGGTGGTCGATGAACTGCACAAGCTGTCCCGCCCGGTCACCACCAGCAAGGAGATCGCCCAGGTCGGCGCCATCTCGGCCAACGCCGACGCCGACATCGGCCAGATCATCGCCGACGCCATGGACAAGGTGGGCAAGGAGGGCGTGATCACCGTCGAGGACGGCAAGTCCCTCAACAACGAGCTGGACGTGGTGGAGGGGATGCAGTTCGACCGCGGCTACCTGTCGCCCTACTTCATCAACACCCCCGAAAAGCAGACCGCCGTGCTCGAGGACGCACTGGTCCTCCTCCACGACAAGAAGATCTCCAGCATCCGCGACCTGCTGCCGGTGCTCGAAAGTGCAGCCAAGTCGGGCAAGCCGCTGCTGATCGTTGCCGAAGACGTGGAAGGCGAGGCCCTGGCCACCCTGGTGGTCAATGCCATGCGCGGCATCCTCAAGGTGGTCGCGGTCAAGGCCCCCGGCTTCGGTGACCGCCGCAAGGCCATGCTCGAGGATATCGCCATCCTCACCGGTGCCACGGTCATCTCGGAAGAGACCGGCAAACAGCTGGAGAAGGCCGGCCTCGAGGATCTGGGCCGCGCCAAGCGCATCGAGGTGGGCAAGGAATACACCACCCTGATCGACGGTGCCGGCGAACAGGCCCGCATCGACGCCCGCGTGAAGCAGATCCGGACGCAGATCGAGGAGGCCACCTCCGACTACGACCGCGAGAAGCTCCAGGAGCGCGTGGCCAAGCTGGCCGGCGGCGTCGCGGTGATCAAGGTCGGCGCAGCCACCGAAGTGGAGATGAAGGAGAAGAAGGACCGGGTGGACGACGCCCTGCACGCCACCCGCGCTGCGGTGGAAGAAGGCGTGGTACCCGGCGGCGGGGTGGCCCTGCTGCGCGCCCGCGCGGCGATCAAGGACCTCAAGGGCGACAACCACGACCAGGAGGCGGGCATCAAGATCGTGCTGCGCGCCCTGGAGGAACCCCTGCGCGCCATCGCCGCCAACGCCGGTGACGAGCCCTCGGTGGTGATCGCCAAGGTGCTCGAAGGCAGCGGCAACTTCGGCTACAACGCCGCCAACGGCAGCTACGGCGACCTGGTCGCCAGCGGCGTGCTGGACCCCACCAAGGTGACCCGCAGCGCCCTCCAGAACGCCGCCTCGGTGGCCGGCCTGATCCTCACCACTGACGCCAGCGTGGCCGAGGCGAGCGAGGACACCAAGGCCCCGGCCCCGGCGCCCGCCTTGGACTACTGACCCCCACATCCGGACGCGGTCCGG
>JAFLDU010000202.1 GCA_017309145.1 Zoogloea sp. | reverse complement strand
GCCTGCTCGCCGGTGGCGCGATCGGCCTGGTGCTGATCGAGGTGGTCAACCGGCAGAGCTTCCACTGGAGCATGGACCTGCATGTGCCGTGGCTGTCGCTGCTGCTGTTCGGCGGCGCCCTGGTGGTCCTGGCGGCCTTGGCCGCCGTGGTGGCCGGCCGTCAGGCCATGGCGCGGAGCGCCGTGCTGGCCGTGCGGGAGGACTGGTGATGCAGCGACGACGATTCCTCATGAGCCTGCCCGCCATGGCCACAGGCTCGGCCCTCGGGGCGGGCTTCGCCCCCGTCCTGCCCGGCCGGCCGCTGGTGTTTCCCGCCGACCATGGAGCCCACCCGGCGTTCCGCACGGAGTGGTGGTATGCGACGGGCTGGCTGAGCCTGCCGGACGGCAAACCGCTGGGCTTCCAGGTCACCTTCTTCCGGGTGGGGACCGGCCTGGGCGAGGGCAATCCCAGTGCCTTCGCGCCGCGCCAGTTGGTCCTGGCCCACGCCGCCATTGCCGATCCCGCTCTGGGCCGCCTGCGTCATGACGAGCGCTCGGCCCGCGTCGGGGTTGGGCCGGCCGGTTTCGACACCCGGACGACCCGGGTGTGGGTGGGCGACTGGCGGTTCGAGCTGGTGGGCGACCGCTACCAGGCCGAGGTGGCGGCCACCGATTTTGCCTACCGCCTCGAACTGGTGCCGGATGGCCCGCCCCTGTTGCAGGGGCAGGGCGGTTTCAGCCGCAAGGCTGCCGATCCGCGCCACGCCAGCTACTACTACAGCCGCCCGCAGCTGCGGGTGAGCGGCCAGCTCAGTCTGGATGGCGTCGCTCGGCCGGTCAGCGGCAAGGCCTGGCTGGATCATGAATGGTCCAGCGAGCTGCTGCCCGAGGGCGCCCAGGGCTGGGACTGGATCGGCCTCAACCTGGACGATGGCAGCGGGCTGATGGCCTTCCGCCTGCGCGACGCGGCGGGACAGGCCTTGTGGTCGGCGGCGACCCTGAGACCCGCCGGCCAGCCCGGCCAGGTACAGCCGCGCGAGGCGGTGAGTTTCACACCCTTGCGCCAGTGGCACTCGCCGAGGTCGGGCATCCACTGGCCGGTGGCCTGGCGGGTGCAGGTGGGGGGGCGCAGCCTGGAGTTGCAGCCCCTGATCGACGACCAGGAGCTGGACAGCCGGCGCTCGACCGGCGCGATCTACTGGGAGGGCGCGGTGCGGGCGCTGGAGGGCGGGCGCGAAGTGGGGCGCGGCTACCTGGAGATGACCGGGTATGGAAAGCGGATCCGGGTGGGCTAGGGCCGCCTGACCTCCGCAGTGGCCCGCAGCGGCTGTATCTGGCGCGTCAGAACATGAGCCGGCAGCCTCGCCCGACGATGCTGATGTCCACGTAGTGGGAGCCGGCGTGGCGGGTTGCCGAGTATTCCACCGGAAAACCGCCCAGGTCGAACTTTTTCATGCCTTCCAGGGCCTGGGCCAGCTTGGTCCGGGTCGGTGCCGGGCCGGCCAGGCGCAGGCCCTCCAGCACCACCTTGGTGGTGGCATAGGCCTCCAGGTGGAAGATGGTCGGCTGCACGCCGGCATCGGCAAATTTGCGGAAGTCGTCCTGGAAGCGCCGGACCAGCGGAATGGCTGCGTTGTTGAGGTTGGGCATCACCTGGGCGATCACGATGCCGCGGGTCGCATCCTCCCCGGCGATCTGACACAGGCTCTCGGCGTTGCCGTATGAAGGTGTGGCCAGCGGGGCGGTGACGCCCTTGCTGCGGTAGGCCTTGACGAACTCGCCAGCCAGTTGGGAGGGGCTCACCAGATAGACGATGTCGGGTTGCGCGGCCCCCAGGCTCTGTGCCGCGCCGGCCAGCTGTTCCGCCTTGCTGCCCACGGGCAGGGCCGCCTTGGCGACGACCTGGGCGGTCTTGTCCTTGAAGAGGCTCTCCAGGGTGGCCAGCCCGGCATGTCCGAAGGGCACGTCGGCGTAGGCCACGGCGATGCGTTTGAGGCCGGTGCTGGTGGCGTGCTCGGCCAGCTTGCGGTACTGCTCCTGGTCGCTCGCGCGGACATGGAACACATAGGGGTTGAGCGGCTCGCGCAGGGGCTGGGCGCCCGGCACGACGCCGATCACCGGGAACATCCGGGTCTCCGGCAGGCGCTCCTTGAGGATCCGGCTGAAGGTCAGCGAGCCCACCGGCATCAGCGCCGCGATCGCATCGGAGGCGGCCGCCTCGTTGAAGCGGGCCACGGCGGTCTCGGGCTTGTACTCGTCGTCCAGATCCCGCAGGGCGAGCTGCCGCCCATGGATGCCGCCGGCAGCATTGGCGGCCTTCAGGGCCACGCGGATGCCGAGGTTGTATTCCACGGCCTCCTTGGAGACGGGGCCGGTCAGCGGGGCCACGTGGGCGAGGGTCAGTTCGCCGGCGGCCATGACGGCGCCGGGCAACAGGGTTGCGGCCACGGCGGCGAGGCCGAGGCGGTGCAGGCGGTGAAGGGGCATGGACTGTCTCCTCGGGATGCCGACGCCATCAGGGGCGAGCGGAAAGGTCCATGCCTGGCGGACCTCCATGAAATCCCGGCTGTTGTTGTGAAAGTCCCGAATCATACTTGTGGTCGTGCCATTTGCGTATGCATCGAGTGCGTCTTGAAGTCCCGGTTTCGTCCCCCATCTATGCCTCAGACAGAAATCCGGAGGCCTTATGCGCTACGACAAGTTCACCACCAAGTTCCAGCAAGCCCTCGCCGAGGCCCAGAGCCTCGCCGTTGGCAACGATCAGCAGTTCATCGAACCCCAGCACCTGCTGCTGGCCCTGCTCGGCCAGGACGACGGCAGCACCGCATCGCTGCTGCAGCGTGCCGGCGTCAATGTGGGCGGCCTCAAGGCCGCCCTGACCAAGGCCCTCGAGCGCCTGCCCAAGGTGCAGGGTCACGGCGGCGATGTGTCCGTCGGGCGCGACCTGGGCAATCTGCTCAACCTCACCGACAAGGCGGCCCAGCAGCGCGGCGACGAGTTCATCGCCAGCGAGATGTTCCTGCTCGCCCTGGCCGACGACAAGGGCGAGACCGGTCGCCTGCTCAAGGAGAACGGCCTGACCAAGAAGGCCCTCGAGCAGGCCATCGATGCCGTGCGCGGCGGTCAGAACGTGGGCAGCGCCGACGCGGAGAGCCAGCGTGAGGCCCTCAAGAAGTTCTGCGTCGATCTCACCGAGCGGGCCCGCCAGGGCAAGCTCGACCCGGTGATCGGCCGTGACGACGAGATCCGCCGCGCCATCCAGATCCTGCAGCGCCGCACCAAGAACAACCCGGTGCTGATCGGCGAGCCCGGCGTGGGCAAGACCGCCATCGTCGAAGGCCTGGCCCAGCGCATCATCAACGACGAGGTACCCGAGACCCTCAAGGGCAAGCGCGTGCTGGTGCTCGACATGGCCGGCCTGCTGGCCGGCGCCAAGTACCGGGGCGAGTTCGAGGAGCGCCTGAAGGCGGTGCTCAACGACATCGCCAAGGACGAGGGGCGGATCATCCTGTTCATCGACGAGATCCATACCATGGTCGGGGCCGGCAAGGCCGAGGGCGCCATCGACGCCGGCAACATGCTCAAGCCGGCGCTGGCCCGCGGTGAGTTGCACTGCATCGGCGCGACCACCCTGGACGAGTACCGCAAGTACATCGAGAAGGATGCCGCCCTGGAGCGCCGCTTCCAGAAGGTGCTGGTGGATGAGCCGACGGTCGAATCGACCATTGCCATCCTGCGCGGCCTGAAGGAAAAGTACGAACTGCACCATGGCGTGGAGATCACCGACCCGGCCATCGTCGCCGCGGCCGAGTTGTCGCATCGCTACATCACCGACCGCTTCCTGCCGGACAAGGCCATCGACCTGATCGACGAGGCCGCCGCCCGCATCAAGATGGAGATCGACTCCAAGCCGGAGGTGATGGACAAGCTCGAGCGACGCAAGATCCAGCTGGAGATCGAGCAGCTGGCGGTCAAGAAGGAGAAGGACGAGGCCTCCCAAAAGCGTCTTGGCCTGATCGAGGAAGAGATCGCCCGCATCAAGAAGGAATACTCCGACCTGGAAGAGGTCTGGAAATCCGAAAAGGCGGCGGTGCAGGGCTCGGCCCACATCAAGGAAGAGATCGACCGGATCCGCGCCGACATCGCCAAGCTCCAGCGCGAGGGCAAGCTCGAGAAGGTGGCCGAGCTGCAGTACGGCCAGTTGCCCCAGCTCGAGGCCCAGCTCAAGAAGGCCGAGGCCGGCGGCGACGCCAAGCCGGCCAACAAGTTGCTGCGCACCGAGGTGGGCGCAGAGGAGATCGCCGAGGTGGTGTCCCGTGCCACCGGCATCCCCGTGTCCAAGATGATGCAGGGCGAGCGCGAGAAGCTGCTCAAGATGGAAGAGCGCATGCACAAGCGGGTGGTCGGGCAGGACGAAGCCGTGCGCCTGGTCTCCGATGCGATCCGTCGCTCCCGCGCCGGCCTGTCGGACGAGAACAAGCCCTACGGCTCCTTCCTGTTCCTGGGCCCCACGGGTGTCGGCAAGACCGAGCTGTGCAAGACCCTGGCCGAGTTCCTGTTCGATTCGGAAGAACACCTGATCCGCATCGACATGAGCGAGTTCATGGAGAAGCACTCGGTCGCCCGCCTGATCGGTGCGCCCCCGGGCTACGTCGGCTACGAGGAGGGCGGCTACCTGACCGAGCAGGTGCGGCGCAAGCCCTACAGCGTGATCCTCTTCGACGAGGTAGAGAAGGCTCACCCGGACGTCTTCAACGTGCTGCTGCAAGTGCTCGACGATGGTCGCATGACCGATGGCCAAGGACGCACGGTGGACTTCAAGAACACCGTGATCGTGATGACCAGCAACCTGGGCAGCCAGATGATCCAGCAGATGTCCGGTGATGATTACCAGATCATCAAGCTGGCGGTGATGGGCGAGGTGAAGACCTACTTCCGGCCGGAATTCATCAACCGGATCGACGAGGTGGTGGTCTTCCACGCCCTCGACGAGAAGAACATCGCGTCCATCGCCCGCATCCAGCTGGGCTACCTGGAAAAGCGCCTGGGCCGCCTGGAGATGCAGCTGGAGGTCACCGACGCCGCCCTGGCGGACCTGGCCAAGGCCGGCTTCGATCCGGTGTTCGGCGCGCGGCCCCTCAAGCGGGCGATCCAGGAGCACCTGGAGAACCCGCTGGCCAAGCGCATCCTGGAAGGCCAGTTCGGTGCCAAGGACACCATCCGGGTCGACTTCGACAACGGCCGGATCAGTTTTGCCAAGGTCTGAACCTGACCGTTGCCCGTTTGACCGAGCCCGCCGCAAGGCGGGCTTTTTCATGCTCGCTCAGCTTGCCGAGCGCTTGTCGCTGCGGTACTGGAGTTGCCCCCGGCGCAGCTTGAGCAGGCGGGCGGCGGCGGACAGGTTGCCCGCGGTGCGCTGCAAGGCGGCGTCGATGAGCAGGGCTTCAACCTCTGCCAGTGAAAGCCCGGCATCCAGGATGCCGTCGATCAGCCGCGACGGGGTGTCCGCCAGCGGCGCCTCCGCTTCCCGGGCGTGAGGCGCCACGGGGGGTGGTGGGAGGACGGTGTCGGGGACCTGCTCGCCACCCGAGAAGAGGTGCTCGACATCGATGCTGCCATTGTCTTCGGCGAGGATGACGGCGCGTTCGATGATGTTCTCCAGCTCCCGGATGTTGCCGGGCCAGTCGTAGGCCCACAGCTTTTCGCTGGCGGTCTGGGTGAGGCCGGCGATGTGCTTGGCAAAGCGCGCGGCATAGCGCTTGACGAAGGCGTCCACCAGCAGCGGGATGTCCTCTCGGCGTTCCCGCAGGGGCGGGATCTTGACCGGGAATACGTTGAGCCGGAAGAACAAGTCCTCCCGGAAGCGTCCGGCCTCGACCTCGCTGCGCAGGTCCCGGTTGGTGGCGGCGATGATGCGCACATCCACCTGGCGCACCTGGGTGTCGCCGACCCGTTCGAGCTCACCTTCCTGCAGGACCCGCAGCAGCTTGCCCTGGGCATGCAGGGGCAGGCTGCTGATCTCGTCCAGGAACAGGGTGCCGCCGCTGGCCCGCTCGAAGCGCCCGGGCCGCGCCACGGTGGCACCGGTGAAGGCGCCTTTCTCCACCCCGAACAGCTCCGCCTCGACCAGTTCGTGGGGAATGGCCGCGCAGTTGATCGACACGAAGGGCTTGCCGGTGCGCGGGCCGATGGCGTGCAGGGCTTTCGAGAAGCGCTCCTTGCCGACACCGCTCTCCCCGGTCAGCAGCACCGTGGCGTCGGTGGGGGCGACCCGCTTGATCAGGTAGGCCACCGTGTTGAAGCTGCTGGAGGCGCCGATCAGATCGGGCAGGCTGCGGTTGACCTCCGCGTCGCCGGTGCCCGGGGCAGGGCGTGTTCCGCGCCGCCTGGGGGCGCTGATGAAGTCCTCCACTTGCAGGAAGCGCAGATGGGCTTCGGCGTCGTCGCATTCTTCCAGCGGCTGGCCGATGACCCGGCAGCGGGCGTGACCCATGGCCACGCATTCGATCTCCCGCCACAGGATCGGCCGTCCCATCAGGGCCGTGGTGAAGCCGGTGGCGTAGCCGGTCATCATCCAGCAGGCGGGCGAGCCGCTGATGCCTGATTGTTTGAGATGTACCTCCGCCTCCCAGGATGATTCCCAGTAATAGTCGCTCCAGAAATCTCCAGTCTCCAGGTTGAACTGGACATGATCGACTGCCTGGTTGCGCACGAAGCCCTCCATCTCGCGCAGGCGTGGGCCGTAGGCCAGGATGCGTTCGAGCTCGCCCTTCTCCGAGGCATGCAGGCGGCGGGCGTCTTCCATGCCCTGCTGGTAGCCCAGGCGGGTGAACAGCTCGCGGGTCCGTTCCAGGCCGAGCCGCTCGATCAGCTCCTGACGCAGGGCCGCCAGCGTGAAGCCGTGCATCAGCAGCATGCGCTGGTCGAACAGCAGGATCTGGCCGCTGTCCGGCGCAAAGCGCACGTACTTGGAGATCACGTGGTCATCGACCTCCCGGGGGATGGAGGTCAGGCGCCGGGGGTGGGGATCGCTCATGGTGTTGCGCTGAATGGGTTTTCTGAAAAGAAGAAGTTTGCTGTTTTCAGCGATTTTTGTTTTTCAAAAGAATAACGCCTTGGCGCCCTGTGTGCACAAGAGAAAAAGTTTTATTTATAAATCAATAGATTGTAATTATTGATTGAGCTGGCACAGCTGTTGCGAAGTGGGGGACAGGAGAGCCCGAAGCGGCCCGTAGTCGAAACCCCCCAAGGAGACACCCTGTGCAGTCCACGCCCTCGCCCCTGTTCGCCGTCCGGGTCCGCCAGAAGATCGAGCTGGCCACGGATATCGTCAGCCTGATCTTGATGCCGGAGGACGGCCGGATCCTGCCCCCCTACACGGCCGGCGCTCACATCGACGTCCAGCTGCCCAACGGCATGCTGCGGCAGTATTCCCTGTGCCGTGCCCATGCCGACGGACAGGCCTATGAGATCGCCATCCTGCGCGATCCGGAGGGGCGGGGCGGTTCGGCCTGTGCCCACCGGGATGTTCAGGTGGGCAGCCGCCTGCTGGTCGGTGCGCCGCGCAACCTGTTCCCGCTGGTGCCGGCGGCCCGCTCGGTGCTGCTGGCAGGCGGTATCGGCATCACCCCGATCCTGGCCATGGCGGAAGAACTTCACCGCCAAGGGCGGGCTTTCGAGATGCACTACTGCGCGCGTTCCCCCGGCAGGGCAGCCTACCGGGACACCCTGGGCAGTGCCGCCTTCGCCAGGCAGGTCCACTTCCATTTCGACGATGCACCCGCTGCGCTGCGCTTCGACGCGGCCCGTGCCCTGGGCGCCCCGGCCGTCGACCGGCATCTCTATGTGTGCGGCCCGGAAGGCTTCATCCGCCACGTGGTGCAGGTGGCGGCCGACCTGGGCTGGGATCCGGCCTGCATCCACTTCGAATACTTCTCGGGCGCGGCGGCACCGACGCCGGACGATGGCGCCTTCGAGCTCCGCCTGGTCCGGAGCGGGCTCAGCGTGCCGGTCCCGGCCGGCGTGTCGGCGGCCCAGGCCCTGCTCGACCACGGCATCGAAATTGCGCTGTCCTGCGAGCAGGGTGTCTGTGGGGCCTGTGTGCTGCCGGTGCTGGAGGGCATCCCCGAGCACCGCGACGTCTTTCTCAGTGCCGCCGAAAAGGCCGCCAACCGTTGCTTCACCCCCTGCTGCTCGCGGGCGCTCACGCCCCGCTTGCTCATCGACTTGTAATTGCGGCGGCCCGCGCCGCTGCATTTCCCCGCCAGGCATCCCGCCTGGCAACCACCCCCAGGAGAAAAACAATGGAGACATCCAGGAGCGTCAGCTTTCTGAAAAACGCCTGGTACGTTGCGGCCCTGTCCACCGAGGTCGGGCCCGACGGCGTGTTCGCGCGCAAGCTGCTCAACACGCCGGTACTCATCTACCGCAAGCAGGACGGCACGCCGGTGGCGATGCTCGACCGTTGCCCCCATCGCTTCGTGCCCCTCAGCATGGGCGTGCGCCAGGGCGACGACATCGTCTGCAAGTACCACGGGTTGAAGTTCGACTGCAGCGGCGCCTGCAACCGCAACCCCCACGGCAACGGCCACATCCCCCGCGCTGCGCGGGTGCGCACCTATCCGCTGCTGGAGCGTTTCGGTTTCCTGTGGATCTGGATGGGGGACGCGCCGGCCGACGAGTCCCGGCTGCCTGAGGTGAGCCCGCTGACCGATGGTCACCCCCACAGCGTCGGCTTCACCTACATGCACCGCAAGACCTACTACGAGCTGATCACCGACAACGTGATGGACCTCAGCCACGTGGATCACCTGCACGGCGAGATCATCTCCACCCGCGGCCAGCTGACGCCCCAGGTGCCCCAGGTGAAGGAGACCGATCACACCGTGGCGACCCGTTGGGAATGGAAGCAGACCCCGCCGATCTTCATCCTCAACCAGTTCCTGCCCGACCCTCAGGCCGAGGCCCGGCACTTCGTCGAGGTGACCTTCATGGCCCCGACCACGGTCCAGTTGCAGATCGGCGCGACTCAGGGCGACGGTCCGCTCGACCTGGCGAACTGCGTCGGCCAGTACGACCTGCACACCACCACGCCGGAGAGCGAGGGCACCACCCACTACTTCTTCGCCACCCGGCGCAATCACATCGAGGACGACGCCGAGTACAACGCGGCCAAGATCAAGGGCATGCACGATGCCTTCGTGGATGAGGACGGCCCCTTCGTGGACGCCCAGTATGTGGCGATCGGCAACACCGACCTGCTGAGTCTCAACCCCGTGCTGCTGAGCAGC
>JAFLDU010000201.1 GCA_017309145.1 Zoogloea sp. | reverse complement strand
GCCCCCGTCAAGGCCGGCCAAGCCCTCTTCCAGCTCGACCGCGAACCCTTCGACGTCGCGGTGGCGCAGGCCAAGGCGCAGCTCGCCCAGAACAAGGCCCGCGCCGAACAGACCGTGCGCGAGGCTGCCCGCCTCAAGGGGCTGCTCGCCCAGCAGGCCATCAGTCAGCGCGAGTACGACACCGCCGCCTCGGACAACGCCGCGGCCCTGGCTGCCGTGCAATCCGCCGAGGCCAGCCTGCGCCAGGCCGAACTCAACCTGAGCTGGTCCACCGTGACGGCGCCGGTGTCCGGGGTCAGCGGCCGTGCGGCCGTCTCCGAAGGCAACTTGGTGAGCACCAACGGCCTGGTCACCACCGTGACCCAGCTCAACCCGATGTGGGTGCGCTTCTCCCTGTCCGAAGCCGAGCTCAACGCGGCCACCCCGAACGGTCGCTTCAAGCCCCAGGCGGTGCGCGGCGTCGAGCTGGTCCTGCCGGATGGCAGCACCTACCCGGTCCGCGGCAAGCTCAATTTCTCGGGCAGCCAGGTCAACCCGGCCCTCGGCACCCTCCAGCTGCGGGGCGAGTTCCCCAACCCCGACGGTGTGCTGCTACCCGGCCAGTTCGTCCGCGCGCGACTCCTCACCGGCGAGCGGGACGGCGTCTTCAAGGTGCCCCAGAACGCGGTGCTGCAGACCGACAAGGGCACCATGGTGATGCTTGCCAACGCCGACAACAAGGTCGAACCGCGGCCGGTCAAGACCGGGCAATGGGTGGGTACCGACTGGGTCATCCTCGGTGGCCTGAAGGCAGGTGACAAGGTCATCGTGGACAACCTGATCAAGGTCCGCCCCGGCGCACCTGTGGCGCCCCACGCCCCGGGTGAAGGCCCTGGCGCACCGGGCGGCAAGCCGGGTGCAGCCCCCGCCGCCCCGGCCAAGGGTTGAGGGAGCACCGATCCATGTCACGTTTCTTCATCAGCCGGCCGATCTTCGCATCGGTCATCTCCATCATCATCGTCATCGCCGGCCTGATGGCCTCGCTGACGCTGCCGGTGGCCCAATACCCGGAAATCACACCGCCCACGGTGATCATTTCCGCCAGCTTCCCCGGCGCCAACGCCGAAACCCTGTCCAAGACCGTCGCAGCCCCCATCGAGGAGCAACTGTCGGGCGTTGAAGGCCTGCTCTACTACAACTCCCAGAGCACCTCCAACGGCACCGTCAGCATCACCGCCACCTTCGAGGTGGGCACCAACCCGGACACCGCACTGATCGCCGTGAACAACCGGGTCAAGGTAGCCGAGCCGCGCCTGCCCGACGACGTGCGGCGGACGGGCGTGCTGGTCCAGAAGCGCTCCAACAACATCCTGATGTTCGCGGCCCTGCGCTCTCCCGACCAGTCCTATGATGCGCTCTACCTGTCGAACTACGTCGCCCTCAACATCGTCGAGGAGATCCGCCGCATTCCCGGCGTCGGCGACGCCCAGCAGTTCGACCCGGTGTACGCCATGCGGGTGTGGCTGAAGCCCGACGTGATGGCCAAGCTCGGCATCACCACCACCGACGTGTCCAACGCCATCAAGGTGCAGAACGCGCAGAACGCAGCCGGCAAGATCGGTGCCGAACCGGTGGTCAATGGCCAGCAGCTCACCTACACGGTGACCGCCAAGGGTCGCCTGCTGACCCCCGAGGAGTTCGGCAACATCGTGCTGCGAGCCGACGGCCCAGGGGGCCTGGTACGCCTGAAAGACGTGGCCCGCCTCGAGCTGGGTGCCGACAGCTACGACCGCAGCGCCAAGGTAAACGGCGCGCCCGTGTCCGGCATGGGCATCTACCTGCAATCCGGTGCCAACGCCCTGGATACGGCCAAGAAGGTCCGCGCCCGCCTGGACGAGATGTCCAAGCAGTTCCCCAAGGGTATCGAGTACTTCGTCCCCTACGACACCACCCGCTTCATCCAGGAGTCGGCCAAGGAGGTGGTGCACACCCTGATCGAAGCCGCCATCCTGGTGATCGCGGTGGTTTATCTGTTCCTGCAGAACTGGCGCGCCACCCTGATCCCCATCGTGGCGGTACCGGTGTCCCTGATCGGCACCTTCGCCGGCATGTGGCTGTTCGGCTTCTCCATCAACACCCTGACCTTGTTCGCCATGGTGCTGGCCATCGGCATCGTGGTGGACGACGCCATCGTGGTGCTGGAAAACGTCGAACGCCTGATGAGCGAGCAGAAACTGTCGCCCCGTGACGCGGCCATCGAGGCCATGCGCGAGGTGTCGGGCGCGGTGATCGCCATCGTCCTGGTGCTGTGCGCGGTGTTCATCCCGGTGGCCTTCCTCGGCGGCATCGCCGGCAAGCTCTACCAGCAGTTCGCCGTCACCGTGGCGGTGGCCGTGGTGATCTCGGGCATCGTCGCGCTGACCCTGACGCCCGCCCTGTGCGCCCTGCTGCTCAAGCCGACCCACGAGGAGAAGCCCCTCTTCCGGCCTTTCAACCGGTTGTTCGAGCGCTTCACCCGCAGCTACACCAGCGTGGTCGGCCTTACCCTGCGCCACGGCATCATCGGCGGCCTGTTCTTCATCCTCGCCATCGCCGGTGCCGGTGGCCTGCTGCGCATCGTACCGGGCAGCTTCGTGCCCGCGGAGGACCAGGGCTACCTGTTCGGTTTCGTCACCCTGACCGACGGCGCATCAGCCCAGCGCACCTCGGTAGCTGCCGAGCAGATGCGTCAGCGCATCATGTCCGACGATGTCGAGAACATTTTCTTCATCAACGGCACCGACTTCATCACCGGCAACAACCGTCCCAGCGTGGCCACCACCTTCATCATCTTCAAACCGTGGGAGCAGCGCACCGTCACCACGGGCGAGATGGCCGGCAAGTTCATGGGCATCGGCATGAGCCTGCCGGACGGCATGGGCCTGGTCTTCAATCCGCCTCCCATCCAGGGCCTGGGTACGGCCGGCGGCTTCGAGGTCTATGTCCAGAACCGTGCCGATGGCGACGCGCGCAATCTGGCAGCCGTGACCGGCCAGTTCGTCGAGGCTCTCAAGAAGCGTCCGGAACTCGCGGGCATCAACACCTTCTTCCGGGTCACCGCGCCCCAGCTGTACGTGGAGGTGGATGAGCCCAAGGCCCTGTCGATGGGTGTTCCGCTGGAATCCATCTACGCCACCCTGCAGGCCAGCACCGGCACCCTCTACGTCAACGACTTCAACCGCAGCGGCAAGACCTACAAGGTTCAGGTGTCGGCCGAGGCCGCCTACCGAATGAAGCCGGAAGACCTGCTCAAGCCCTACGTCCGCTCCAACAGCGGCGCCATGGTGCCCCTGTCGGCCATCGCCACGGTCAAGACCATCACCGGCGCCGAGATGGTGGAGCGCTTCAACGGCTTCGTCTCGGCCAAGGTGGTAGGCAACTCCGCCCCCGGGTTCAGCTCCGGCGACGCCATCAAGGCGGTCGAGGAGGTATCCCGTGAGATGCTGCCCGAGGGCTACCGTACTGAATGGGTCGGCCAGGCCTTCCAGGAGAAGCGCACCGGCAGCGCCTCGGTGATCGCCTTCGTGTTCGGCATCATCATGGTCTTCCTGATCCTGGCAGCCCAGTACGAAAAATGGTCCCTGCCGCTGGCGGTGATCATGGCCGTGCCCTTCGCCATGCTCGGCGCCCTGCTGGCCGTGCTGTTCCGCAACATGCCCAACGACATCTACTTCCAGATCGGCCTGGTGGTGCTGGTGGGCCTGGCGGCAAAGAACGCCATCCTGATCGTCGAATTCGCCGCCCAGAAGCAGGCGGAAGGCATGAACATCGTCGATGCGGCCATCGAGGCGGCGCGCCTGCGCTTCCGCCCCATCGTGATGACCTCCCTGGCCTTCATCCTGGGCGTGCTGCCGCTGGCCATCTCCAGCGGCGCGGGCGCTGCCGCACGCCGTTCGATGGGTACCGGTGTGGTCGGTGGCATGATTGCCGCCACCTTCATCGCCACCATCTTCATTCCCCTGTTCTTCAAGTGGCTGAGCGGCCGGGCCAGCAAGGTGGCACCCGCCGGAGACAACACCCACCACGCCCATCCGGAGGTGAAGCAATGATCCGCCCCCGCCCCACCCTGCTGGCGGCCACCCTGGCCGCCCTGCTGAGCGGCTGTGCCCTCGGCCCCGACTACGTCCGTCCGGCCGAGCAGGCCGGACTGCCGGGGGCCTACACGGAGCAGGCCCCCGGCGCCAGCGCCGACACCCCGGCCCTGGCCGGACGCTGGTGGTCCCTGTTCGGCGACACGCAACTCGACACCCTGGTGGACCAGGCCCTGGCTTCCAGCCCGGATGCCCGCTCCGCAGCAGCCCGCATCGAGGAAGCCGACGCCCTGCTGCGCCAGGTGGATGCCGCCCTGCTGCCCCAGGTGGATGCCAATGCCGGCGTGTCCCGCAGCCGCATCATCCTGCCCAACGCCAACCCGCCCACCGGGCTGGTGCGAAACACCGACAAACTGGGTCTGTCCACCTCCTTCGAGCTGGACATCTGGGGCAAGCTGCGGCGGGCCTCAGAGGCAGCCCGGGCGCAAGCCCTGGGTACCCGCTACGCCAGCGAGACGGTGTCGCTGAGCCTCGCCGCCTCGGTCACCCAGGCCTACCTCAATCTGCGCGCCATCGACGCCCAGTTGCTGGCCGTGCGCGACTCGGTGAGCAGCCAGGCGCGCAGTACCCAGCTGACCCGCGTCCGCTTCAACAGTGGCTACGTGTCACAACTGGACGTGCAGCAGGCCGAAGGCTCACTGGCCACCTACACCGCCGCCCAGCTCCAGCTCGAGAAGAGCCGGGCCCTGTCGGAGAACCTGATCGGTCTGCTGGTCGGCCAGCCCGGCCTGCGCATCCCCCCGGGTGACCTGGCCCAGTTGCCCGTCCCGCCGGTGCCGCCGACCGGCCTGCCCTCAGCCCTGCTCGAGGGCAGGCCCGACGTGCGCAAGGCCGAGACCGATCTGATCGCCGCCAACGCCAAGATCGGCGTGGCCAAGGCCGCGCTGTTCCCGAGCATCACCCTGACCGGCAGCTATGGCCGGGAGAGCCGGGAGCTGTCAGACCTGTTCAGCCCGGCGGCCATGGTCTGGTCGGTGGGCGCGGGCCTGACCCAGCCGATCTTCGAAGGGGGCCGCCTGCGCGCCCAGGTCGACGCGGTCTCTGCCCAGCAGAAGCAGAGCCTGGAGGCCTATCGCAAGACGGTCCAGACCGCCTTCAGGGAGGTCAATGACGCGCTGGCTGCGGTGCGTGTGAACGGTGAGGCGGAGGACGCCTACACGACCGCGCGCAATGCGGCACAGAACGCGCTGAAGCTGGCCCAGGCCCGCTACGACTCGGGCTACTCGCCCTATCTCGAGGTCCTCACCGCACAGCGTACGGCCAACGACGCCACCGTCGCCTGGGTGCAGAACCGTCAGGCCCGCCTGTCGTCGGCGGTGGACCTGTTCAAGGCCCTCGGTGGCGGCTGGCAGGCCTCCGCCCAGCTGGCCGGCGGACCGCCCACCCGCTGAGCTCTGGCAACACCCGCATCACCCGCGCCCCGGTCTGGCTCACCCGCCGCCGGGGCGCGGTCCGTTCACCGCCCCCCAGCGGCAGCCAGGCGCCCGACAGCCGCCACCGCATCGAGCAGGCGTGAATCCGCCGGGTGTCCGAAGTTCAGGCGGATACAGTGGCCGAACTCCCGCTTGGCCGAGAAGATCGGGCCCGGCGCCACGCTGATTCCCTGCGCCAGCGCAGCGCTGTGGAGAGCCAGGGCATCCACCTGGCGGGGCAGCTCCAGCCACAGGAAATAGCCACCTTCCGGCCGGGCCATGCGGGTTCCCTCGGGGAAATGGGCCTCCACCGCGGCAACCAGGGCCGCCTCCTGGCTGGCCAGGGTCCGCCGCAGGTGCCGCAGGTGGTTGTCATACCCGCCCTGCCGCAGGTAGTCGGCCAGGGCGATCTGCACCGGAACGGTGGTGGCCAGGCTGAGGGACAGCTTCTGGCGCTGGATCGCCGCCGCATAACGACCCGCCGCCACCCAGCCGATCCGGTAGCCCGGCGCCAGGCACTTGGAAAAGGACGACACGTGCATCACCCGCCCGGTCGGATCCACCGCCTTGCTGCCCAGCGGCGGATCGGTGGCGAAATGCAGCTCGGCATACACATCGTCCTCGATCAGGGGCACATCGAACCGGTCCAGCAGGGCCACCAGCTCCTTCCGCCGCGCATCGGGCACCCGCGCGCCGGTGGGGTTGGCGAAGTTCAGCATGAGCAGACAGGCCTTCACAGGATGGTGACGCAGGGCGTCCTCGAGGGCCGCCAGGCTGACCCCTTCCCGGGGGTGGCTGGGGATCTCGACGACCTTCAGACCCAGACGCTCAGCAGCCTGCAGCCCCGCATAGAAGGTCGGCGACTCGATGGCGATCAGGTCGCCCGGGCGGGTCACCGCCTGCAGGCACAGGTTGAGCCCCTCCATCGCGCCCGAGGTGATCACGATCTCCGCCGGCGACACACTGGCGCCATTGGCCAGGTAGCGCAGGGACAGCTGGCGTCGCAGAGCATCGTTGCCCGGCGGCAGGTCGGTGACCGTAGCCAGCGGGTCCAGGTGGCGGGCAGCAGCGGCCAGATGGCGCCCCAGCTTGTCGAGGGGAAACAGGTGCGGACTGGGAAAGCTGGAGCCGAGCGGCACCACGGCAGGATCTTTGACGCTGTCGAGGATGCGGAAGATGAAATCGCTGACCGCCAGTTCGGTGGAATGCCCCACCGGCCGGGTCATCTCCGGCTCCGGCCAGCGCTGGCCCAGGCGGGCCCGCACGAAGTAACCGGACTTGGGACGTGCCTCGACCAGGCCACGGCTCTCCAGCAGATGGTAGGCCTGGGTCACCGTGACCGGCGCGATGCCATGCCTGCGGCAGGTCTGGCGGACCGAGGGCAGGCGGTCTCCTGGGCGCAGCACGCCTTCGAGGATCAAACGGGCGGTCTCGTCGGCGAGGGTCTGGTAGAGGCTCATGGCGCGGATCTTAGCAGCCCAGGGCACCGCCTCTGCCGGACGCGCTCACCGCCATCCCCATGCAAAAGGCCGGGCAAGCCCGGCCTCTTTCACCGATGGGGAAGCTGCGGGCTTACTGCACGCGCACTTCCACGCGTCGGGCTTCCGCGCCGTCGGTACCACCGAGGGTCACGGCCGGCTTGCGCAGGGCGATCTTGTCGTCCGGGATGCCGGCAGCCACCAACGCAGCCTTCAGGGCCAGCGCACGCGCCTTGGCGACTTCGGCATTGACGGCTGCACCGCCGGTTTCATCGTGGTAACCCGAGATCAGCACGATGCGGGTGCCATCTTCCTGCAGCTTGGCCACCACCTTGGCGACCTCGTCGGACGCACCGACGGGCAGCTCGGACTTGCCGGAATCGAAATACAGCTTGACCAGGGCTTCGCCGATTTCGGCGATTTCCGGTGCTTCGGCGGAGGCCGCGGCAGCCGGCTTGGCCTGGGCCGTCTGGCCGGTCACATAAACGGTGAGGCCGATCACCAGACCAATCACCAGGGCAATGATGCCGAACAGGATGCCCAGCACCAGATTCTGGTTGTCGTCGTCTTGCTGCATCGGAAAGTCCTTTCTGAATCATATGGAAATAGTCAGCCCGAGAGTATAGCTGCTTATTCACCGAGGCTATCCAGAAAGCCTGCCTGCCACGGGAAAATCCGCTCTTCAGTCCGTACGGCAGAAACACTGGGATCCGCCACCAGGGCCAGCCACGGCTCATCTACGGCCCCCATGCATCCCAAAGTCCTAATTCAATAAAAATTTGTCAAATTCAAGATTTGTGTGATTTTGTCACTAAAGAATACTGAATATTCACGAATATCCTGAAAGGCGCGGAATAGTTGGCTTTAGCACTCGTAGAGCTGGATCAAGATTCGCCGACTTTTGAGCTTGGAGTGATGGGTGCTGAAGCGTTTGGGGGGATCACTGGGAGGCGTACTGCTGGCACTGGGCGGGAGCGGACCGGCCATGGCCGGTGATCTGCCGCCACTGCGCCTGAGCACCGTGCTTGCCGGCACGAGCCGACCCGACGTGTTTCTCTTCGAAAGCGACGAACCTTCCCCCCCGCAACTGAACCTCAGCCGGAGCCTGGCTGCTCCGGCGGACCTGCCGGAGCGTGGCGAGGAACCGGGCGACCTCCCGCTGGGCAAGAGTGCGGGCAGCCGGATCGCCATGAGCGAGGTGCTGAGCTACGACAGCAATGTGTTCCGCCTGCGGGACAGCGCCGCCGCCGCGGCCGCCGGGCTGCCCGGGCGGGGCTCCTGGCTCAGCCTGACCCGCCTGGAGCTGGGCCTGGACAAGCGCTACGCCGGGCAGCAATGGCTGCTCGACCTGGAGGCCAACGCGAACCGTTACAGCAGCTTCGATTTCCTCAACCACACCACTCGCTCTGCGGTGGGGCGCTGGCGCTGGAGCGCCGGCCCGGACTGGCTCGGTGAAGTGGGCGCCGAGCATCGCGAAGCCCTGGACGACTACGCCTACTTCCGCACCCCGGTGCGCAGCATCGCCACCACCCGGGTGGTGTCGGGCAGCGCCTTCTACCGCCTGACGGACGGCTGGCAGCTGGGCACCCAGGTTGCGGAAGGCAGCCGACGCTACAAGGACGGCACCCGCCCGACCAACGAACTCGACTTCGGCACGGTGGACCTGGTGCTGCGCTATGCCCCTGAGGGGCGCGGCAGCGCCATCCTGACCCGCCGCCGGGCCCGCGGCCAATACCCGAATGCCCCCGCGGATGACGCCGGGACCCTGGCCGAGAAGCGCTTCCAGCAGGAAGAGACCAGCCTCGAGCTGTCGCTGCCGACGGGCACCGGCTCGCGCTACCTGATGCGGGTGGCCCGTGTCAGCCGCGAGTACGGGCGCTACCCCCAGAGCAATTACTCGGGCCATTCCGCCCTCATCGGCGCGGAATGGCAGGTCACGCCACGCAGCCAGCTGAACGGCGTGCTGCGCTACGACGTGGAGCCTGCCCAGGACTTCGTGTCCAGCTACGTGGCGACCCGGGGCCTGCGGCTGGGATGGATCTGGGCCTACTCGCCGCGCACGCGGCTGGAAGGCCGCTACGAATGGCGCGATGCCCAGTACCGGGGTGACCCGGGCTTTGGCGTCGCAGTGACAAGTCGCCGGGAAGACAAGGTGGGGCAGGCTCAGCTGAGCGCCACCCACCAGATGTCGCCCCGCCTGCGCTGGATCCTCAGCCTGCTGCGCGAACAGCGGGACTCGAACCAGGCGGAATGGAGTTACACGGATTGGACTATGGCAGGGAGCGTGCAGTGGGCA
>JAFLDU010000200.1 GCA_017309145.1 Zoogloea sp. | reverse complement strand
GTCGGAGCCGGCGAGCCGGCCCCGGGCCCGGTCGAAGAGGCCGTCCTTGGAGGAGAGCATGATCACCGGTGTGGATTTGAGGCGAGCGTTCTTCTTGATCAGGGCGCAGGTCTGATAGCCGTCGAGGCGCGGCATCATGATGTCGACGAAGATCAGGTCGGGCGCGTGGTCTGCGATCTTGGCAAGGGCGTCGAAGCCATCTTCGGCGAGCACCACCTGGCAGCCGGCCTGAGCCAGAAAGATCTCTGCGCTGCGGCGGATGGTATTGCTGTCATCGATGACCATGACCTTGATTCCGCTGAGATTCACCTTGATTCTCCAGGGGGCGTACCGATGTCGTTGCGGATGGGATGAGCCTGGGGGGCCTGGCAGCCGGCAGGGATGCGTTGGTGTGTCAGAGGGCGACCATTTCGAAGTCGTCCTTGCGCGCACCGCATTCGGGACAGGTCCAGTTGGGGGGAATGTCTTCCCAGCGGGTGCCCGGAGGGATGCCCTCTTCGGGGGAACCGACTTCCTCGTCGTAGATATAACCGCAGATCAGACACATCCAGGTCCGGAATGGGGAGTTGGCCATTTGAGTGCGTTGCGATGATTTCGGCTAGAATCGTCTGGATCGTGAATGGTAGCGCAGTCGCAGTTAAATTTGTGCGTCCTAAGCTTTCCTAATGACTATAAACCGCAACGATCCCCATCCCCCGCTGGTTCTTGTTTTTGCCGCTGCCGACCCCACGGGTGGCGCCGGTATACAAGCCGATATCATGACATTGTCAGGCATGGGCTGTCACGCCCTGACGGTCATCACCGCCCTGACCGTGCAGGACACCACCGGTGTCGAGGACGTGCTGGCGATCGATGCCGATTTTGTCGCCGAGCAGGCCCGCGCCGTGCTTGAGGACATGCCCGTGCGGGCCTTCAAGCTGGGTGTGCTGGGGAGTGCCGACAATGTCGCGGCGATTGCCAGCATCATCGCCGACTACCCGCATATCCCGGTGGTGGTCGATCCGGTGATCGCTTCCGGGCGGGGGGATGAACTGGCCTCCGAGGGCATGCTGGAGGCGCTGTGCGAACTGATCCTGCCGCAGGCCACGGTGATCACGCCCAACACCATGGAGGCCCGCCGCCTGGTGGCGAGCCTGCCGGATGGCCAGGAGGGCGGCACCCTGTCCGACTGTGCCCAGCATCTGCTCGAAGCGGGCTGCGAGTACGTCCTGATCACCGGCTCCCATGCCCAGACGCCCCAGGTGGTGAACACGCTGTATGGCACCGGCGGGGTGATCCGCGCCGACAGCTGGGAGCGTCTGCCAGGCAGCTACCACGGTTCAGGATGCACCCTCGCGTCGGCGGTGGCGGCGGCTCTGGCCCATGGGCTGGAGATGCCCGAGGCGGTCTATGAGGCTCAGGGGTTCACCTGGCAGTCGCTGGCCGGCGCCTTCCGGCCCGGCATGGGGCAGTACATTCCCAACCGTTTTTTCTGGGCCCGTCCGGGCCGCGACGACGAGGTGTCCTGATGGCGCTGCGCGGACTCTATGCGGTGACCCCCGACTGGGCGGACACCGCGACCCTCCTTGATGCCGTTGGCCGGGTGCTCGAAGGCCGGCCGGCGCTGCTGCAGTACCGCAGCAAGATCACCGATTCCGGGCTGCGACGGGAACAGGCATCGCGCCTGCTGAGCCTGTGCCGCGCGGCCGGCGTGCCGCTGCTGATCAACGATGACCTGCCGCTGGCCCTCGAGCTCGGTGCCGATGGCGCGCATCTCGGGCGCGATGATGGTGATCTGGCGGCGGCTCGGCGTGCGCTGGGGCCGGAGCGTATCCTGGGGGCCAGCTGCTATGGCGAGTGGCCCAGGGCCGAGGCCGCGGCCGCCGCCGGTGTGGACTATGTGGCCTTCGGCGCCATGTATCCCTCGTCCACCAAGCCCTTGGCGCCGTGTGCGCCGATCGGCCTGGTCACCCGGGCCCGGCGTGAGCTGGGCCTGCCGGTGGCGGTGATCGGCGGCATCACCTTGGACAATGTCCGTCCCCTGATCGAGGCCGGCGCCGACCTGCCGGCGGTGATCAGCGACCTGTTTTCCGCGCCCGACCCGGCTGCCCGTGCGGCGGCCTTTGCCGGGCTGTTTGAATGACCTCTTGGAAAGTCTCCGCATGACCAGTCGCAACGAAGAACTCTTTGCCCGTGCCCAGCGCACCATTCCCGGCGGCGTCAATTCGCCGGTCCGTGCCTTCCGTTCGGTGGGCGGTACCCCGCGCTTCCTGAAGAAGGCGCTGGGCGCTCGGGTGTGGGATGCGGATGGCAAGGAATATCTGGACTACGTGGGCTCCTGGGGGCCCGCCATCCTTGGTCATGCCGACCCGGTGGTGGTCGAGGCGGTGCGTGAGGCGGCCCTCGACGGTCTGTCCTTCGGGGCGCCGACCGAGCGCGAGATCGACATGGCCGAGCGCCTGTGCGAGCTGCTGCCCAGCCTCGAGATGGTGCGTCTGGTCTCCAGCGGCACCGAGGCGACCATGAGCGCGATCCGCCTGGCCCGCGGCTTCACCGGCCGCGATGCGATCGTCAAGTTCGAGGGCTGCTACCACGGCCACGCCGACAGCCTGCTGGTGAAGGCCGGCTCCGGCCTGCTGACCTTCGGCAACCCGTCCTCCGCCGGGGTGCCCGATGACTTCGCCAAGCACACCGTGGTGCTCGACTACAACGACCCGGCCCAGCTCGAGGAGACCTTCAAGGCCCGTGGTGCAGAGATCGCCTGCGTGATCATCGAGCCGGTGGCCGGCAACATGAACCTGGTCAAGCCGTCGGCCGAGTTCATGCACCTGCTTCGCCGCCTGTGCACCGAGCATGGCGCCGTGCTGATCTTCGACGAGGTGATGACCGGCTTCCGCGTCGGGCCGCGGGGCGTGCAGGGCCTGTTCGGCATCACCCCCGACCTGACCACCCTGGGCAAGGTCATCGGCGGTGGCATGCCGGTGGGCGCCTTCGGTGGCCGGCGCGACATCATGGAGAAAATCGCCCCGCTGGGCGGTGTGTACCAGGCCGGTACGCTGTCCGGCAGTCCGGTGGCCGTCGCGGCGGGGCTGGCCAGCCTCGGGCAGATCGCCCGGCCGGGCTTCTACGAGACCCTCACGGCCCGTACCGAGCGCCTGGTGGCAGGGCTCAATGCCGCTGCGGCCAAGCATGGGGTGCGATTCGTGGCGGATTCGGTGGGGGGTATGTTCGGCCTCTACTTCGCCGCTGCAGTGCCGCGCAGCTATGCGGAGGTGATGGCTGCGGACAAGGACCGCTTCAACCGTTTCTTCCATGCCATGCTGGACGCCGGCCATTACTTCGCTCCGTCGGCCTTCGAGGCCGGCTTCGTGTCGGCGGCCCATTCCGAGGCGGACATCGACAGCACCATCGCGGCAGCGGACGCCTGGTTCGCGGCCAACGCGGGCTGAGCGGCGGGGTGTAGGGGCGACTTCAGTCGCCCGCGTGCGGTGATCGAGGGGCTGTCAGCGAGGCGAGCGCGAAGGGCGGATGAATCCGCCTCTACATCAGGAAGATGGTCGCCAGGCCGAGGAAGATGAAGAAGCCGCCGGAGTCGGTCACGGCGGTGATGATCACGCTGGAGCCCACCGCCGGATCCTGGCCGAAGCGGTGGCGGATCATCGGGGCCATCACGCCTACGAAGGCGGCCAGCAGCAGGTTGAGGGTCATCGCCGCGGTCATCACGGCGCCGAGCTTGCCGCTGCCGTAGAGGATCCAGGCCAGCACGCCGAGCAGGCCGCCCCACACGATGCCATTGATCAGGGCGACCCCCATCTCCTTCTTGAGCAGCCGGCTCAGGGCTTCGTCCTGGACCTGGCCCATGGCGATGCCGCGCACGATCATGGTGATGGTCTGGTTGCCCGAGTTGCCGCCGATCCCGGCCACGATGGGCATCAGTGCAGCAAGCGCCACCAGCTTCTCGATGGAGCCCTCGAAGGCGCCGATCACCCGGCTGGCGATGAAGGCAGTGACCAGATTGGCGGCCAGCCAGGCCCAGCGGTTCTTCACCGAGTCCCACACCGGCGCGAAGATGTCTTCGCCCTCGCGCAGACCGGCCTGGTTGAGCAGCTCGCTCTCGGTTTCCTCGCGGATGAAGTCCACCACCGTGGCTACCGTCACACGGCCGACCAGTTTGCGGTGGTAGTCCACCACCGGTGCCGACACCAGGTCGTAGCGCTCGAAGGCCTGGGCGGCGGTCTCGGCCTCGTCGGCGGGTTCGAGGGTCAGGGTGTCGGTGAGCATGATCTCGCTCACCTCGGTTTCCGGGTCGTTCAGCAGCAGCCGGTTGATGGGCAGCACGCCACGCAGGTGTTCGTCCCGGTCCACCACGAAGAGCTGGTCGGTGTGGTCGGGCAGTTCGTCGAAGCGGCGCAGGTAACGCAGCACCACTTCCAGGGTCACGTCCTCGCGGACGGTTACCATCTCGAAATCCATCAGGGCGCCGACCGAATCCTCGGGGTAGGACATGGCGGCCCGCAGTTGCTCGCGTTCCTCGGGCTCGAGACCCTGATAGACGGCCTCCATCACCTCATGGGGGAGGTCGGGCGCGAGGTCGGCCAGTTCGTCTGCATCCAGCTGCTCGGCCGCCGCACGCAGCGAGGCCGAGTCCATGGCTTCGATCAGGGATTCACGGACGGCGTCGGAGACTTCCAGCAGGATCTCGCCGTCCCGCTCGGCCTTGACCAGGTCCCAGACGAACAGACGCTCGCTGACCGGCAGGGCTTCGAGGATGTGGGCGACGTCGGCCGAGTGCAGGCTGTCGAGCTTGTGGGTCAGCTCGTTGATATGCTGCTTGTGGACGAGGTTCTCCACGAGATCATGCTTGGGCATGTCCTGACGATGGACGAGGTCTTCCACCAGCTTGTGGCGGGCGAGCAGGTGCTGCACCTCCCGCAGGTGGATGTCCAGGTCGTCGTGTTGCTGGAGGTCGTCGGCTTCGGCCATGGTGCTGGTCCCGTGGGCGGCGGGGCGCCGGGTGGCGCGCAGGCTGCGGATTCTACGGCCTTTGTTGCGCCGCCGCGACGGGCTTATTCACACCGGACCGAAGTTTTTTTTCAAGGCCAGGCGCGGGCCCCGAACATCATGCGTTTGGCCACGAAGTGACGTGCCGGAGGCAGCAGGTCGAGGGCAAACAGGCCGGCTCCACGCAGGTGCTTGAGGGCGGGCGCGGGCGTGCTGAACAGGCGTACCAGGCCGTCGGTGAAGCGGATGGTGCCCTGGCGGTCCAGCTGGCGGGCCCGGGCGTAGGCAGCCAGGGTGTCCGCCGCGCCGGGGTCACCACCGGCGCGGAGCAGGGTCTGGGCGCAGCTCCACACATCGCGCAGGGCCAGGTTGTAGCCCTGGCCGGCCACCGGATGAAGGGTCTGGGCGGCGTTGCCGAGCCACACGGTGCGCTGCCCGACCGGGTTGGGGCGGTAGCGCAGCAGCAAGGGGTAGCGGTTGCGCGGCCCCACGGAGGCAAAGCGCAGGCGGGTGCCGAAGTGGGCCTGCAGGCGGGCCAGATAGGCCTGGTCGTCGAGGGCCATCAGGGCATCGGCCTCGCCGGGGGCGGCGGTATGCACGATGGCGCAGCCGCTGCCGTAAGGCAGCACGGCCAGGGGGCCCTGCGGCGTGAAGCGTTCCCAGGCCCGCTGGCCGTGGGCTTCGGCCGGTGTGGCGATGCTGATCACCGCGTGCTGGCCGTAATCCCGTTCGACCAGATCATCGTCGGTGCCCTGGATGGCGCCTTCGGCGCAGGCGGCCAGACGGGCACTCAGGTGGCTGCCGTCGGCCAGGCTGATCAGTACATCCTCGGCACCGGCGGCGAGGCCGCTCACACTGGCGTTGTCCCGCACCGGGATGCCGGCGGTGGCGAGGGCATCGTCGAGGGCCGTGGCCAGGTCGCCGGCGGCGGCCACATAGCCGAGGGCCGGCAGACCGTATTCCGCGGCCTGCAGCAGGCTTCGGCCCAGGCCACCCTGGTGGGACACGTGGATGGTCTCGATGGGCGTGGCCTGCAGATGTGGCCAGATGCCCAGGCGCTCCAGGGTCAGCCGGGTGCCATGGGACAGGGCCAGCACGCGTGGGTCCTGGCGCGCCGCGCCGCGGGGGCGGGCATCCACCAGCACGATGTCGAGGCCGGCGTCCTTGAGGGCCAGGGCCAGGGTCATGCCCACCGGCCCGGCGCCGACGATGGCGAGGTCATGGCGCTCCATCAGGCCTCCCGCATCAGGGCTTCGATGTCGGCGACGCTCTTGGGGGCTGCGCCGGTGATCAGTTCGCAGCCGTCGGCGGTGACGAGGGCGTCGTCCTCGATGCGGATGCCGATGTTCCAGAAGGCCTCGGGCACGCCGTCTGCTGGACGGATGTAACAGCCGGGCTCGATGGTCAGCACGTTGCCGGCGACCAGCGGGCGCCACTCGCCGCCCAGCTTGTACTCGCCGGCATCATGCACGTCGAGGCCCAGCCAGTGGCCGGTGCGGTGCATGTAGAACTGGCGGTAGCTGCCGGATTCGAGCACTCCGTCCAGGCTGCCTTCAAGCAGGCCCAGGTCGATGAAGCCCTGGGCCAGCACCCGGGTGGCGGCATCGTGGGGGTCGTTCCAGCCGACGCCGGCGCGGGTGGCGGCGATGGCCGCGGCCTGGGCGGCCAGCACCAGCTCGTATGCGGCTTTCTGGGGGCCGCTGAAGCGGCCATTCACGGGGAAGGTCCGGGTGATGTCGGAGGCGTAGCCGTCGAGCTCGCAGCCTGCGTCGATCAGCAGCAGGTCGCCGTCCTTGAGCTGGGCGTCGTTCTCCACGTAATGCAGCACGCAGGCGTTGGCGCCGCCGGCCACGATGGAGGTGTAGGCCGGAGCCTGGCTGCCGTGGCGGCGGAACTCGTGCAGCAGCTCGGCTTCGATCTCGTATTCCCAGGCGCCCGGGCGGGTGGCCAGCATGGCGCGGCGATGGGCGTGCCCGGAGATGTCCGCGGCGCGGCGCATGACGGCCAGCTCGGCGGCGTCCTTCACCAGGCGCATCTCGTCGATGAGGCTGCGCACGTCGCGGATCAGGGCCGGGGCATGGGCGCCGCTGCGGGCCATGGCGCGGACCCGGTTGAGGGCGTCGGTGACGCGGGCGTCCCAGGCGCTGTCGTAGCCTATCGAGTGGAAGACCGCGGGCTGGTTGGCGAACAGGGTGGTGAGCTGCTCATCCAGCGCCGAGATGGGGTGCGCCTCGTCGAAGCCGAAGGCCTCCCGGGCCGCCTCGGGGCCGTGGCGGTAGCCGTCCCATATTTCGCGCTCGATGTCCTTGCTGCGGCAGAACAGCAGGCTGCGGGGGGGGGCGCCGGCCACCAGCACCAGAACCGCCTCCGGTTCGCGGAAGCCGGTCAGGTAGTAGAAATAGCTGTCGAAGCGGTAGCTGTAGTGGGCATCCCGGTTGCGGACGCGCTCGGGGGCGGTGGCAATTATGGCGACGCCGCCGCCGGCCGCCTGCATGGTCTGGAGCAGCCGGGTGCGACGGGCCTGGAAGGGGGTGATGTCGAGGGGCATGGCGGTGTCCGGTGGCGGTGATCTGGGATTGACTGCGTTTGGCGCGGTTCGTTGCGGGTTCAGCCGTTTGATTCCCCGCCGGTGCGCAGGGCGGTATCGAGTTCGTGCAGGCGCTGGGGGGTGCCGACGTCCACCCAGCGGCCGTCGAGGCGGCTGCCCCTGACTTGGCCGTGGGCCATGGCGGCGCGCAGCAGGGGAGCGAGCTTGGCCGGAGCATCCGGCGGCAGGCCGGCAAACAGCGCCGGGTGGTAGGCTCCCAGGCCGGCGAAGGTGAGGCGTTCGCCGCCTTCGTCGCGTACGAGGCCGTCTGTCTGCAGGCCGAAATCGCCGGCCGGGTTGTGCGCCGGGTTGGCCACCAGCAACAGGTGGGCGAGGGGGCCGTCGCTGCGCAGCCCGCTCGCGGCCTGGCCGAGGGCGCTGAAGTCGGCGTCGCAGAAGACGTCCCCGTTCACCACCATGAAGGGGGCGTCGCCGAGCAGCGGCAGGGCCCGGGCGATGCCGCCGGCGGTCTCCAGGGCGCTGCCCTCCGGGGAGTAGCGGATGCGTACGCCGAAGCGCGCGCCGTCACCCAGGGCGGCCTCGATCATGGCGCCCAGGTGGGCGTGGTTGATCACCAGGTCGCGGAATCCTGCGGCGGCCAGGCGTTCAATGTGCCACACGATCAGCGGCTTGCCCCCCGCCTCGAGGAGGGGCTTGGGGCAGTGGTCGGTGAGGGGGCGCATGCGTTCGCCGCGGCCGGCGGCGAGGATCATCGCTTTCATGGCGGGCTCAGAAGGAGTAGCCGACTTCGGTGACGGTCGGCTCCAGCTGCTCCAGCAGGCGCAGCAGGGGCTTGAGTTCGCCGTAGCGTTCGCAGGCCTTGCGCAGGTACTGCATGACCAGCGGCATGTCCTTCAGGTAGCCGTCCTTGCCGTCCCGGTGGTACAGGCGGGCGAAGATGCCCAGCACCTTGAGGTGGCGTTGCACGCCCATCCACTCGTAGTCCCGGTGGAATTCGGCAAAGCTCTCGCGCACCGGCAGGCCGAGGGCGCGGGCGGTTTCCCAGTAGCGGGCCAGCAGGTCGAGGGCGAACTCCTCGTCCCAGTGGATGTAGGCGTCCTTGAGCAGGGAAGCGAGGTCGTAGCTCAGCGGGCCATACACCGCGTCCTGGAAGTCGAGCACGCCGGGGTTGGGGCTGGACAGCATCAGGTTGCGGCTGTGGAAGTCCCGGTGTACGAAGACCTTGGGCTCGGCCATGTTCACATCCAGGATGCGCTCGAAGACCTCGTACAGCTGGGTGGCCTGCTGGTCGGTGAGGGTGACGCCCTTGTGGCGGCTCACGTACCACACCGGGAAGAGTTCCAGTTCGCGCATCAGCAGCTCGCGGCTGTACTCGGGCAGCACATCCGGGCGGCTGGCCTTCTGGATGCAGATCAGGGTGCCGAGGGCCTCCGCGTACAGATTGTGGGCGTTGTCCTTGGTGAGGGCCTGCAGGTAGGTGGTGTTGCCCAGGTCGGAGAGCAGCAGGAAACCCTGTTCCAGGTTCTGCCGGATCAGCGTCGGTACGTGGGCGCCGGCGGCGCCGAAGAGCTCGGCCACCTGCACGAAGGGGCGGCAGTCTTCGTGGCTGGGCGGCGCGTCCATGGCGATCAGGGTGACCGGATCATCCGCGAAAGTGACGCGGAAATAGCGGCGGAAGCTGGCGTCGGCGCTGGCCGGGGCGAGTTCGAAGGGGCGGCCGGGAAATTCGGCGGCGATCCAGGACTGGAGTTGTTGGCGTCGTTCCACGG
>JAFLDU010000199.1 GCA_017309145.1 Zoogloea sp. | reverse complement strand
ATCGCCGGGGCTCAGACCCCGCTGGACCTGGCCCGGGCCCTGTCGGTGCCCAACTCGCAGTTCAAGGAGGTGGCGCGGCCGGTCGGCCAGGTGTCGGCCCAACTGCAACTCACGCCGGACGTGATCGTCGGGGCCTACTATCAGGGCGAGTGGCGCAAGTCCCGCCTGCCGGCGGCCGGCAGCTATTTCAGCTTTGCCGACTTTGTCGACGACGGTGGCGAGATCCTGTACACCCCCTATGGTCCGGCCCTGCGCGGGCGGGACATCGAGCCAGGCAATGCGGGGCAGGGTGGGGCACAGGTCCGCTTCCGCAGCGGCGACACCGAATACGGCCTGTACGCCGCCACCTTCCACGAGAAGCTGCCTCAGTTCTATGCACGCCTCAACGCCGGCCCGGCCGGGATGGTGCCGGTGGATTACGTGATGGTCTATGGCCGGAACATCCGCACCGTGGGGGGCAGCTTCAGCACCCTGGTGGGTGACGCCAACCTGGCCGGTGAGGTGTCCTACCGGACCAACATGCCGCTGGTGGCGGCGGGCAGCTTCGTCTTCCCGATCAATGATCCGGCGGCGGACGGGGGCGGTAACGCCCGCTTCCCGAAGGGCGACACCCTGCACATGAACCTGTCGACGATCAGCGTGCTGGGTGCCAATGCCCTGTGGGACGGCGCCTCCTTCGTGGGCGAGTTCGCCTTCAACCGCCGCCTGCGGGTCACCGACAACCCGGCGGCGCTGGACCCGAATGCGACCCGTGACGCCGGTGCGATCCAGTTCGTGTTCACCCCGGAGTACTTCCAGGTGCTGCCCGAGACCGATCTGCAGCTTCCGATCGGCGTGAGCTACGGCCTGTTTGGCCGCTCGTCGGTGAATGGCGTGCTGTTCCCCGCGGAGAACGGTGGCAGCCTGAGCCTGGGGGCCAAGGCGGTGTACCAGAAGGCCTGGCATTTCAGCCTCAACTACACCCACTACGTCGGCACGGCCGGATCGGTGGCCACGCCAGGCGGACTCAATTCCTACCAGAACTTCCATGGTGATCGCGACTTCGTGTCGCTGTCGGTGCAACGCGCCTTCTGACCCCCACCCAAGAGGATTCCCAACATGAAGAGAACAACAATGGCCTGTGTGGCCCTGGCCTGCCTGATCGCGCATCTGCAGCCGGTGTCGGCCGCGGTGCCGGCGGAAGAGGCCGCCCGCCTGAAGACCACCCTGACCCCCCTCGGCGGCGACAAGGCCGGCAACAAGGACGGCAGCATCCCGGCATGGAGCGGCGGCCTCACCACCAAGCCGGCCGGTCCCCGCGTCGGTGACATCCCGGTAAGCCTGTTCCCGGGTGAGAAGCCGCTGCTGCAGATCTCTTCCGCGACCCTCGCCCAGCACGCCGACAAGCTGTCCGACGGTACCGTGGCGTTGCTGAAGAAGTACCCCGACAGCTTCCGGGTCAATGTCTTCCCGACCCACCGCACTGCCGTGGCGCCCCAGTACGTGTATGACAACACCTTCAGGAATGCCACCCAGTGCAGGACGGAGGAGGGCGGCCTGTCGGTGGACGGCTGCTTCGGCGGGATTCCCTTCCCGATTCCGAAGAGCGGCATCGAGGTGATCTGGAACTACATCCTGCGCATCGAGCCGGAGTCCGTCGAGTTCGGCTCGAAGAACATCGTCGGCACCTCCAACGGCGCACGCACGGTGGCTACCCGGACCGACAGCTTCTTCCAGCATCCCTATTACTACAAGGAGGGCAATGCCAAGAGCTGGTCCGGCGAGTACTTCATCCAGCGCTTCAACACCACCGCACCGCCCTTCAAGGCCGGGGAGTCGCTGGTCCTGCGCGACAGCATCAATGCCAAGGCGCCGCGCCAGGCCTGGCAGTACCTGCTCGGGCAGCGGCGGGTCCGGCGGGCGCCGACGGTGGCCTACGACACGCCCGACTTCGTGTCGTCCGGAGCCAATTACTTCGACGAGGTGATGGGCTACATGGGCCACCCCGACCGCTTCGACTGGAAGCTGGTGGGCAAGCGCGAGATGTACATCCCCTACAACAACAACGAGCTGGTCACCGCCAAGGAGTCCGAGGCCTTTGACAAGTTCCACCTCAACCCGGCGCGCCTGCGCTGGGAGCTGCACCGGGTATGGGAGGTGGAGGCGACGGTGGTGTCAGGCAAGCGGCATGCGGTGCCCAAGCGCAAGTACTACTTCGACGAGGACACCTGGCTGCTGGTGCTGGTGGATGGCTATGACACCGAGGGCAAGCTGTGGCGGACCTCCCTGGTGCCGACCTTCTTCGTGCCGGCGGTACCGGCGGTGCTGGCCAAGCCGGTGACCATCCACAACCTGCAGGCCGGCACCATGAGCACCGTGCAAGGCTTGTTCCAGGACGAGCTGTACCGGGTGGTCCCGCGCAAGAACGAGTCCTTCTTCACCGGCGAGGCCGCCGCCGCCGACGCCGACCGCTGAGCGCTTCCCGAAGGCCGGTGCCCCGCGTCGCCGGCCTTCTCCAGCCCGACCGGCGAACGCAGCTTCCTCCCCGCCGGTCGGTGTTCGTCCCCATCGCATGAGTCCATGCGATGGGGTTTTTTTCGTGGGGCGTGCGACCGCGCTCAGGCCTTGAGTGCCCGGGCGAGGGCCAGGATGGCCGTCTCGATCTCATGTTCCGTCAGACAGGCGTAGCCCAGCAGCCAGCCGGGCTGCTTGTCCTCCCCCAGGTAGAGCCGGCTCAGGCCGGGCAGATGTACGCCGACACCCGCGGCCTGGCGGATGGTCTGCGCCTCGGACCACCCCGCTTTCAGGAAGCACGGAATCTGCATGCCACCCGGCGGCCGCAGGGGCGTGACCACTTCGCCGAGGCAGGCGTCGAGGGCGTCGAGCATCACGGCCTGGCGTGTTGCGTAGAGCTTGCGCATGGCCCGGATGTGGGTGCCGTAATGGCCGTCGCCCATGAAGCGCGCCAGGGTCAGCTGACGCGTTTGCGGGGTATGTCCGTCGAGGATGCTCCGGGCGCGGGTGAAGGCGCCGACCAGTTCGGGCGGGAGCGCCATGTAGCCCATCCGCAGGCCCGGGTAGAGGGTTTTGCCGAAGGTCCCGACATACAGGGTTCGGTGATGCCGGTCGAGGCCCTGCACGCAGGCGGTGGGCAGGCCATCGTAGTGGAACTCGCTGTCGTAGTCGTCCTCGATGATCCAGCCGCCGCGCTGGGCGGCCCAGTTGATCAGCTCCAGCCTGCGCGCCAGGGACAGGGTGACCCCGGTGGGGTACTGGTGGGACGGCGTCACGTAGACACAGTTGGCGCCGCTGCGATCCGCCCATAGCTGTTCGGTCAGAATGCCCTGCGAATCCACGCCGATCGGGACGACCCGGGCCTCGGCGGACTCGAACGCCTTCCTGGCGCCGAAGTAGCCGGGGTTCTCCATCAGGATCGGCTTCCCGGCGTCCACCAGCAGCTGGGCACACAGGAACAAGGCCTGCCGGGTGCTGCTCAGCACCAGGATCTGTTCGGGCGTGACCTTGGCCCCTCGCTCGAGATTCAGGTAGGTGGCGATCTCCCGGCGCAAGGGTTCGGCACCCTGCGGATCGCCATGCAGCAGCACCTGGGTGCGGTGGTCCCGCAGCACCTGGCGCTGCAGGCGCTCCCAGACACCGGTGGGAAACGTGCGGGTCTCCGGCAGGCCGGTGGCGAAAGCCTTGATGACCATCTGGTCCGAGATGCCGCCGCTGTCGAGGATGGCCTGGCCGCGCCGGCTCAGGCCGCCAGCGGAGCCTGAGGGGCCATGCTTCGGGAGCCGGGCTCTGGGCTGCTTCGGTCCGGTCCGCCGAAGCTCGGCACCCAGGGTGTCCGGCACATAGCTGCCGGAGCCTTTCCGCCGGATCAGGAAGCCATCGCGCTGCAACTGTAGGTAGGCGTTCTCCACCGTGTCGCGAGCCATGCCCAGCGATGCGGCCAGGGTCCGCGTAGCCGGTAGTCTCACGCCGGGTTGCAGGGCTCCGTCGAGGATCAGGGCACGCAGGGCGCGCTGGATGCGCTGGTGCAGGTCCAGACCCTGCAGGTCGGCGTCGTTCAGGCGCATCCTGAGCGTGTCGAGTTCAAGTGAGCTTTTCATCGGGGCGATGCTCCTCCAGTCATGGCAGGCATGATAAGTGGTCTGCCGCAAAGTCTGTAAGTGACATATAGCGGCAGTCCAGGTGGGGCTTATAAACATGTTTTGCCATCCGTGCATCGATCCTCACAAGGAAACGTCCAGCCATGCTCCACTCAAGCGCACCCCCCTCCAGCCGGCTTAGCGACCTCGTCCATCCGGTGGTAGCCGGCCTCATCTCGGTAATCGTGAACTACGGCGGTACCTTCATCCTGGTCTTCCAGGCAGCCCGAGTGGCCGGCCTCGATCCGGCACTGACGGCCTCCTGGGTGTGGTCGATCTCGATCGGTGTCGGGGTGACGGGGCTGATGCTCAGCTGGATGTCGCGCGAGCCCATCATCACCGCGTGGTCCACGCCGGCGGCGGCCTTCCTGGTCACGGCGCTGGCCACCACGTCCCATGCCGAGGCGGTGGGGGCGTACATGATCTCGGCGGCCGGCTTCGTGGTGCTGGGGCTGTCGGGCTGCTTCGAGCGGCTCATCCGCCTGATCCCATCCGGCGTGGCGGCCGGGCTGCTGGCAGGCATCCTGCTGCAGTTCGGAATCGGCGCCTTCGGCGGGGTCAGTGTCGATCCACTGCTGGCGGGCCTGCTGATCGTCGCCTATGTTGCGCTCAAGCGCTTCAGCGCCCGCTATGCCGTGGTGGGCATCCTGGTGCTGGGACTGGCCTTCCTGCTCGTGCAGGGGCGTGTTGACCTGTCGGGCCTGCAGCTGCAGCTCGCCGCCCCTGTCTTCACGCTGCCGGCGTTTTCGCTCAATGCCCTGCTCAGTGTGGCCTTGCCCTTGTTCCTGATCACCCTGACGGGCCAGTACATGCCCGGCATGTTGGTGCTGCGCAATGACGGTTTCAGGACCAGCGCCAACCCGATCCTGACCCTCACCGGGCTGGGTTCCCTGCTGATGGCGCCCTTCGGTGCCCACGCGTTCAACATCGCGGCGATCACGGCGGCCATCTGCACCGGCCGGGAAGCACACGAAGATCCGTCCAAGCGCTGGGTGGCCGGCATGGCAGCGGGCATCTTCTACATTCTCGTCGGCGTCTTCGGCGTGACGCTGGCGGCGGTCTTCATGGCCTTTCCAGCGAGCTTCATCACCACGCTGGCCGGGCTGGCCCTGCTGGGCACGATCGGTGGCAGTCTCGCCAATGCCCTGGCGGACCCGAAGTCCCGCGAGGCCGCGTTGATCACCTTCCTGGCGGCCGCGGCCAACATCCGCCTGCTGGGGATCGGCGGTGCCTTCTGGGGCCTGGTGCTGGGGCTGGTGGCCTATGCGGTGTTGAATGGTCGTTGGCCGCGCTGCCTGAGTTACAAAATGTCACCTTTGAGGTGACCCAAGATCCTCAGGCTTGGGCCGTTAAGACACGGATATCCGATGCCGGCCGTGCCCGCCGTGCATCTCCGCCTGTCCGAGGGGCCCCGGGATGGACATCACGCCAGTATCGAAGCCTGCAAGTGTGTCGCGCCTCGTGGCAGCCGTGGTGTTCTTCAATGCGCTGGTTTTCCTGCTCGCAGGCGAGGCCCTGTTCTACAGTCTGCGCCAGTATGAGCACCAGGCCACCCAGGCGGTCCAGAACCTGGCGCGCTCACTGGAGGCCAGTGTCAGCGGTGTCTTTGACAAGGTGGATCTGGCTGTTCACGCCGTGGCCAGGGAGGCCGAGCGGCAGCGCGCAGCTGGCTCCATCCGCAAGGAGGCCCTCGACTCTTATATCGAGGAGGCCCGGCGACTGGTGCCGGAGGTCACGGCCCTGCGCGTGACCGATGCGGCCGGCCGCGTGCTGTACGGAACTGATACTGCCGGACACGAGGTGATCCAGATCGCCGATCGGGATTATTTCAAGGCGCTGCGCGAGGCACCCGCCGACGCGGTGGTGCTCTCCAGGCCGGTACTCGGGCGCATCAGCGGCAAGTGGGTGATTGTCCTAGCCCGCCGCATCAATGAGCCGGACGGCCGCTTTGCCGGGGTCGCGCTGGGCATCCTGTCCCTCGAGTATTTCTCGCGCCTGTTTGCTTCCCTCGATGTGGGCAAGCACGGCGTGATCTCCATGCGTGACGCCGACATGGCGCTGGTGGTGCGCATCCCGGAGCACGAAGGTATCGGCCGCTCGGTCGGCAACCGGGTGGTGTCCAGGCAGACCCGCGACAACATTCAGGCTAACCCACAGGCTGGCACCTATGAGACGGTGGTGACCCTGGACAGCATCCGCCGCCGGATGGCCTACCGCAAAGTGTCGGGCCAGGCTCTCTACCTGTTTGTCGGGCAGGCTGCGACTGACTACCTGCAGCCATGGCGCAAGGAAGCCGTGGTGATTGTCTCGCTGGCCCTGATGTTCACCTTGTTGACCTGCTTCTCGGCGGTGATGGTGTGGCGCCGCTGGCAGGCGGAGTTTGCCGTCCGGGAGGCCTTGCTGAGGCGTCAGGATCAGTTGGAGTCACTGGTCGCGGAGCGGACCCGCGACCTGACTGTCGCCAAGGAGGCCGCGGAGGCTGCCAGCCGGGCCAAGAGCAGCTTCCTGGCGAACATGAGCCATGAGCTGCGAACTCCGATCAGCGCCATCATCGGTATGACCAATCTGGCCTTGAGGGAGGCGGGGGAGAGTCGCCTCGGCCCTCGGTTGCTGCGGATCAGCCAGACTTCGCGCCACCTGCTGGGCGTGATCAACGACATCCTCGACCTCTCGAAGATCGAGGCGGAACGGCTGGTCCTGGAGCATACGGAGTTCCGCCTCGGCAATGTGCTGGACAGCGTCTTCGGCCTGCTTGGGCATAAGGCCGAGGAGAAGGGCCTGCGGCTGCTGCGGGAGGTGCCGGAGGCGCTGGCGATGCGCAGTTTCAAGGGCGACGCGATGCGCCTCGAGCAGGTCCTGCTCAATCTGGTCGGCAACGGGATCAAATTCACCGAGGCGGGCCGGGTGACGGTGCGCATGCGGCTGGAGACGGATGCCGCTGAAGCCTCAGTGCTCTATTGCGAGGTCGAGGATACCGGGATCGGCATCCGCGAGGCGGATCAGGCCCGGCTGTTCAAGCCCTTCGAGCAGGCCGACAGCTCGATGACCCGGAAGTACGGCGGAACCGGGCTGGGGCTCGCCATCACCCGGCGCCTGATCGCCCTGATGGGGGGGGAGATCAGCCTGCGTAGCGAGCCGGGGGGCGGGACGTGCTTCACATTCAGGCTGGTGTTGCAGCCGGCGGCCGCCCCTGCGGAGCCCGGCGCGGAGGCGGTGCGCCTGCCACCAGACGCCGGTGCCGAAGACAGGCTGCGTTTGCACTTTGCAGGCCGGCGCGTGCTGGTGGTGGAAGACGAACCGGTGAACCGGGAGGTGTCCCGCGATCTGCTGACCCAGGTGGGGCTTTGCGTCGATGTGGTTGAAGATGGCCTGAGCGCCGTCGAGCGGGTTCGTCGTGAGCGCTATGACCTGATCCTGATGGACATGCAGATGCCTCGCCTCAACGGCATCGACGCCACCAAGGCCATCCGTGGCGTCGAGGGCTACGCCGGGGTGCCCATCCTGGCCATGACCGCCAATGCCTTTGAAGAGGACCGCCTTGCCTGCCTGGCGGCAGGCATGAACGACCATATCGCCAAGCCGGTGGAGCCGGAGGTCCTGTTCGACCGGCTGCTGAACTGGCTCTCCGCGGCCGGCGCCGGTACGACTCGATCCTCAGATCCGCCGGAAGCGGGTCTCGATGGGAAGGCTTGAGGCGCCCCGGGCCTTCCAGATCACCGTGGTGCTGACACTGCGCTGATCGTAAGCCCGTGATACCCACCCCGCGAAGGGGCTGTCCGAGCCCCGCAGGATGCGGATGTCACCGTCGGGCGGCAGTTCCATGCGCAGTCGCACGCCGTCGTTGTTGATCTCCAGCCCCCCTGCAACTTCGGTCACCACACAGGCTTCGGCAAAGTGCCAGTGGAGGGTTGCGAGCTGGGCGCTGCCGCCGTGCAGTGAGTCGCTTATCCGCAGCAGGCCGCTGGCCTTGTCCAGGTGCCAGCTGCGGCGGTGCACCGGGCGGCCGGGCAGGCGGCGGTAGCCATCGTGCTCGGCGGTGAGGGTATCGACTTCCGTGGAGGACGACCAGGCCAGTACGCTGCAACGGTACTTGCGCACCCACATGAACTTGCCACCGCTGATGGCCTGGTCCTCGTCGGCCAGGGTCAGCGTGTTGTGCATCGCCGTGCCGCGGAAGCCGTCGCGCCAGCTGCGCGGGCCGTGGTAGGTGCCGGTGCCGGGGTCCACCAGGAACTCCCGGCCGGCCACCGAGAGGGTGAAGGACAGGGCGTCGGCATGGCCATGGGCGGCGATGCCGCCGAGGCCGAGGGGGGCCGCATCGGCCACCACGCGGATCTCGTCCGGTGTGTCGAGGGCCGCGCCGAGCACGTAGATGCCGCCGTCGGGGAAGGCTGTGCGCGGGGTGGCTGGGCCGGAGGCCTGTACCAGGGCATCGAAGCGGGCCTCGGCCGTGGCACCCAGCAGCCATCGGCTGCGGAGGTCCAGCCCCCCGGCCTTGCGGGCCAGGTCGGCGCGGCCGAACAGCACCGCTCCAGTGGCGAGCTGGCTGCGGAAGGGGCAGCCGCCGGCACCTAGTGACAGTCCGGAGGCGAGCCCGTCGTCGGCATCGCCGAACATCGGCACGTGTCCGCCTACGTCCATGATGCCGGCCACGTATTCGAGCATGGCCTCCATGCGCTGCCCGAAGGCCGGCGTGAAATTCCGTCCGGCAGCCTGTGCGGCCAGGCGGGCGAAGAGCAGGAAGTCCCACACGAACTGCTGGTAGGAGGTGGCTTGCTCCAGGTTCACGCCATCGGCCGCGTTCTGGCGCAGGATCTCCCGTTCCAGGCCGCTCCGTGCCGCGGCTTCCCAGCTGCGGCTTTCGGGCCAGCACGGCCATGTGAGGCTGGCTACGAACAGGCCGGCAAGCTCGCCGATCAGGTGGTTGTTGGCCGAGGAATGCAGGGAACGGTGACCGCTGATGAAGCTGGCGTGCCGCCAGACGCTGTCGAGCCAGTGGCGGCGCAGCGTCTCGCCGTCCGGGCCGATGAACAGCGGGGAGTCGGGGCCGCCGATAATCTGCCATGTGGTGGCCCAGTTGATCAGGCGGATGCCGGCCTCGAGGGCGCTGGCCCAGTTTGGGCCGAGGGGGTAGGGGCACTGGGCGAACCAGCTGTCCAGCAGCACCCCGATGGCATCCAGGTAGGCCCGTTGCCCGGTGCTGCGCCAGGCCTGGGCCAGCAGCACCAGCTC
>JAFLDU010000198.1 GCA_017309145.1 Zoogloea sp. | reverse complement strand
GGCTACGCGTGAGTTTCTTGCGAAACACCATTCGACCCGCCGCATCCTGTGCGTGCAGGTGGAAGCTGTGTTTGCCCAGGTCGATTCCGATCAACGTCACGGCAGTCATGATGGCCTCCAAAAAAAATCCCTACTCAGCGTAGTCCGCTGGGTAGGGATCGGGCTGACCATCTCATTAAAACCGCTTGCGCGGCCTTATCGGCCTTGTGATTTCCAGGACGCCAATCCTGCACCCCTTCTGTTTCAGGGGCAGGTTCAGTATCAGGCCTACACCGGAGGAGCGTCAAGCGGGAATGGTCGGAACTTTGTCACTTGGGAGATGTGTCCCATGCCGCGTCGATGGACAAGTCCTGCGGGCTATAACCCCTGCATCAATCTGCGCTGCAGTTTTATGCCCCCTGTCCAATCAGTTGCCGTCGTGGCCTTTGCTCATGCTTCAGCCCTTCCGATCGCTTGGGCTATCGCGTTCCTGGCCTGTAGGTCGGGTGTAGAGTCGTGGCGCCAGATTCTTGGTGTATTAGCTGGGATGGTCGGCGGATTCCTGTTCGCGCTCTTTGTTGCCGATGCGATGGTCGGGAAGCCCGAAGGCGGCGCTCTGGGGAGGATATTCTGGTACGCGGTATTCGGATCCATTGGGGGAGCGGTCGTCAGCCGATGGAAGACCCAGGCCAAGGTGCCCGCCACTCGGCCGTCCAGCCCAGGTGAAGGGGAACGGTCTTTCTACGATCAGGCCATCTCGGAGATCGAGGAGCGTCGAGCTATCCAAGGAATATGGGCGCAGGCCTTTGCCGAGGCGGAAGGCGATCAGAATCGGACGATGGCTCGATACATCAGCCTTCGTGTTGCTGAACTGAAGGCCGAGCAGCAAGCTGTTCCAGAGCAAGCCACGGGGAAGGTCTCCTGGTGGCGGTCGGCATTGCTGTTGATAGGGATGTTCCTGCTTGCAAAGCTGATAGGCCCTGCGCCCGCGGTGTTGGCCGTTCTCGCCTATGGGTGGATGAAGCCAAGGTTCGGCGTCGGAGCTGCGATCCTTGGTTCCGTTGCAGTGGGTGTTTCCCTCACCGTTGCGGCTTCGATGCTGTTGCAGCAGGATGCGCCGCTATCCCAGCAAGATTGGGAAAATGGGGCCGTATCCCCTCCAAGCCCGCCACTCTCCGTCGATCCAGCTACAGCCGGCCCGGCAGCCCCGCAGCCCTCCACCGCGAGCACGAACCCATTCACCGATCCGAACTATGGACTTCCGCCCCAGCCGAACAAGTTCAGCTTCGAGGAGGCGAAGGGTGAGCCCGCCCCCCAGGCGCTGGCCCCTCCAGCACCTCAGCCGGCGGCGCCTCCGTCCGACAACCAGCTGACCCAGGCGGCCATCAACGAAACCCTATCCCGTTTTCCATACCTCGATGGTCCTGGATCCGAGAAGTGGGTGGATGCGGCAGTCGCATGGTGGGGTGCCTACAAGAAGCAGGGGGAACCCAATCACCTGGCCATCAAGCACGGGGCAGAGATGGTGGACCGGTATCGGGCTGCCGGTCATGGCGCGTGCTTCCCGATGGGCGGGCGAACTGACCAGGTGCAGTGCAGGTAGGCCAGCAAGGGATTTACCGCCCTTCCAATTGTGAGAACTCGAATGGACAAAGACGAAGTCATTTCCCAGTTAGACAGATTTATCCACCGCTTGAGAACTGACGTTGTGCCGGCGTACGCGCAGCGAGGGAGCGAATTCGGTTACGAACGATTCGCGGCATGGAGGCGGCAGTTTGAGAAGTTCCTGGACGCGAATCTTCCGGGCGCCTCGTCTCGTCTTTCCGCCAAGCTTCATAAGGTAGTGTTCACCTGTGGGCGAAATGAGAGTGATGTTGACGTTTTCATACGCGAAGACGGTGAGCCGTGCGAGGCGTTTATAGATTCTTTGAAAATCGACGTTTTGAATGGGGAGTTCGAGGAGCATACCGTTCCAGCTACGCCTCCTGAGAAAAGCAGTGGTGGAAGCGGGGCAAAGTCGAATCGAATCTTCGTTGTCCACGGCCACGACGAACTGCTAAAAACCAAGACTGCGCGCTTCATTGAGAAGCTAGGCTACGTCGCCATCATCCTTCACGAGCAAGCTAGTCGCGGAATGACGATCATCGAGAAGATTGAGGAGTACACGGATGTTGGCTTCGCGATAGTTCTCTACTCCCCCGATGATCGTGGCAACACTACAGCGAAAGCCGACAACGGCGAACTTCTTCCGAGAGCAAGGCAGAACGTGATTTTTGAGCACGGCTACCTCATAGCGAAGTTGTCGCGAGCCCATGTTGTGCCGTTGGTGAGCGGAACGGTAGAACTGCCGAGTGACATAAGCGGAGTGGTCTACGTTGACGATACGAACTGGCAGTTTGAGATTGCAAAGGAAATGAAGGCCGCCGGCTATCAGGTCGACTTCAACAGGCTCGCCTGATCAAGAAGGCCAAAATCCGCGCGGAAGCGCCGGCTGTTTCAAAGGGTTCGATTTCAAATCTGACCCCTCCGAACTCCTCCAGATCCCAGGACGACAAGGGCCGGGCCCAGCCTGGCAGCCGTGGCGTTCTCCGCCACCACCGGGCCCGCCAGCCGGTTCGATCCGCGGTGTATGGGCAGGCGTCTCACCGCCCCCCATCACATCCACCGGCGCAATGTCGTACTCGCGCCGGCGGATCCATCCCGCCGCCTCGAGCTGCACGAACTGCGGGGATGGCGCGAGTCGATTTGAAATCGACTTGTCCGAATTCCTCATGCCTCCAGGCCCGCGGCGACCGCTGTCCTGGTCTTCCCCTGCCGCCCTCCCTTCTCCCGTTTCAGCGCCGTCTGGCTGGCGATCTGCGCTTCGATGTAGGCCAGCACATCCCGCTCCATCAGCACGTAGCCGTGGCCGATCCGTGCGGCCGGCAGGATGCCTCTCACCACCAGCTTCTCGGCGGTCCGCACGTGGACATTCATCAGTCGGGCGGCGCCCTTGATATCGATGGTGGTCATTCGTTTTCCCCTTGCTGTTGGTTCATCGCGTTGCTGCCGGGGCTCACATCCCCGAAGCCATCCGGTAGCGCCGGGCCACCTCCTGGGCGAACTCCGGCCCCTCCATCGCCCGGGCCTGCTGCACCGCCTTGGCCGCCGCCGGCACGCCCAGCACCAGGCGTGGCGGCGTGCCGCGCATCAGCGCCTCGGCGTTGGCCTGGGAGATGGACGACTGCTTGAGCACCTGGCGGATCTGGGCGGGGTTCATCCCGGCCGCCTGGGCGGCCAGCACCAACCGGCGCATCTCGGTGAAGGCCTCCGCCTGCCGGCTTTGCGCCACCTCCCGGGCGTCCCGAATGTCCTCCGGCGACACCGGATTGACGCTCCGCAGGGTGCGCGTCAGCACCTGCTTGGCTTCGCTCATCGCGTCGTTGAACTCGAAGGAGCGGTAATACAGCGCCGTCTTCGGGTCCATCGTCGAAGCCCGCCAGCCCAGCAGCGCCGTCATCTCGTCGTTGAGGTCGTAGGGCTGGCCGCTGCCCTCCCGGCGCACGCCCTGCGCGGCCAGTGTCAGCCGCTCGATGTTGCCCACGAAGCCCGGCTGCAGGGCCTTGCGCAGGTGGTTGGCAATGGCGCCGGTCTGGTCGAGGGCGTCGGCACCCTCCTGATACACCTTCCCGCCGGAGTCCTTCTTGTTGGCCAGCACCTGGAAGATCGCCGCGGTGGCGATGTCCGCCCCGAAGAAGGGCGTGAGCATGTCCTTGATCGCACTGGCCGCCGACTTCTCCCACGGCTGATCCCGCAGCATCGCCGTGATCGGCCGCTTCCAGTAGCCGTAAGGGTCCAGGAAGCTCATGTCGAAGTAGCGGAGCTGCCCCTTCTCGTCGCGGCCGGCGAAGAGGAAGGTGGAGTTCTTCTGCCACTCCGGCGCCAGGTCGCGCAGTGCTTCCTCCTCATCGTCGTCCACGCCTGATCCGGCCTTGCTCAGGGCGGCCAGGCCGTAGAACAGCCCGGACACCACCGCCATGCCCACCGCCCGCTTCATCCCCAGCGCCCGCAGGGCCGGGTTGTCGCTCTTCAGGTCGGCGGCGGTCGTGCGCAGCATGTTCGCGCTGGTCCGCACGATCTCCGCCGGGAAGGACACGAAGGTGCCCATCAGCGGAAAGCGACTCAGCTTCTGGATGCCGGCGCCCACCATCGAATACGTGGGGTAGGTGTCGCGGATACGCTTGGCCGCTTCGCGCTCGGCCTCGGCCACTGGCAGCCCTGCCTTAAGGAGCCCGGCCTTCTCGTTCTCGAAGCCGATGATCTTCCAGAAGTCATCCCCGAAGCTGTAGAAGCCCTGGGCCACCTGGTTGATCTGCTTCACGCCGCGCAGGCCCTTCGCAATCGCCCCATCGCTGGCGCCGAAGACCCGCATCACCGTGTCCACGCCGCTGTCGGCCTTGGCGTCCTCGATGAAGCGCATCATCTCGCCCGCGTAGGGCGTGTCATAGACCACCCCCAGCTCCTTCAGGTGGCGCAGGTAGGCAAGGTCACCATCGGTGGCGTTCTGCCGCACCTGCTCCCGGAAGGCCGCCACGCTCTTCTTCATCTGGGTCAGGTCGAAGTGGCCGTTGGCCAGGGCGAAGAACATGGCCGACTGCCAGTTGCGCATGGCCGTGGTGGGGGACAACACCGTGTTGTGCGTGACGATGAACCGGTCCGTCAGATACAGATGCCGCGGGTCATCCACCATGATGCACTGGCACTGCTTCTTGCCGACGTACTCGATGGAGGTGATGGTGCGCTTGGCGGGCTTCTTGCGCGGCGTGGCCTTCTGAGCCTTCCGTGAGAGCCAGAACCAAGCGCGCGCGTCTTCAACCCGAACGCCAAGATCGTAGGCCGTGTTTCCGGACGCCGACTCCTTCTCGTTCCACATGACCGAAGCGCCAAGGCTCTCGGCCAACTCTCGGAAGTCCTCCGCCAGTCGCCGGCTGGATGTACCGAAGTGGGGCTGCCCCAGAAGGTCAACCCACCCATCCGTGTCGAGCAGGCCGCGAGCCACCTCCATACGGACTTCGACGGTGTTGCGCAGGTACTGGGCCGGGATGAACTTATCCAGGCTGGTATGCCCCCACAAGCCCATATCCTTGAGCGCGGCCTTGACCTTGTGGCGCCGGCCTTCGGATCGATTGGGGGCCGTGATGGCATGGTCGATCGCAGCCCACGACGGCGGAGAATCGATTGCATACCCTTCCGGAAGCGTTGCGCGCACCCGTTCGATGATGTCCTTGTCGGGGCTGGAGAGTCGGACCATGTTTCCACGGAAGCTGCCGTCACCGAGCAAGACGCCCATGAAGTACGGGTCAAGCGGAACATCTGAGGCGTCGAAGTGCGCCCGGCCAAGCGGGATGGCGACTTGCCGCTTGGCGATACGATAGGCGGGCAGCGCCATGATTTCCGCCGTGGTCAGCGTTTTTGAGCCGGCCCCCAGGATTTCGACATTCCACAGGTGCTCATTACTCGCCTCGGTGGAGGATCCGTCGCAGAAGGTGAGGCGGTAAACGTCCATCTCCCCTTGCGGGAATACGCCGGTGACGGTGGTCGGCCCGTCGATGCCGCACACGACAGCGCCCACTTCGACGTCTCCCATTCGGATCGGGCCGGAAGGCGTCTTGACCTCCGCGTCCAGCGGCTGGGCTTTCCCATACTTGACGAGCCCATTGGCCCGCACGATGAACCGGTACAGCTCGCCCATCTGTTCCTTGCCCAGCGCATCCTTGAAGGACTGGGCCACCTCCGGGAAGGTCCACAGGCCGTTCAGCGGGGCATACACCTCCGAGCCTTGGGCGGCGATCTGCGTGGTAGCCGAGGGCGGCCGGTCCTTGCCCTCGAACAGGAAGGTCCCCATCCCCATCTCGCGCACCCGATCCAGGAAACGCTGGTTCCAGATCAGTCGGCCCATCTTCGTGGCGGACTTGGTGAAGTTCAGCCGCGGGTCGGTGTATTCCCCGAGGAGCGCCCGGATCACCGGCGGCACGTCCTTCCTGCGCATCAGCACGCTCAAGTCCTTGGCGCCCAGCTTGCCCTCGGCGATGAAGCTCTCCATCGAGTCATAGGCCGTGCCGTTCTTCAGGATCTCATTCAGCGCCACCTCCGCCAGGCGCAGCGCCTCGGCTTCACTGGTCTTCCCGCCCTCCATGTAGCCGCCCTTCAGGTACTGCCGGGCCGCGTTGAGGGTGGCCGTCGGCACCTTCTGGAACCACTTCGGATCATCGAAGGCTTGGTACGACCGGTGCACGTAGGCGCCGACGTTGTTCCGGATCTTCTGGTAGAGCTCGATCTCGTTGATCGCCTGGGCCTTGTCGGCATCCCGGCCACTCTGCTCGGCCTTGGCCTGCAGCGCATCGATCTTGCCCTGGATGATCTGCAGGTACTCGCCGGACAGGCTGTCGATGTACTGGCGCATCGCTACCGCCGCCGTCTTGGTGGCCGCGGGCAGGCTGCCCGCCACCTTGCCGGCCAGGGCCTCGGAGAGGGTGCGCTGCTGGGCCTGGGTGAGCTTGTCGAAGGACACGCCGAAGTCCTGCTTCACGGCCTGCTCGAAGCCGCCCACGATGTGCCGGACGTCGAACTCCACCGCCTGGAAGTTGCTGTCCCGGGCGATCTTCTCGGCGAAGACGGAATCGGGGAGCAGGCCGCCCGGCGCCAGCCAGCGGCGCAGCTGGCCCTTGGCCTTCTGCCACAGGGACTTGTCCTGCTCGCGCAGCCGGGTGTTCTCGGTAGAGAAGGGATCGGACGGATCGGGGCGCGGCCGGCCGGCGGCGCGGGCGGCGGTGTCGCGGAGGCGCTCGGCAACCCGCCCCACATCGCTACCTTCTGGCGATCCTCGAGAGAACGCGGGCGCCGGCCCGGCCTTCCCATCCGTCACCACCTTCCCGCGCGCAGCCTTGCCCACCCCGGCCATGGCGTAAGCCACCAGGTCATCGACCGTGATCGCCTTGAGCTCCACGCCGTGCGCCAGCGCCCATGCCCGGACCGTGGCGACGAAGCCCCGAACCATGTCCGCCACCTTCCGGCCGATGTTGTGCTCGATCCAGGCCAAGATGGGCCCGTCCGCCCGTGAGAAGCCGCTCTGCCGCCCTTCCTGTGCGGCCATCTCCACGATGTAGGACGTGGCCTCGAACGGATTGCCGGCTTCGCCGACGGCCTCCATCCGCTCAGCCACCCTAGCCAGGAAGGCGCGCAGGGCCGGCGCTTCCTTGGCTCGGCCTTCGATCAGCGCCAGGGCTTTCTGGTCGAGTGCCTGGCGCTGCTGGCCGTGGACCATCTCGTGTAGCACCACGGCGGAGGCGGAGTCCTGAGTGAGGTTCGGGCCCACCAGGTAGGTGATCCCGGTTTTCCTGTCGTACAGCCCGTTGATGTGGATGCCGTCTCCGGATTCGAAGAGCTGCACGGCGTCATCCAGCTTCCGGCCGGAGTGATCGGCAAACTCCTGGGTGTTGCCGATCACCACCAGGCCGCCCGGCTGGCCGAGGGCCCCGCGGTCCATCATGGTGCGGATCGCGCCGGCCAGCTTCGGGAAGCGCTCGGTGAAGATCGCGGGCAGGGATTCGGTGGTGATGCTGGGGCGGGGCAGGGTAGGGGCCGCGGACTTCTGGGCGGTTGGGCTGCCGGCGACATCTGGGTTTGCTACACTGGGGGTGCTCTGGCCCCGAGCGATGGGGGCGCCCTGCCCGGACTCTTCTGCAGGCGCGCCAGCGTATGGGGGCTGTTGTCCGGTAACAGCGGGTGCGGGTTCGCTCCCATCCCAGAGCACCTTCATCCCCTTGCGCTGCTGTTTCGCCAGATAGTCACGGCTGGCCGGAAAGGCGGTGTTGATGCGGTAGTAGTCGCCGTCGGCCGCTGGTTCGAGCTGGACGAACATCACATCCTGCCGCGTGCCGCTGATCGCCACCAGCATCTGGCGGTTGGTCGCCTGCAGCACCTCGTTGAAGTTCCTCGCCACGAAAGAGACGAATCCCTCCACCGAGGAGAAACCGGCGTTGCGGATCTGGTTCCCGTGGTTCGCCTCGATGTGGGCCAGGCCCCAGCCCGTGCCGTTCTCGTTCTGCACGCCGTGCTGAAGCCGGATCTTCCCCGCCTGCCGGCGCATCGCCTGCGCCATCTCCGGTGTGATCTCGCCGAAGTCGATGGAGCCATCCGGCGCAGCCACGAACTCGCCGGCCTGGCCGCCGCCGCGGGAGAACTGCAGGCCAACCGCCGGCGCATCCTGCTCTGCCGTGGTGTCGCCGCCCTCCGCCTCCTGCAGCTTGTGCGCCATCTCCTGGTCCAGCGCCTCGGCCCGGGCGGCCGACTCCGCCGTGGCCTGCGCCGCACCGCCTGCCTGCTGCTGGTCCAGCCAATCCATGAACGGCGCACGGCGGTCCCTCAGGTTCCCCGCCGGGATGCCCGCCGCGTCGTACAGCAGGCGCTCCACCTGGGGCACGCTCGTGCGGAACTTGAAGTTCGGCGCGGCCTCGATGTCCGCGGCGCGCTCGCCGGTGAGGGCCGAGACAATCGCCGTACGGGCGTCCGCATGCTCCGGGCCGCCCAGCCCATCGGGGGCGCCAATCCCGTCAGTGCGGTCCATCAGGATCTGCAGGGCTTGGCCTACGGCCGGCGATGGAGACTCGCCACTTCGCCCACCACCTTCAACCCCAGCATCCGCGCCGGTTTTCGGCTGAGGTTGGGCATTCTGTGGCGATTTCTCCACCAGGGCAGCCGGAGCGGTCACAACCTCTCCGTCCACGCCGCCGGCGGTCGTGGAACTGGGGAAATCGTGCGCCAACCCGATCAGATCCCTGATCGGTGCAGCGAGGCGGATCACCTTCACGTCCTCGCCCTTGTCCCGGGCGGCCATCCACTGATGGTGCCCATCGAGCACATGGTTGTCCGCCGACACCAGGATGGAGCGGCTTCCGCCGTCGAAGGCCTTGGCCCGCGCCACCTTCTCGCGGGAGAACTCTGCCTGGGTGGGCTTCAGGCTGGCGGCCGGCACCGTCTCCTCCTGGTGCTGCACGCCCCGGGCGTTCATGAAATTCACCATCGCTCCGCGGTGCTCGGCTTTGATCTGGGGCATCTCCGCCCGCGGCACGCCGACGGTACCGGACTCAGGCCGGAAGGCGGCCCAGCCGTCGCCCAGGTCGGCGCCCTCAATCGGGGCCGCTGCCCGGGGCCCCATCGCCTCCGCCAGCTTGCCCTGCAGCGCCGGGTTGATCTTCGCCCAGTCCGCCCGGTGGACGTTCTTGCTGATGATCGGCGGCACGCCCTGCAGGCGCATGGCCAGCGCCGTCCGCTGTCCGGCATCCATGGGATTTCTATTTCTATTTGAACCATCATTAAAAAATCGAAATTTATAATAATAATAATATAAAGAAACATAATAGCAATAATAAGTGCGCTTTAAAGAATCAATGAAAAAC
>JAFLDU010000197.1 GCA_017309145.1 Zoogloea sp. | reverse complement strand
GGCAGGGCGCTGCGGGCACCCTGGCCCCAGTAGTCGCTGCGCAGGGTGATGCGGTTGTCGTTGAAGCCGACCCACGCCCCGCCGACCAGCTGCGGATGCATCAGGATGAACCAGCCGTCGGTGTTGTCCTGGGTGGTGCCGGTCTTGCCGGCCAGATCGGCGCGCAGCCCGAACTGGTTGCGGATGGCCACCCCGGTCCCCCGGTCCACTACGCCGCGCATCACGTCGAGCAGGGTGTAGGCGGTGCCGGCGTCGAGGGTGGTCTCGGCTTCGGTGGGGGCGAACTCCTCGAGCACCCGGCCTTCCCGGTCCTCGATGCGGGTCACCAGCACCGGTTCGATGAAGCCGCCACCGTTGGCCAGGGTGGCGTAGGCGCTGACCATCTCGCGCAGGGTTACGGGGCTGGTGCCGAGGGCCAGGGAGGGCACTTCCTCCAGCGGGCTCTGGCGCACGCCCATCTTCTTTGCCAGGCGCGCCACCCGGGCCGGGCCGACCTCCTGCATGAGCTGGGCGGTGATGCGGTTGCGGGAGTACACCAGCCCGTCGCGCAGGCTCACCGGCTTGCCGCTGGGCGGCGATTCGTCGTCGGGCCGCCAGATCTCGTCGTTCTTCAACGGGATCTCCACCGCCTGGTCCACCAGGGTGTCGGCGGGGCGCATGCCCTTGTCGAAGGCCGCGCCATACACGAAGGGCTTGAAGGTCGAGCCGGGCTGGCGACGAGCCTGGGCGACGTGGTCGAAGGGGTCCTGCACGAAGTCGCGGCTGCCCACCCAGGCGCGGACCTGGGCGGTGCGCGGGTCCATGGCCACGAAGCCGACCTGGATGCGGGTCTTGTCCTGGCGCAGGGCGTCCATGAAGGGCTTGTCGGCCAGCAGGCGGGCCAGGGTCTCGTCCGGGTCCTGGCTGCGGGTCACGGCGGCACGGTACTCCTTCGACTCGCGCACGAAGGCGGCCACCAGCTCGGGGTTGCCCGACCAGCCCTTGCGGCTGTTCCAGGCCTGGTCGGCCAGGCCTTGCAGCTGACGGCCACGCCGGACCACCGCCTGGGTGGCCTGGGCCTGCAGGCGGCTGTCCAGGGTGGTGCGCAGCACCAGGCCATCGGCGTAGATGTTGTAGTCGTTGCGGTCGGCCCAGCTGATCAGCCATTTGCGGATCTGCACGGCGAAGTGGGGGGCCGGGCCGGGGGATTCGAGCTGGCGCTCGAAGTCGATGCGCAGCGGCTTCTTCTGCAGGGCGGCGAGGCGGCTTTCGTCGAGCTGACCACGCTTGACCATCTGGGCCAGCACGGTGTTGCGGCGGGCCACGGCCCGTTCCGGATTGAGCACCGGGTTGTAGTAGCTGTTGCCCTTGAGCATGCCGACCAGGGTGGCGGCCTCGAGCACGTCCAGGTTGCGCGCCGGCTTGTCGAAATAGGTGCGCGCCGCCATCTCGATGCCCCAGGCGTTGTAGAGGAAGGGCACGGTGTTGAGGTAGGTCTCGAGGATCTCGTCCTTGGAGTACAGGGCCTCGATCTTGAGGGCAGTGATGGCTTCCTTGAGTTTGCGGGTCAGGGTGGGCGCGCGGCCGATCTCGTCCGGAAACAGGTTGCGGGCGAGCTGCTGGGTGAGGGTCGAGCCGCCCTGGCGGTCGCCGGAGAAGGTGTGCAGCACCGCGCCGCCGAGGCGGTAGAAGTCAATGCCGTGGTGCTCGCGGAAGCGGTGGTCCTCGGTGGCGATCAGGGCGGCGGTGACCTGCGGCGAGATGTCGGCAAGGCCCACCCACTGCCGGTTGGCCCACTTGAACACGGCGAGTTCCTTGCCGTCGGCCGACAGCACCCGGGCAGGCTGCTCCACCTTGGCCTTGCGGATGTCGCGGATGCCGGGGGTGAAGGGGATCAACAGCAGCACATAGGCGAGTGCCAGCAGCGGCAGCGCCACGGCGATGCGCCGCAGGCTGCGCCGGGGCAGCCTGCGCAGAGGGGCAAGGAGGCGCTGGTGCAGGCGGTGGGGGGGCTCGGGGATATCGGACATGCGCGACGGGCAGGTGGAGGAGCGGCCAGGCCCGTGGCAGATACCGGTATTTTTGGGGGGCCGCGGGAGGACCTATTCTAGCCGCAGAGCCTGCGGCACCGGCGTCCATCGACCGTTTCCCGCCGCGCTGTCCGGCCGGAAAAGCCGGACACATCCGGTGGTGGATCCGGATAGTCAGGCGCCGCCGATTTCTGCAGGATCAATCGACCATTTTGCCGACTCCGCCTCCCTCCATGAGCACTCCCGCACGCGATCACTCCATGCCGACCGCTGCCGACCAGCCCCTCTATCGCGGCCTGGACCGGACTCAGCTCGATCTGGCCTACAACAACACCCGCGCGGTGGCCGGCTTTCCGGCCATCCTGGCCGATTTCCAGGCCCGCAGCGCGCGCCTCTATGAGACGCGTCCCGGCCTGCGTGGTGCCGCCTACGGGCCCGATCCGCGGCAGCGCTTCGATGGCTTCGCCTGCGGGCGGCCGGATGCACCGGTGTTCATCTTCATCCATGGCGGCTACTGGCAGGCCACCACCAAGGAGGACTTCGCCTTCATCGCCGAGGGGCCCCTGGCGCAGGGCTTCGACGTGGTGCTGGCGGAATACACCCTGGCCCCGGAGGCGTCGATGACCCGGATCGTCGCTGACATCGGCCGCCTGCTCGACCACCTGGCCGCCACCGATGGCGAGTTCGGCCTGCGTGGGCGGCGCGTGGTGCTGAGCGGGCACTCGGCCGGTGGGCACCTGACGGCGCAGTACCGCAGCCATCCGGCGGTGACCCATGCGATGCCGATCAGCGCCCTGGTGGATCTGGAGCCGATCAGCCTGTGCTGGCTCAACGACAAACTGCAACTGACCCCAGCGGAAATCCAGGCCTTCAGCCCCTTGCGGCAGATCGGCGAGGGGGTGCCCACTCTGGTCACCGTGGGCGCCGACGAACTGCCGGAGCTGGTGCGTCATTCCCGGGACTATGCCCTCGCCGCCCAGCAGGCGGGGCAGACCGTGCGCTACCTGGCGCTGCCCGGCTGCCACCATTTCTCGGTGCTCGATGACCTGGCGCGTCCGGATGGCATGCAGATGCGCGGCCTGCTGGCCCTCATCGACGAGGGGCTCAGCTGACCCGCGTGCCGTCGCGGCGATCCGTGGCCATCGCATAGCGGCCGCGTCCGGCGCGTTTCGCGTCGTACATGGCCTGGTCGGCGGCGAGCAGGATGGCGTCCGGCGTGTCGTGTCCGGCGCTGGCCGCGATGCCGATGGAGGCGCCCAGCGGACAGGTCTTCCCGCCCAGGTCCACGCCTGCCGACAAGGTCACGATGCACTTGCTGGCCAGGCTGATGGCGCTCTCCTGCCAGTCGCCCGACAGGTCGGTGGCCAGCAGCACGAACTCGTCGCCGCCGATCCGCGCCAGGGTGTCGCTGCGGCGCAGGGTGGCCGACAGGCGGTGGGCGACCTCGATCAAGGCCCTGTCCCCGGCCTCGTGCCCGAGCTCGTCGTTGATCGGCTTGAAGCCATCCAGGTCCAGGTAGAGCACGGCGATCCAGGTGCGGTTGCGCCGGGCCCGGGCCAGCCCCTGCTGCATGCGGTCGGCCAGCAGGACGCGGTTGGGCAGGCCGGTCAGGCTGTCATGGTGGGCCATGCGTTCGAGTGCCACCTGGCTGGTGTGCAGCTTGTCCAGGAGCTGGTTGAAGGCCACGGTGAGGTGGCCCACCTCGTCATTGCGGACCACCGGCAGGGCTTGCAGCGGCATGTCGCCCTGGGTCATCCGGTCGGCGAGTTGGGCCGCCCGGTGCAGCGGGCCGAGCATGGCGCGGATGAAGAAGCCGGCCACCAGCAGCACCATCAGCATGGCGGTGAAGCTGTGCCGGATCACCGTGTCCTGGGCGCGGCGTACCGGTGCGAAGGCTTCCGAGGTGGGCATTCGGGCCACCACGAACCAGCCGGTGCTCGGTACGCTGATCATGGTGGCCAGCTCTTCGACGCCCTTGGCATTCACGGTGATGCCGGTGCCGCGGAAGCCGGCCATGGCCTTGTCGTGCAGGAGGTTGACGCCCGGGGGCGGGGTCGGCTTCATCACCAGGTCGGGGTCGCTGGCGGCGATGAAGAGCTTGTCGGCCGGCGAGATCAGCAGGAAGCCGCCGGCCTCGCCGATGCGTCCATGGGAGATCCGGTCGAGGAAGCCCGGGGTGTTGAGGGCGGTGATGCCGATCAGCACCGCCCGTACATGGCCGTCGGCGTCCTTCACCGCCTGGCCGATCGGCAGCATCCACTGGTGGGAGAAATCGCCCCGCCGGGGCTGTCCGACACCACCCTTGCCCTCGGCTGCGGCGCGGAAGTTCGCCTGCCCGGCCACGGAGGCTCCCCGGCGTCCGCTGATCGGAGGAAAGTCGGCGATGATCCTGCCCTCGGGATCGGCCACCACCAGGCCGAGGGAAAACACCGGGTGGAGTTCGTGCCGCTCGGCCAGCCAGGCCTCCAGCCGGGCCGGCTGTGTCAGCAAGGCCGGCGGTAGCGTCTTGCCTAGTTGCGCCAGCAGGTTGACCCGTTCGACGAGCTTGCCGTCGATGTCCTGGGCCACGGCCTCCGCCAGCGCCTTCTGCTGGGCCGACACCACCTGGGTCAGATCCTCCTGCAGGAAGCGGGACAGAAAGATGTACCGGGCCCCGCCGCCAAGCAGCACCAGTAGCAGCCCGAAGAGGATCATCCGGCTGAGAAGGCTTGTAAAAAACCGTTTCAGGAACATCGCCCGATCTTATCTGAAGGGGCGGCCGCTTCGCCTGCTCAAGTCGTTCCCGGTGCGGGAAAATTCCTCGTTGCTTGATCCCCGGCAGAGGTCGTCTGCGCATTGATGGAACCTCACCGCGCGGCCGCGACATGACCGGAATCCGCCTGAGCCGGTTCAGGAGGGGGCGCCGGCGAGGACCTCCGCGGTGGCTTCGAAGCGCCGCACCAGCCAGTCGGCGGTGGCGGCGACGCGGGCTTGCTGGCGGGCGTCGGGATGGATCAGCATCCACAGCTCGCGGCTCAGCACTGGCCGGGGGCCGGACAGGCGGGCCAGGCGGGGGTCGGGGTCGGCCAGGAAGCACGGCAGGATGCCCTGGCCGATGCCGTCCGCCACCGCGCGGGCAAGGCCACGCAGGCTGTTGGAGCGCAGGCGGATCCTGCCATCCCCGAGCATGGCGGCCAGCTGGCGCATTTCCGGGGTGTGGTCCAGATCGGGGTTGTAGGCCACCCAGTCGCCAGCGCGCACCGGCAGGTCGCCCTGGGCCGCGCCGTAGATGGCAAAGCCCACGTCGGCCAGCTTGCGGATCAGGAAGTCGCCCCGCGCCGGCCGCGCCAGGCGGATGGCGATGTCCGCCTCCCGGCGCGACACGCTGAGGTTGTCATTGCTGGCGATCAGCTCGACGCTCAGCTCGGGATGCAGGGCATACAGGCTGCCCAGCTGGCCGGCCAGGTAATCGCCGATCAAGGCGCTGACGGCGGTGATCCGCACCAGGCCGCTGATGGCCTGGGTACCGGCCTCCGCCACCCGGACCAGCCCGGCCACCTCGTCCTCGATGCGGCTACAGCGCTCCAGCACCCGGGTTCCCACCGGCGTGGGCTGCCAGCGCCCCTCGTGGCGCTCGAACAGGGGTGTCCCGAGGGCCTCGTCGAGGGCGCGCAGCCGGCGCGCCACGGTGGTCTGGTCCACACCGAGGCGGCGCGCGGCGGCGGCCAGGGTGCCTTCCCGGCCGATGGTGGCCAGGAAGCGCAGATCGTCCCAGTCGGGGACCCGGGACGGAGGCTGCATTTTTGCAGGTATGTCTGGCATGAATGTCTATTTGTGCAGGGGGCGGCAGAGTTTAGCCTGTGCGGACGGATACCCCACAACCCCTTCATGGAGACACGCATGACTGCAGCCCACACCCTTCGCCAGCTTTCCGGCCTGCCCGCCGAGCCCGCGCCCCTGTCCGCGTCGGCCCTGATCATCGTCGATGCGCAGAACACCTACCGGGAGGGCATCATGCAGCTCACCGGTGTGGAGCCGGCCCTGGACGAATGCGCCCGGCTGCTGGCCCGTGCCCGCAGCCTCGGCATCCCGGTGATCCACATCCAGCACGACGCCGGCCCGGGCTCGCCCTATGACATCCGTGCAGAAAACGGGGCGATCGCCGCCAAGGTGGCTCCCCGCGAGGGCGAGGCGGTGGTGGTCAAGCACTACCCCAACTCCTTCGTCGGCACCGATCTGGAAGCGCGCCTGCAGGCCACCGGCGTGAAGAACCTGGTGGTGGTCGGCTTCATGACCCACATGTGCATCAACTCGACGACCCGCGGCGCCTTCAACCTCGGCTTTGCGGTGACGGTGCCGGCCGCCGCCACCGCCACCCGCCCGCTGCCTGCGCCGGGCGGTGGTGTGGTGGAGGCGGCCACCGTACAGGCGGTGGCCCTGGCGGCCTTGGGCGACCTGTTCGCCGTGGTGGTGCCGGACGGACAGGCGATCGCGGACTGAGGCTTGATGAGGGGTGGGCGGCTGAAGCCGCCCCTACATCGCCCCTACGCCGCCCCCAAAATCGCCCCTATACGCCCCAGGTGACGGGCTTCTTGTCCTTGAGGGAGCGCTCGAGCAGTTCGAGCAGGGGCACGGCCCGCTGGAAGAAGCTGACATTGCCGCCGCCGGGCCGGGCCTCGGCCTCGTCCGGCTCGCCCTGCTCGGCCTGGCGGGCCTTGTCGGCGGCGATGGCGGCCTTCAGGGTGTCGATGGCGGCGGGCAGCTGCTCCACGGTGACGATGCCTTTGGCGTCGGCCGGGTCCTTGCCCAGTACCGTGAGCATGTCCTTGCCGTTCTTCTCGAACATGATGACGTCGCCGCCGGCCGGGGATTTGAAGATGATCAGCATGGATGAGGACACTTTCGCATTGGAATGACGGCATTGTAGGCCCGTCGGCCAGCGTGGAGGAAAACCCCAAGGGCGCTGCCCCGTCCCCGATGGTAAGTTGGAGGGCCGCACTGAAGAGCCCGTCAATCCCGTGGATCCTCGCACCACCCTCGCCGGCATCGCCTTCGGCCTCGGTGCCTATGGCATCTGGGGCTTCTTTCCGCTGTTCTTCCGGCAACTGGGGCACGTGAGTCCGGTGGATGTGCTGTGCAACCGGGCGGTGTGGGGCTGTATCTTCGTCAGCCTGATCCTCACCGTGCGCCGTCATTGGGGCGCCACCCTGGCCGTGGCGCGCAAGCCGGGCACGGTGCTGCGCCTGTTCGTGGCGGCCCTGCTGGTCGGCTCCAACTGGCTGGCCTTCCTGTGGGCGGTGGATCAGCGCCAGGTGGTGGCGTCCAGCCTGGGTTACTTCCTGACGCCGCTGGTCAATGTGCTGCTCGGCATGCTCGTGCTCAAGGAGCGGCTCAACGGCAAGGAGTGGGCTTCGGTGGCCCTGGCCCTGACGGCGGTGGGCAGCGAGTTCGTGACCCTCGGCAGCCTGCCCTGGATCTCGATCTTCCTGGGGGCCAGCTTCGGGCTGTATGGCCTGGTGCGCAAGCAGGTGCCGGTGGATGCCTTGTCCGGCCTGTGGCTGGAAACCTGTTCCATGCTGCCGCTGATCGGGGTCTATACCCTGTGGCAGGGCAGCCAGGGGCACGGCGTGTTCACCGGCTTCGACGGTACCACCCAAGGGCTCCTGGCGGCGGCCGGGGCGATCACCGCCCTGCCGCTGATGTTCTTTGCGGCGGCCACCCAGCGCCTCAATCTGGCTACGGTGGGCATGCTGATGTACATCAATCCGACCCTGCAGTTCCTCACCGCCGTGCTGATCTTCGGCGAGCCCCTGCAGCCGGCCCGCCTGCTTACCTTCGGGCTGATCTGGGCCGGGCTGGGGCTGTATAGCTGGAGCGGCTGGCAGAAATACCGGGCCGCCCGCGCCGGCTGAGCGTGTCAGGCCGGGGCCGGGGGGGCGGCGGGGAAGCGGAAATCCGGCTCGCCCCAGGCCTGGTAGGCCGCCCACTGGCCATCGTGCCTGTCTGCCTCGAAGCACGCCGCGACTGCGCCGGCATGGGCGTCCGCAAAACGCCCGCCGCCCGCCAGCAGGCTCAGCAGGGTGTCGTGGTAGGTGACATCGGCCGGGCCTCCGGCGCGCCAGGCGGGGGCCACCACGCAGCGCACGCCGGCCTTCTGCAGGGCCGGAGCCATCCGGCTGGCCAGCCCGCCGTGATCCACCTCCGGGTCGTGCAGGATCACGACTTCCGGGGTGAGGCGCAGCTGGGCCAGGTCGTCGCTGCCCAGCAGCATGCCGTCGCCCAGCAGCATGCCGGCCTGCCCGTCCTTCTCCCGCGAGCGGCCGCTGAGGATGACCAGGCCGAAATCACCGGAGGTGAGCGCCTGGAGCGTCTCCCGTGGTTCGCCCGCCGCAATGATGACCTCGAAGCCCGCGGCCTGGAGGGCGTCGAGTCCACCCGCGTGGATCGGGGCATCGGGCTGCAGCCGGGAATGGACCAGCAGGGCCCGGCGGGGCGCTTCGCGCAGCACCGAGAAGAGGCTGCCATCGCTGCGGCGCAATATGGGGATGGGCTGGCGCAGCTCGTGCAGGCGCAGGGACAGCATCAGCTCCCAGGGCCACGGGACGGCCTCCGGGGCGAGGATCAGGCGGTAGGCGGCGGCGTGGGGCAGTCCGGCCAGGGGTGATGTGACGAGGAGGTCGGTGAGGGCGTAGAGGGCTTTGCCGGTGCGGGGCGTCTGGTGCAGGAAGGCGTCGGCAACGAGGGCGAGCTCAGCCGGGTCGTAGGCCTTCGTCCATGTGTGGCGCACGCCTTCCTCGGCGCATTCGACCTCCAGCTGGCCGGCTTGCGGCACCCGGATGCTGAGCTGGCGGGTGGCCGGGCCATCGGCCCGGGCGGCATCGCGCTTGGGCGTGGGCTCCGGTGCGCGCAGGCGCTGGCGGATGCGTTCCGCGACCTCTGCCACCAGGGCGTCGAAGTCGTTCTCCCGCCAGCCGTCCAGCAGGTAGCGCAGCCGTCCGTCCCGCTCGGGGTTGGCAGCGATGCGCGCGGTGAGTTCGGGCGGCGCCTCGATGGGCTCGACGAGCACCGGGATCAGGCGCTTGTCCAGCTCGACGGCCCGGTGGATCTCGGCCATGGGGAACTCCCGCGCGGCGGTGTCGCGGCCGGCGACGCAGACCACCGCGTCGGCTTCTTCCAGCATCCGGCCCAGGGTCCTGGCCCAGTCCTCGCCCGAGGAGAGGTCCATGTCCCAGCGGACGTCGACACCGAGACCCTTGAGGGCCGCCACCAGGGGGCGCACGTAGGGGGTGTAGGTCTGCGGGTAGGACATGAAGACGCGGATCGGCCTTGGAGTGGGGGGGCGCAGGGCCGGGAGGGCCGCATAGATGGGG
>JAFLDU010000196.1 GCA_017309145.1 Zoogloea sp. | reverse complement strand
CCACGAATCTGTTTTTGGCTTCATAAGATTTTTTTCACCGCTTCTAAGGTTGGTTCGATCACTGGTGCAGGGGTAACCGCCTGCAAGGCTGCCCGCACATCTTTTAATCCGCTACCTGTGTTCATGGAAGGGGCTTGGCGTGCCGGGCGCGTTCGCTGGGGCGCTTGCACCGGTGCGCCGTCGGCCATGTCGTCAGCGGGTGCAAGGGTGGGCGTAGCAACGCTGCGGATCGCCGGGGGGGCGAGCAGTAGGGTGAAATCCCGCCTAAGTTCCGAGCCGCAGCCGATGCGCAGGCCGATCATTGCGATGGGGTGATTGACCGGTTCGCGGGTCGTCAGCACGAGATGCTCGCCGGCTACCCGAACGCGTGCCGCGTAGATCCAGGGGACGTCGTCGGCCGCTCCGGACACCACCTTCACGCAGGCCGCATCGAGGGTTTCTCCCGGGTCGCGGATGATCCTGACCTCGGCCCGCAGCGGCTCGCCGAGGGATGAATGAGCCACGAGTTCGCCCATTCCGACAGCGCCTGCAATGGGGCCGTGGGAGAGGACGAGCGCCGCGATGAGGAGGGGGAGAGGCTTACGCGCGCTTTTCATCAATAGGGAGCGTTGCGAATTCTGACAATGTCACGGGCGATGGCAGGCTTGGGCAAGGGTGGCATCTCGGGTGCCGTAGCGTCACGGTGCGTCGGGGTTGAAGCTACAGTATTCTAAAGAAGTTTGCAGCGTATCGCGCCGACTTGTCCCGCGGGTTTGTTGTGGAGTGTGGAATGTCACGCAATGTCGGCTGCGATTCATGCTTCTTTACCTGTCTTTACCCGATTTTGATGGTCTCTCCGGCCTGAGTCTCATTGCCATGCCCTTATCTCCGCCCGTACCCCGGCGTCGCCATGTCCATACCCGTCGCATTGAAGTCCAGGGATTTCTGCGCGATGACGGCCTTTACGATCTCGACGCCCGCCTGACCGACACCAAAGCGATGGATTACCCGATTGCTTCTGGACTGCGCCGCGCCGGCGATCCGGTCCATGACCTGCTGCTGCGGGTCACCATCGACCCCGAATTCAATGTGGTGGATGTGGAGGCGGTATCCGACTGGGTGCCCTATCCCGGTGGTTGCGACACCATCGGCCCGGCCTACCGGCAATTGATCGGGCTCAATCTGGTGCGTGGATTCCGCCGTACGGTCGGTGAGATGTTCGCCGATGTGCGGGGCTGCTCCCATATCACCGAGTTGCTGCTGTCCTTGCCAACGGTGGCGATCCAGACCTTCGCGACCTTCCGCAAGGAGAATGAAGACACCGGCGAAAAGCCCTTCCAGCTCGACCGCTGTCATGCCCTGGAGACCACTTCCGCGACGGTGATGCGCTATTACAAGCCCTGGTACCGGGGCAAGGACCCGGCCTGATGCCGCCTGGCCGGACACTTGATGTGCACTGCAGCGTGAAAGCGGCCGCGCCCTCACTTTCGTCGTATATAATCATTTGATCCGCAATCCGTAGCCAGCCGGCCGAGCCGGTCTGCCGAGGGGTCAGGATCGTTCGTTCCGCTGCCGTCCAATGTTGGCAGGTAGCGGTGCGGGGCGAGCGGTATATGTACTGGACGAGGGAGAACGGTGCATGTATCGCGGGGCGCAGCGCGGCCCCGAAGAGTCCCATCAACCAAGCGTAAGCGGCCCGGTTGGGCCAAGACTTCGATCGAAGGGCAACCATGAAAATTCACGAATATCAGGGCAAACAAATCCTGAAGAAGTTCGGCGTTACGGTTCCGCGCGGTATCCACTGCACGACCGTGGACGACGCGGTCAAGGCAGCTGAGACCCTGGGAGGCAAGGTTTGGGTCGTCAAGGCCCAGATTCACGCCGGCGGGCGCGGCAAGGGCGGTGGCGTCAAGGTCGCCAAATCCCTGGACGAAGTGCGCCAGTACGCCAGCCAGATCCTCGGCATGCAGCTGATCACCCACCAGACCGGCCCGGAAGGCCAGAAGGTGCGCAATCTGCTGATCGAGGAAGGCGCCGACATCAAGCACGAGTACTACGTTGCCGCGCTGACCGACCGCGCCACCCAGAAGGTTGCCATGATGGCCTCCTCCGAAGGCGGCATGGACATCGAAGAAGTCGCCCACAAGACCCCCGAGAAGATCATCAAGGTCTTCGTCGATCCGGCCACCGGCCTGACCGACGAGCAGGCCCTGACCCTCGCCAAGGGCATCGGCATTCCTGAAGGTTCCATCGCCCAGGCCGTGGACACCCTCAAGAAGCTCTACACCACCTACATGGAAACCGACGCTTCGCTGGCGGAAATCAACCCGCTGATCCACGAAGGCGACGGCACCATCAAGGCTCTGGACGCCAAGTTCAACTTCGACTCCAACGCCCTGTTCCGTCATCCCGAGATCGTCGAGATGCGCGACCTGGACGAAGAAGATGCCGACGAGATCGAAGCCTCCAAGTTCGACCTGGCCTACATCTCCCTGGACGGCAACATCGGCTGTCTGGTGAACGGCGCCGGTCTGGCCATGGCCACCATGGACACCATCAAGCTGTTCGGTGCCGAGCCGGCCAACTTCCTCGACGTGGGCGGCGGTGCCACCACCGAGAAGGTGACCGAAGCCTTCAAGATCATGCTCAAGAACCCTAAGGTCAAGGGCATTCTCGTCAACATCTTCGGCGGCATCATGCGCTGTGACACCATCGCCACCGGCGTGGTCACCGCGGCCAAGGAAGTGCAGCTGTCCGTGCCGCTGGTCGTCCGCATGAAGGGCACCAACGAAGAGATCGGCAAGCAGATCCTGCGTGACTCGGGCCTCCCGATCATCGCTGCCGACACCATGGCCGAAGCGGCCCAGAAGATCGTCGACGCGGTCAAGTAAGGAGTTACCGAATGTCCATCCTGATCAACAAAGACACCAAGGTCATCACCCAGGGCATCACCGGCAAGACCGGTCAGTTCCATACCGAGAAGTGCATCGAGTACGCGAACGGCAAGAACTGCTTCGTCGCCGGCGTGAACCCGAAGAAGGCTGGCGAGAAGATCCTCGACGTGCCGATCTACGGTTCCGTCAAGGAAGCTGCCGCTGAAACCGGTGCCACCGTCTCCGTGATCTACGTGCCGCCCGCTGGCGCCGCTGCCGCCATCTGGGAAGCCGTTGAAGCCGACCTCGACCTGGCCATCTGCATCACCGAAGGCATCCCCGTCCGGGACATGCTGGAAGTGCGCAACAAGATGAAGGCCAAGGAAGCCGCCGGCGGCAAGAAGACCCTGCTGCTGGGCCCGAACTGCCCGGGTCTCATCACTCCCGATGAAATCAAGATCGGCATCATGCCGGGCCACATCCACCGCAAGGGTCGCATCGGCGTGGTTTCCCGCTCCGGCACCCTGACCTACGAAGCTGTCGCCCAGCTGACCGAAATCGGTCTGGGCCAGTCTTCCGCCGTCGGTATCGGTGGTGACCCGATCAACGGTCTGAAGCACATCGATGTGATGCGCATGTTCAACGACGACCCCGACACCGACGCTGTCATCATGATCGGCGAAATCGGTGGCCCGGACGAAGCTGAAGCCGCTGAATGGTGCAAGGCCAACATGAAGAAGCCGATCGTCGGCTTCATCGCCGGTGTGACTGCCCCCGCGGGCAAGCGCATGGGCCATGCGGGCGCGCTGATCTCCGGCGGCGCTGACACCGCGGACGCAAAGCTGGCCATCATGGAAGCCTGCGGCTTCACCGTGACCCGTAATCCGTCCGAGATGGGCAAGCTGCTGAAGGCCATGCTGTAAGAGGTCTTCCAGCCTGGAATGCACCGCGCCCGTGGCTCACGCCCGGGCGCGGTTTTTTGTTTTTGGCGTCGCTTCCGGGTCCCGAAGCACCGGAGCAGGGCGAGGCGCGAGCATGAACAGGGTTGATCTTGGGCATTACACCGAATTCTCCTCCGCAAGCTGGCAATCCCTCCCCGATCTGGCGGATGGCGATGGCGAGCCATACGGGTCAGGTTCGCCTGCGCAACGAAGATCGCGTGGCCTGCAGCGCGGATCGCGGATTGGCGGTGCTGGCTGATGGCATGGGCGGGCATGCGGGTGGCGCGGAAGCAGCCTTGATTGCAGTGGCGGCCTGGATGGAGTGGATGGAGCGAGGCGGCCCAGCGGCCTTCCCGCAGGAGGAAGACTTGCGTGAGGCGATCTGGCTCGCCAATGGCCGGGTCCGCAATGCGGCTGCCGAAGATCCGGGGCTCAGGGGAATGGGGACCACGCTGGTCGGTGCCTGTTTCCGATCCGACGGCTATCTGCTGCATGCCCATGTCGGAGATTCGCGCCTCTACCAGCTGAGGCGGGGGTGCCTGCGCTGCCTCACCCGCGACCACAGTGTGTTGCGGGCGCAGTGGGACGCGGGCATGATTGATGCCGTTTCGCCCGGCACCGCGCTGTTGCGCGGCCTGCTGACCCGTGCGGTGGGGGTGGATGAGCACGTGGAGCCCGATCTGGCCGTCATGCACCTCGAACCTGAGGACATTTACCTTCTGTGCTCAGACGGATTGACGGACATGGTGCCGGACGTCGACATCGCGGAGGTCCTGGCGACCCTGGGTGTCAATCCTCCTCTTGCGGCCGAACACCTCATTGATCTGGCGAACGATCGGGGCGGCATGGATAATGTGTCGGTCATCGTGATTTCGTCCTGTTCCGCCACGCGGCTCGGCACAGAACTCGGTTAAGGCTGGTTTCAGATAGGAAAAGCAATGCCCAGGTTGATTTTGAGCATGGATGGACTGGTGCTGAAGGAAATGCCCCTCGAGAAGGAGCGCACCACCATCGGCCGCAAGCCGCACAACGACATCCAGATCGACAATCTCGCCATCAGTGGCGAGCATGCGGCCATCGTCACTATTCTCAACGATGCCTTTCTCGAGGATCTCAACAGCACCAACGGGACCTACGTCAATGGGCAGCCCGTCAAGAAGCATGTGCTGCAGAACAACGACGTGGTCGAACTGGGCAAGTACCGTATCAAGTTCGTGGCGGACCAGGCCGGAACCCCCTCCGAGCAGGATGAGGCGGTCGTCTTCGGTTCCACCACGGCGGGGGTGGCCGGCGAGGCGCCCGCAGCGGGCGCACTGCCCGCGTCGAATGCGGCCCCGGTGGGTTCAATCGGGATGATCCAGATCCTCAGCGGCACCCATGCCGGCCGGACCCTCGAACTGTCCAAGTCCCTCACCACCCTCGGCAAGCCAGGCACCCAGGTGGCGGTGATCACCCGCCGGCCCCACGGCTACTTCATCACCCATGTGGAAGGCACCGTCTTCCCGGTCGTCAATGGGCACTCCCTCGATGCCCAGGCCCATCGCCTCAATGATCACGACATCATTGAGATCGCCGGCGTGAAAATGGAGTTCTTCTCCCAGGCCGTGCAGGCCTGAGAAAGCCGGTGCGTCAGGAGGTCAGTGTGATTTTTCTGACGCATGGCGGCTCCGGCGGAACGTATCCTGTTGTACTGGAGTGCAGTTGGGCCGCGGATCTCCGCGGCAGCCTCGTGCAGTCCCCCTAGCGGAGATCCATGGAATCAAGATGAAGTTGCGGGTGCTCGGATGCAGCGGCGGAATCGGCGGACGCGATCAGCGCACCACGGCCCTGCTCGTCGATGACGATGTGCTGATCGATGCAGGGACCGGCGTGGGGGACCTGGAGTTCGAGGAGCTCGTTCGCATCGACCACATCTTCGTGACCCATGCGCACCTTGATCACATCGCCATGATTCCGCTGCTGGTGGACACGGTGGGCGAGGCACGCTCGATGCCCATTGTGGTGCATGCCACAGCCGAGACCCTGCGCATCCTGCGCTCCCACATCTTCAACTGGCTGGTGTGGCCGGACTTCTCGTCGATCCCGGATCGCCACAATCCCTTCCTGTGCTTCCAGGAAATGCGTGTCGACGAAGTGGCCAAGCTGGGCCGCGGGCGCTTCATGAAGGCCTTGCCGGCCCTCCACACGGTGCCGGCAGTGGCTTACCAGTTGTCCGGCGAGGGGGGCAGCCTGGTCTTCTCCGGCGATACCGCCTATTCCGAGCCGCTGATCGCCGCCATCAACGAGATCCCGGACCTGCGCTACCTGCTGGTCGAGACCGCCTTCCCCGATGCCCTGCACGACCTGGCGCTGGCCTCCCGGCACCTCTGTCCGAGCCTGCTGGCCCTGTTCCTGGAGCGGATCAAGTCGAATCCCGAGGTATGGATCACCCACCTCAAGCCCAGCCGTGCCAGGACCACGCTCGAGGAGATCGCCGGCTATTGCGGGCGCTTTTCCCCCAAGGCCCTCCATAACGGCCTGGAGCTGACGATATAGCCTGATATGCATGCCGGAGGCGGTTCCTGCGTCACGGCCGAGCCCTTGCCCCGTGCTGTCGGGGCCCTCTTTTCCGGAATTCGAGCGAATCATGAGCAGTGCTATCCAACGTGGCGGATCAAGCGATGTGGCCAGCCGGTTGGCCTTCTTCAAGGGCCTCCAGACGGTCACCAACCGTGTCCACGCCACCGAGAATATCGACGAGATCATCTTCGAGCTGTCGGCGGAGATCTGTGCCCTGTTTGCTGCGGACAGGCTGACCATCTACGTGGTGGATGAGAGCCGCAGCACGATCTCGTCGCGACTCAAGACCGGCCTGCACACCATCCGCACCATCCGCCTGCCCATCGCCGAGAACAGTGTCTCCGGCTATGTCGCGCTCACCGGAAAGATGCTGAACATCCACGACGTCTATGATGATCGTGAACTCAAGGCGATCTCCCCGCGCATGGAGTTCCGGCGGGAGGTGGATGAGCGCAGCGGTTACCGCTGCCACCAGATGCTGGTGGCCCCCATCGCGGCACCCGACAGCGGCGACGTGATCGGCGTCATCCAGCTCATCAACAGCCGCAACGGTGAGCCGTTCTCGGCCATTGCCGAGGAGGGCATCCAGGGCCTCGGCCAGACTCTCGCCGTGGCCTTTGCCAAGCGACGTCATGCCCTCGTCCAGCCCAAGTCCAAGTACGAGGGGCTGGTGCAGGAGGCCAAGCTGACCGGTGCCGAGCTCGAGGCGGCCACCAGCCTGGCCCGCGACCAAGGCGTGTCCCTGGAAGACCTGCTGCTGCGGGACTTCAAGCTCAAACCCTCGGATATCGGGGTGGCCCTGTCGCGCTTCTTCGGTGTGCCCTACGAGCCCTATCGCCCCGACCGGGTGCGACCCCTCGACCTGCTGCGCAACCTCAAGCGCGACTACGTCCAGCAGGCCGAGTGGCTGCCCCTCGAGGAGAACACCGAGGGCATGCTGATCCTGGTCACCGACCCGGACCAGGCCCTGGCCTCGCGGGTGGTGCAGAACGTCTTCCCCAAGGCCACTCCGGTCTTCTGTGTCACCACGCACCTGGAGTTCATGCAGACGGTGGCCCAGTTCTTTGGCGGCAGCGCCACCGACGACGCCTCAGTGAGCGACCTGTTGTCGGACATGACCGACGACGACGGTGAGACCAGCAGCACTGCCGAGGATGTTTCCGCGGCGGCCGACAACGAGTTGGTCAAGCTGGTCAACCGGATCATCATGGACGCCCACCGGCAGGGAGCCTCTGACATCCACATCGAGCCCCGCCCCGGCAAGGAGAAGACCCAGATCCGCTTCCGCCGGGACGGCACCCTGGTCCCCTACATCGAGATCCCGTCCAGCTACCGCAGCCCCATCGTCACCCGCATCAAGATCATGTGCGACCTGGACATCTCCGAGCGGCGCAAGCCCCAGGACGGCAAGATCAAGTTCCGCCGCTTCGGCCCGCTGGACATCGAGCTGCGGGTGGCGACGGTGCCGACCACCGGGGGCCTGGAGGACGTGGTGATGCGCCTGCTCGCCAACAGCGAGCCCCTGCCGCTGGAGAAGCTCGGCCTGCTCGACAACAACTACGAGCGGCTGGCCGCGACGATCTCCAAGCCCTACGGCATCTTCTTCGTGTGCGGCCCCACCGGCTCGGGCAAGACGACCACCCTGCATTCCATCCTGGGCCACATCAACACCCCGGAGACCAAGATCTGGACCGCCGAGGATCCGGTGGAAATCACCCAGAAGGGCCTGCGCCAGGTGCAGATCAATCGCAAGGCCGGCCTCGACTTTCCCACCGTGATGCGCTCTTTCCTGCGTGCCGATCCCGACGTGATCATGGTCGGTGAAATGCGCGACAAGGAAACCGTCTCCATTGGTCTCGAGGCCTCGCTCACCGGTCACCTGGTGTTCAGCACCCTGCACACCAACAGCGCACCGGAGTCCATCGTGCGCCTGCTCGACATGGGCATGGACCCCTTCAACTTTGCCGATGCCCTGCTCGGCGTGCTGGCCCAGCGCCTGGCCAAGCGCCTGTGCAGCAAATGCCGCAAGGCTTACCACCCGGGGGAGGACGAGATCCGCCACCTGCTCGACGACTACTGTGAGGATCTCCGTCACACGCCGGCCTTCCTGGCCGACGAGGACGCGGCACGCCAGGCCGTGCTGTCGGGGTGGCGGGAGCGCTACGCCGACGATAGGGGGCGCTTCACCCTGTACGAGCCGGTGGGCTGCGAGCACTGCACAGGCGGTTACAAGGGCCGTCTCGGCCTGCATGAGCTGATGGTCGGCACCGACCGGGTCAAGGCGCTCATCCAGGAGCGCGCCCGCGTCGCCAGCCTGCTGTCGACAGCCCTCGACGAGGGCATGCGGACCCTGCGCCAGGACGGCATCGAAAAGGTCCTGGCCGGTTTCACCGACATCAAGCAGGTGCGCAAGGTCTGCATCCGCTGAGCGTCCGGGCCGCCTGCACCGCCGGGCCCGGCTGCCGCTCCTGAGTGTGGGGCCGGCGCCGGCCCCGCGTGACCCGGTGCCGATGGCCTGCCACTGCCCCTTATTTTCCGGAGTCTCCCCGTGCGTCCCGAAGCGCTGCCCCCCGGTCTGATGCTGGTCCACGGCAATCACCCGGAATCCCTGCGCGACCTGATGGTTGCCTGGATCCACCGCTATCCCCTGGCGCCCCTCGAAACCGAGACCTTGCTGGTCCACAGCAATGGCATCGCCCAATGGCTGCGCCTGGCCCTGGCGGAGGACGCCGATGCGGACGGGGGCGGTGGCTGCGGCATCGCCGCCGGGCTCGACCTGTCCCTGCCGTCGCGCTTCCTGTGGCAGGCCTACCGCGCCGTGCTGGGTACCGGGGCGGTGCCCGAGACCTCGCCCTTCGACAAGCCCCTGCTGGTGTGGCGTCTGGTGCGCCTGCTGCCCGAGGTCGTGGTCCGTGAAGCCTATGCGCCGCTGCGGCGCTTCCTGGCCTCCGACAGCGACCAGCGCAAGCGCTTTCAGTTGGCCGAGCGCCTGGCCGATCTGTTCGACCAGTACCAGGTCTATCGTGCCGACTGGCTGGCCGCCTGGGCTGTCGGTGAGGATGTGCTGATCCGCGCCAGTGGCGAGCGC
>JAFLDU010000195.1 GCA_017309145.1 Zoogloea sp. | reverse complement strand
GGTCTGCACCCGGTGCCCGGCCTGACGCAGCAGGCGGGCCATCACGAAGCCATCGCCACCGTTGTTGCCGGGGCCGCAGGCGATCAGCACCGCGGAGGGCTCCTTCAGCAGGGACGAGGCCAGCGTGGCGGCGGCTTCACCGGCCCGCTCCATCAGCGGTGGTACAGCCCCCGGAATGGCCAGTGCCTCAATGCTGCGGATCCCGCTGACGGGATAGATCGGAAGGGCTGCGGAATGCATGGGCAGAGGGGGAGCGCTGCGCTCAGAGCTGCTCGAGGAGTTCGAAGGCCATCTCGCGCAGGTCGTGGAAATCGTTCTCCCCGAGCCCCAGGTGGGCCATCACCGCGGAGCGGCCGCGGGCCCAGGTGGAATCCTCGTTCATGCGCATGAAGCTGCCCACGAAGCTGCCGGCCAGGGCCGCCAGGGACACCAGGGTCCGGCAGCGTGCCGCCGCCGCGTCGGCATTGCCGTCGAAGATGCTCAGGTCGTGGTGCAGCAGGGTTGCCTGGCTGATGTCGTCCGGCAGGCCCCAGTTGCGGGTGAGCAGGTAGCCGATCACCGCATGGTGGGTGGCATGACGGGCCTCTTCGACCTCGGTGAAGGGCCGTGTGGTGTCGCCGTTGGCCAGCTGCAGGGTTTCCCGGTAGTCCGGGAAGCGCTGCATCAGCACCGCGATGCCGCAGTCGTGGAACAGCCCGAAGGTGTAGGCATGCTCTGCCGGCACGCCGCGGAACTCTCGGGTCAGGCGGGCGCACAGCTGGGCGTTGCGCAGGCTCGAATCCCAGAAGCGGTCGAGGCGCACGGTGCTCGACGACAGGCTGCTGCGCAGGCTGATGCCGGCGACCAGGTTGGACAGGGTGCGGGAGCCCAGCACCGGGATGGCCTGTTGCACGGTGGTCACCTTGCGGCTCAGGCCGAAGCCCGGCGAGTTGGCCACCTTCACCACGGCGGCCGACAGGGCCACGTCGCTGGTGATGATCTGTGCCACCGCAGTAAGCGACATGTTGGGTGACTCGATCTCCTTCTGCAGGCGGGCCAGGACTTCGGGGCGCGGGGGGATGCTGATGCCCTTGAGAAGACGTTCGACTTCGGCCGGATCGGGGTGGGACATGGTGAGCAAGCGAGTTTGGCAACGCGCAGATTCTAGCCGACCCCGGCCCGGCCCGGGCGGACTACGCAGCACCTACGCAATCTGACGTATTCCTGGGTCGGGGAGCGCTCCGTAACCTGCGCTCCATTGCTGCACCGCATTACACCGAAACCACTGACCAAGGAGTCTTCGATGCAAAACCGCCGTTCCTTCATCAAGGCCGCCGTACTGTCCGCCTCCATCGCCGCCATCGGTGGCCTGTCCGCCAGTGCCTACGCCGCCGACACCATCAAGGTGGGCATCCTGCATTCCCTGTCCGGCACCATGGCCATCTCCGAGACTGCCCTCAAGGAAACCGCGCTGATGACCATCGAGGAAATCAATGCCAAGGGCGGGGTGCTCGGCAAGAAGCTCGAGCCGGTGGTGGTGGATCCGGCCTCCGACTGGCCCAAGTTCGCCGAGAAGGCCCGCCAACTGCTGTCCCAGGACAAGGTGGCGGTGACCTTCGGCTGTTGGACCTCGGTGTCCCGCAAGTCGGTGCTGCCGGTCTACAAGGAACTCAACGGTCTGCTTTTCTACCCGGTGCAATACGAGGGTGAGGAACTCGAGAAGAACGTCTTCTACACCGGTGCCGCCCCCAACCAGCAGGCCATCCCGGCGGTGGAATACCTGATGAGCAAGGAAGGCGGTTCCGCCAAGCGTTTCGTGCTGCTCGGCACCGACTATGTGTACCCCCGCACCACCAACAAGATCCTGCGCGCCTTCCTGCACAGCAAGGGTGTGAAGGACGAGGACATCATGGAGGAGTACACCCCCTTCGGTCACTCCGACTACCAGACCATCATCGCCAAGATCAAGAAGTTCGCCGGCGAAGGCAAGAAGACGGCAGTGATCTCCACCATCAACGGCGACTCCAACGTGCCCTTCTACAAGGAGCTGGGCAACGCCGGCCTGAAGGCCAAGGACGTGCCGGTGGTGGCCTTCTCGGTGGGTGAGGAAGAACTGCGCGGCGTCGATGCCAAGCCGCTGGTCGGCCACCTGGCGGCGTGGAACTACTTCATGTCGGTGAAGAACCCCGAAAACGACAAGTTCATCAAGATGTACCGCGACTGGGCCAAGAAGGCCAAGCTGCCAAAGGCCGACACCGTGGTCACCAATGACCCGATGGAAGCCACCTACGTCGGCATCCACATGTGGGCCCAGGCCGTCGAGAAGGCCAAGTCCACCGACACCGACAAGGTCATCGCCGCCATGGCGGGGCAGACCTTCAAGGCCCCGTCCGGCTTCACCCTGAAAATGGACGAGACCAACCATCACCTGCACAAGCCGGTCTTCATCGGCGAGATCAAGGCCGATGGCCAGTTCAACACCGTCTGGAAGACCAAGGGCCCGATCCGCGCCCAGCCCTGGAGCCCCTTCATCCCGGGCAACGAAAGCAAGCAGAAGCTGTAAGCGGCAGACCTGTAGGGGCCATGTAGGGGCGGCTTCAGCCGCCCGCAGGTGCCAGATCGACGTCCGCGGGCGGCTGAGGCCGCCCCCTACACCACCCGAATCCGGGGAATCACCATGAAACGAATACTCTCGCTGCTCTGTCTGGCGGCCGTCCTGTGGGCCGGCAGTGCCGGTGCCGCGCTGGATCCGGCCATCCTCAAGGGCCTGGCCTCCGACGACTTCGAGGACAAGCAGGCCGCCGTGGCCGGCCTGGCCGCCGCGGGCGACGATGCCGACGCCCAACGCCTGCTCAAGGCCTTGTCCGAGGATGCGGTGGCCGTGGCTGGCGAGCGTCTGGTCATCCTGGCCGGCGATCAGGTGCTCGATGCCGCCAGCGGTGCCGCCCTCAAGCCGGCGCCCGCCAGCCCCGACACCCTCAGTCTCAACAACAGCCTGCGCCAGCAGGTGGACGGGGCCCTGGCGGCCCTGCGCCTGTTCTCCACCGACCCCTCCGAGCGCTTCGCCGCGGCCCGCCAACTCCTCGCCGACATGGGGGACGGCGCGGCGCTGCTGCCCCTGCTGGACAAGGCCGTGGCCCAGGAGACGGACCTCTCGATCAAGGACATCCTGGTGCGCCTGCAGGCCCAGGCCAGCCTGAGCAGTCCCGACGCCGCGCAGCGCCTCAAGGCCGTGCACACGCTGGGCGAGACCAGCAGCCCGGCGGTCAAAGCCCTGCTGCTCGGCCTGCTCGACAAGCAGGGCGACGACTTCGTCGAGCCCGACGAGAAGGTGCGCCTCGCCGCCCAGACCGCCATCAAGGCCATCGATGGCCGGCTGGCCTGGGGCGACACCGCCGGGCAGGTCTTCACCGGCATCTCCCTTGGCTCCATTCTGCTGCTGGCCGCCCTCGGCCTGGCCATCACCTACGGCGTGATGGGGGTCATCAACATGGCCCACGGTGAGCTGTTGATGGTGGGCGCCTATTCCGCCTACGCCATGCAGGCCGTGTTCCGCAGTCACCTTCCGGACTACGTGGATTACTACGTGGTGGCCGCCGTGCCGGTGGCCTTCTTCGTCGCCGCCGCCGTCGGCATGGCCATGGAACGCACGGTGATCCGCCACCTCTACGGCCGTCCGCTGGAAACCCTGCTGGCCACCTGGGGCCTGTCGCTGGTGCTGATCCAGGCTGCCCGCCTGCTCTTCGGCGCCCAGAACGTGGAAGTGGCCAACCCGGCCTGGATGTCCGGCGGCGTGCAACTCGCCGAGAACCTCTCGCTGCCCTGGAACCGCCTGATCATCGTCGCCTTCTCCGGCTTCGTGCTGCTGCTGGTGTGGCTGATGATGAACAAGACCCGCCTGGGCATGTTCGTCCGCGCCGTCACCCAGAACCGCCCGATGGCCGGCTGCGTCGGCGTGCCCACCGCACGCATCGACACCCTGGCCTTCGGCATCGGCTCCGGCATTGCCGGCCTCGGTGGTGTAGCCCTGTCGCAGATCGCCAACGTGGGGCCGGACATGGGCCAGGGCTACATCGTCGATTCCTTCATGGTGGTGGTGCTCGGTGGGGTGGGCCAACTGGCCGGCGCCGTGTGGGCGGCCCTCGGCCTGGGTATCGTCACCAAATTCCTCGAAGGCTGGGCCGGTGCGGTGATCGCCAAGATCCTGGTGCTGGTCTTCATCATCATCTTCATCCAGAAGCGACCCCAGGGGCTGTTCGCCCTCAAGGGCCGGTTCGTCGATTGATCCCGGGAGCACGACAATGCGCACACCTGCAAGCGTAAGACTGGTGGCCGGCCTCGGCCCCAAGGGCTGGCTGGCGATCGCCGCCGTGGCCCTGGTGGCCTGGGTCGGGGTGCCCCTGGCCCACCTGATGCTGCCCGAGAGCCATCCGCTGCACGTCTCCACCTACGTCATCACCCTGCTGGGCAAGATCCTCTGCTACGCCGTGGTGGCGGTGGCGATGGACCTGATCTGGGGCTTCGGCGGCATCCTGTCCCTCGGCCACGGCCTGTTCTTCGCGCTCGGCGGCTACAGCTTCGGCATGTACCTGATGCGCCAGATCGGCCGCGACGGCAGCTACGGTGCCGACATCCCTGACTTCATGGTCTTTCTCGACTGGAAGGAACTGCCCTGGTACTGGAGCGGCACCGACAGCTTCCTGTGGTGCCTGCTGCTGGCCATGGCGGTGCCCGGGGTGATCGCCTTCATCTTCGGCTACTTCGCCTTCCGCTCGCGGATCAAGGGGGTGTATTTCTCGATCATCACCCAGGCCCTCACCTACGCGGCCATGCTCTTCTTCTTCCGCAACGAGACGGGCTTCGGCGGCAACAACGGTTTCACCGACTTCAAGCGCATCCTCGGCTACTCCATCACCGCGCCGGAAACCCGGGTGGTGCTGTTCGGCCTGTCGGTGACCCTGCTGCTGGCCACCATCGTGATGGGCAAGGCGCTCATCGCCTCCAAGTTCGGCAAGGTGCTCACCGCCATCCGCGACGCCGAGAACCGGGTCATGTTCATCGGCTACAACCCGCTTCACTACAAGCTCTTCATCTGGACCGTGTCGGCCATGCTGTGCGGTCTGGCGGGGGCCCTGTACGTGCCCCAGGTGGGCATCATCAACCCCTCGGAGATGTCCGTCGCCAACTCCATCGAGATCGCCATCTGGGTGGCGGTGGGCGGGCGCGGCACGCTGATCGGGCCGGTCTTCGGCGCCGGCATCGTCAATCTCTCCAAAACCTGGTTCACCACCAGCTTCCCGGAATACTGGCTGTTCTTCCTGGGCCTGCTGTTCATCCTGGTCACCCTCTACCTGCCCCAGGGCGTGGTCGGCCTGTGGGCCAAGCTCAAGGCCCGCAAGGCCGAGAAGGCCGCCCTGGCCGAGGCCCGCGCCAGCGTGGCGGCGGCATCCCGCGCGCCGGCCACTGCCGATTCCACGATCCCCGGCGGCACCGCTGCCGCCAAAGGAGCCTGAGATGCGCGTCGAATCCTCCATCTCCCGCAACGCCCCCGCCGACGGCCAGAAGGAAGGCTGGGACGGCGCCGCCAACACCGGCCACGTCCTCAAGCCCGGCGAGCTGGACCTCTCCCACGGGGTCATGCTCTACCTGGACGACATCACGGTCAGCTTCGACGGCTTCCGCGCCCTCAACAAGCTGTCCCTGCAGATCGACGCCGGCGAGCTGCGCTGCATCATCGGCCCCAACGGCGCCGGCAAGACGACCATGATGGACGTCATCACCGGCAAGACCCGGCCCGACTCCGGCAAGGCCTTCTTCGGCCAGACCATCGACCTGACCCGCCTCACCGAACCGCAGATCGCCCACACCGGCATCGGCCGCAAGTTCCAGAAGCCCACCGTGTTCGAGAACCACACGGTGTTCGAGAACCTGGAGCTCGCCCTCAAGACCGACAAGCGGGTCAAGAAGAGCCTGTTTGCCCGCCTCTTCGGCGACGACCTGGACAAGATCTCCGACACCCTCAGGCAGATCCGCCTGGCCGACCAGGCCGACCGGCCCGCCGGGCTGCTCTCCCACGGCCAGAAGCAGTGGCTGGAGATCGGCATGCTGCTGGTGCAGGACCCGAAGCTGCTGCTCCTCGACGAACCCGTCGCCGGCATGACCGACGACGAGACCGAGCGCACCGCCGAACTCTTCGTCAGCCTCAAGGGCAAGCATTCCCTGATGGTGGTGGAGCACGACATGGCCTTCGTCGAAGCCCTGGGCGGCAAGGTCACCGTGTTGTGCGAAGGCTCGGTGCTGGCCGAGGGCGATCTCGCCACCGTACAGGCCGACCCGCGGGTCATCGAGGTCTATCTGGGCCGCTGAGGCATCACGCCCCACCGAACAATCGAAACGAGGCCATCATGCTCACCGTCACCAACCTCAACCAGTACTACGGCGGCTCCCACATCCTGCGCAACCTCAGCTTCGAGGTGCCAATGGGCAAGGTCACCACCCTGCTCGGGCGTAACGGGGTGGGCAAGACCACCCTGCTCAAGACCCTGATGGGCCTGGTGCCCGCCGCGACCGGCAGCATCCAGCTGGGGGGCGAGGACATCACCAAGGCGCCCAGCTACGGCCGGGTCCGCGCCGGCATCGGCTACGTGCCCCAGGGACGCGAGATCTTCCCGCGCCTCACCGTCGAGGAGAACCTGCTGATGGGGCTCGCCACCCGGCCATCCGGCAGCGAAGTACCCACCCGCATCTTCGAGATGTTCCCGGTGCTCAAGCAGATGATGCGCCGCCGCGGCGGCGACCTCTCCGGCGGCCAGCAGCAACAGCTCGCCATCGGCCGCGCCCTGGCACCGGGCCCCAAGCTGCTGATCCTCGACGAGCCCACCGAAGGCATCCAGCCCTCCATCATCAAGGACATCGAACGCGCCATCCGCGCCCTCGCCGAAACCGGCGAAATGGCCATCCTGCTGGTCGAGCAGTACTACGACTTCGCCCGCTCCCTGGCCGACCACTACCTGCTGATGGAGCGCGGCGAGATCATCAGCGCCGGCCGCGGCGACGAGATGGAGGCCAACAAGGTGCGGGAGATGCTGTCGGTGTGAGGGGGAGGGCGCACGCGGACGTGTATCGGGTTCTGCCGGCACGTCTTTTGCTGACTGATGCCCCATGCTGGTGACGCTTTCTTCCTCTGATGTGGCCCCGATCACCGAGGCCGCTGATTTATCGATCAATAATGCCCGGAATTGGTGCGCCCGGCTGGAGCTGGGCTTCGCGTCTCGCCCGGAGGGTGGCACTTTTCTGGTGCATAGGCGCCATGAGGGCCCTCTTCGGGTGCAGAAGGCCCTCTATCCCGAGGGCCCGGAGGTTTGCCACGCCCTGATGCTGCATCCGCCCGCCGGCATTGCCGGGGGCGATGCATTGACCGTGCAGGTCCGGGTGGGGGAGGGCGCCCATGCGCTGGTCACCACGCCGGGGGCCGGCAAGTGGTATCGCAGCAAGGGCCCGCTGGCCACCCAGCTGCTGGATTTCGAGGTGGCGGCGGGCGGCGTGTTCGAATGGCTGCCCCAGGAGAGCATCGTCTTCGACCGGGTTCGCGGCGCCACCGAGACCCGGGTGCGGCTGGCCGGCGATGCCTGCTACATCGGTCTCGATCTGCTGTGCCTGGGCCGCACCGCGTCCGGCGAACGGCTGGAGCAGGGCAGTCTGGGCCTGGCCTCGCGCATCGAGCGGAACGGCCGGCTGATCTGGAGCGAGCAAGGCCTCATCGAGGGCGGCTCGCGCCTCCTGGCGTCGCCGGTCGGCCTGGCCGGGCAGCCGGTCACCGGCAGCCTGCTGGTGGTGGCCGAGGGGCTCGACACGTCCTTGCTGGAAGCCTGCCGCGAGATCCGGCCCGAGGTGGGCGAGGGCGCCGTGACCCGCCTGCCCGACCTCCTGGTGGCACGCTATCTGGGCCCGTCGGCCCCGGCAGCCCGGGCCTGGTTCGTGGCCCTGTGGTCAGTGCTGCGGCCCGCCGTCGTCGGGCGTCCGGCCGAGGTGCCCCGGATCTGGCATACCTGATATTCACGGGCGTGGATGGCCGGCCGCCGGCATCTGCCCCAGACTTGCGCGAGCGGCGCGGCTCCGGCCCGCCGGACTGATACGAGAGAAGGACGCACCATGGAACTGACCCCCCGCGAGAAGGACAAGCTGCTGATCTTCACCGCCGGCCTGCTGGCCGAGCGGCGCAAGGCCCGCGGCCTCAAGCTCAACTACCCCGAGGCTGTGGCCTACATCAGCGCCGCCCTGCTGGAAGGCGCCCGCGATGGCCAGACCGTGGCCGAGCTGATGCACTACGGCACCACCCTGCTGGGCCGCGCCGACGTGATGGAGGGCGTGCCCGAGCTGATCCCCGAGATCCAGGTGGAAGCCACCTTCCCGGACGGCACCAAGCTGGTCACCGTCCACCAGCCGATCGTTTGAGGAGCGCACATGATCCCCGGAGAAATCGACACCCTCGACGGCGAGCTGGAGCTCAACGTCGGCCGCCCGACCCTGACCCTGGTGGTCGCCAACACCGGCGACCGGCCGGTGCAGGTGGGCTCCCACTACCATTTTGCCGAGACCAACGCCGCCCTCGACTTCGACCGGGCTGCAGCGCGGGGCTTCCGCCTCAACATCGCCGCCGGCACCGCCGTGCGCTTCGAGCCCGGCCAGACCCGCAGCGTCGAGCTGGTGGCCCTGGCCGGCGACCGCAAGGTCTTCGGTTTCAACGCACAAGTGATGGGAGCTCTGTAATGGCAAAGATTTCCCGCCGCGCCTACGCGGAAATGTTCGGCCCCACGGTGGGCGACCGGGTGCGCCTGGCCGACACCGAGCTGTGGATCGAGGTCGAGAAGGACTTCACCATCTACGGTGAAGAAGTGAAGTTCGGCGGCGGCAAGGTGATCCGCGACGGCATGGGGCAGGGCCAGCGCCTGTCCTTCGAGGTGGCCGACACGGTCATCACCAACGCCCTGATCCTCGACCACTGGGGCATCGTCAAGGCCGACATCGGCATCAAGAACGGCCGCATCAGCGCCATCGGCAAGGCCGGCAACCCGGACATCCAGCCCGGAGTCACCATCGCCATCGGCGCCGCCACCGAGGTCATTGCCGGTGAAGGCATGATCGTCACCGCCGGCGGCATCGACACCCACATCCACTTCATCTGTCCGCAGCAGATCGAAGAGGCCCTGATGAGCGGCGTCACCACCATGATCGGTGGCGGCACCGGCCCGGCCACCGGCACCTACGCCACCACCTGCACCCCCGGGCCCTGGCACATCGCCCGCATGCTGCAGGCAGCCGATGCCTTCCCGATGAACCTGGGCTTTCTGGGCAAGGGCAACGCCAGCCTGCCCGACCCCCTGCGCGAACAGGTGGAGGCCGGCGTCATCGGCCTCAAGCTGCATGAAGACTGGGGCACTACCCCGGCGGCCATCGACAACTGCCTGACGGTGGCCGAGGAGATGGACATCCAGGTCGCCATCCACTCCGACACCCTCAACGAATCCGGCTTCGTCGAAACC
>JAFLDU010000194.1 GCA_017309145.1 Zoogloea sp. | reverse complement strand
AGCTCGGCCTTGAGCTTGCTGAAAGCCGTCTCGAAGGCGCCATCGTCTTCGCCCCGGATCAGGTTGTCGACTTTCTCGTCGAGAATGACGATCTCGACCCGCCGGTTCACCCGTCGGCCGGCCTCGGAGTCATTGGGCGCAATCGGTCTGGAGAAGCCATGCCCGATCACCGCCAGCCGGGATTCGGGAACTCCGCGCGCAATCAGCGCCTGTCTTACGGCGATGGCACGATTGACCGACAGCACGAGGTTGCCGCCCTCCGGCCCGACCGAGTCGGTGTGGCCTTCGAGGGAGACGGACTTGACGGTCCTTTCAGTGAGCAGCCAGGCGACCCGATCCATGTAGGGGCTGGCGAGCACCGGATTGAGCTCGGCCTTGCCGAAATCGAAAAGGATGTCCTCGGGCATCCAGACCAGGACCCCCCTGTCGAGCTGGCTGACGGGCAGGCGCACGGCCGCAGGGGAAGAGGCCGGTGGCGTGGCGGCGCACGCCGCGAGCACCATGGCCGCCAGGCAGGGGGCGGCGGCACGCGAGAGGAAACGTAACATCCTGAAGAACCTGTCGGATAGACACGCCCACAGAGGCTACAGGAACGGCACAGCCTGTCTTTCAAATCTTGTTAAACCACAGCTCGCCCAAGCCGGCGGGCGCAGTCGCTCAGCGCCGGGACAGGCTCACCTGGTCACGACCCGACCGCTTAGCCTCATACATCGCACGGTCGGCCGCCAGCAACAGGCTGGACTCGCCGCGCCCGTCATCCGGGTACAGGGCCACGCCGATGCTCGAGGACACCTCGAGGCTGAGGCCGGACACCAGGAAGGGGGCGGCCAGCGTGCTGCGGATCTTCTCGGCAACCCTGAGGGCATCGTCCGGCACCTCGACGCGCGGCAGCAACACCACGAACTCGTCGCCCCCAAAGCGCCCGACGGTGTCGGATTCGCGCACACAGTCCCGCATGCGCTGCGCCGCCTCACGCAGCAGGAGATCACCGACCGCATGGCCATGGGTGTCATTCACCGGCTTGAAACGATCCAGGTCGATGTACAGCAGGGCCACCCCATGGCCCTCCCGACGCGCCGAGGCCAGGGCCTGGGACAGGCGGTCGGTGACCAGCGCCCGGTTGGGCAGGCCGGTCAGGGTGTCGTGCTCGGCCAGGTAGGCGATCCGCTCCTGCGACGCACGGCGCTCGGTGATGTCCCGGGTCACGCCCTGTAGCTCGAGACCACCGGTGCGCAGGTTGACACTGTAGGTGGACACGATCTCCGTCCATACGGTGGAGCCATCCTTGCAGGGCTGTTCGAAGATGTCGGTGTAGAACTGCCGGTTATCCGGATCCGCGCGGAACGCCCGTGCCCGCTGACGGATCAGGTTGCGCAGCGCTCCCCGCTCCTGGGGCTGGAAAGACAGGTCGATGGTCGTCCCGATCAGTTCGGCGGCCGTATAGCCCCGCAGTCCTTCGATGGATGGACTCACATAGGTGTAGCGCAGGGAGTCCGGATCGGCGATCCAGGCCACATCCTTCATGCTCTCGGTCAGCAGCCGGTACTTCAGCTCGCTGGCGTGCAGGTCCTCCACCGCCCGGCGGGACTCGGCAACGCTCACCATCAGGCGCCGGTTGATCCGGTGGATGTAGGCGGCCACCCCCGCCACCAGCACGATCGCGGCCAGGGCGGCGCCCAGGTACAGGCGCAGCCCCTCGAGATCCGCCTTGCCGTCATCCGTGAACAGAAAGCCCGAGAAGTCGAACTGCCGCGGCAGCATGCCCATATCACCATACACATCGGCAATCTGCTGCCACCTGGCAGGGCTCATATAGCCGACCTCGACGAGATCCGACTGGATCAGGGGCATCATTTCCCGGGCCTCGAACAGCAGGAAGTCCAGCGACTGGTCCGGCGCGTAGCGGGTCTGGATGAGCGCCGCGATCTCCTCCGGATGCTCCATCGCATAGCGCCACCCCTTCAGGCTGGCCTGGCGGAAGGCGCGTACCAGCTCGGGCCGCTGACGCAGTTGGCTTTCGGTGGTGAACAGGTTATCCCCGTAGAAGTCCACGCCGCCCGAGCGCGGCGTGAACATGCGGTAGGCCACGCCCACCCGTTCCAGCTGGTAGGGCTCCACGGAGGAGTAGGCGGACATCGCATCGACGCGCCCTTCCACCAAGTCATTGATGTCGAAGGAGTGCTCCACCTGACGCAGGCTGTCCACCGGCACCTGCTCGCGCCGCAGGTAGGCCAGGAGCTCATCGGAGCCCCGTTCGATCATCACCTTCCGCCCGGCCAGGTCGGCCATGCTGCGGACCGCCGAATCCCGGCGGGTCAGCAGCACGAGCGGCGAATGCTGGAACACCGCGGCGAGCACCACCACCGGCTGCCCCGCCTTCCTGGCGAGCAACAGCCCGCTCATCCCCACACCGAAATCGACCCTTCCGCTGAGCACCTCTCCCAGCACATCCGTCCGGGGTGTGGCCTCCAGCAAGCGCACATCGAGCCCGGCGGCCTTGTAGTAGCCCTTCTCCTGCGCCGCGTAATAACCCGCAAACTGGAAGCCGTGGGTCCACTTGAGCTGCAGGGTCACCGGCGTCTGGGCCCACGGTGCGGAGACCTGGAACAGCAACATCAGGCCAGCCAGGCCACGAAGCAGGAGCGAACCGGAGGAAGGCCGGCGAACAGGAGGCATGAATGGGCGCATGTTCAGACGAGCATTCAAGTATACCGGCTAGCCCGTGGCCCCTGCGCCCCGGCGGAATCACGATTTTCATGAGGAAAATGTCCGCCGATGCAGGTATTGTCTCCGGCGCTTCCGGCCACCTCCCGGATATAAACCGCCTTCGGAGACACGCAACATGCCTCGCCGCTTCACCCCGACCCCGCTCAGCCTCGCCCTGCTTGCCGCCCTGGCGCCCCTTTCCGAAGCGGTCAAGGCCGCCGACTCCAGCATCACCCTCAACCCGGTGGTGATCACCGGCAGCCGTGCCGAAGCCGCCAGTTTCGACCTGCCCGCCGCCATCGATGTGCTGGACCGCGAGCAGATCACCGCCGGCCAACCGCGGGTGAATGCCTCCGAAGCCCTCCTAGCCGTGCCTGGCGTGGTCGCCAACAACCGCCAGAACTACGCCCAGGACCTGCAGATCTCGACCCGTGGCTTCGGCGCCCGTTCGGCCTTCGGGGTGCGTGGCGTCAAGCTGATCACCGACGGCATCCCGGCCAGCATGCCGGACGGCCAGGGCCAGGCCGCCACCTTCAACCTGGATGTGGCGGAACGCATGGAAGTGCTGCGCGGCCCCTTCTCCGCCGTGTATGGCAACCACTCCGGCGGCGTCATCCAGCTGTTCACCCGCGAGCCGGAAGACCGCCCCAGCGTAGAGGGCGGCCTGGCCGTCGGCAGCTACGGCACCACCAAGGCCGACCTGGGTGCCCAAGGCAAGGCCGGCGGTCTGGGCTATGTGTTCAACACCTCCCGCTTCGACACAGACGGCTACCGCGATCATTCCGCCGCTACCCGGGACCAGGCCTTCCTGAAGCTCACCGGCAAGCCCGACGACGTGAGCAAGCTGAGCTTCGTGGTCAATGGCCTGTGGCAGCACAACACCCAGGATCCCCTGGGCCTGTCGTGGAGCGGCTACAAGACCAACCCCCGTGGCGTGGACCAGGCCGCCATCGACTACAACACCCGCAAGAGCATCGACCACCTGCAGGCCGGCGTCGCCTATGAGCGCAAGTTCGGCAGCGACCTGCTCCAGCTGTCCACCTACTCGGGCCAGCGCAGCGTGATCCAGTACCAATCGATCCCCAAGTCGGTCCAGGCCAACGTGCGCCACTCCGGCGGCATCATCGACTTCGACCGCAGCTTCTACGGCTTCGGTGCCCGCTACATCGCCATCCGCGAAGTGGCCGGTGGCAAGCTCACCACCACTGTCGGCGCCGACTTCGACAGCAGCACCGACCAGCGGCGCGGCTACGAGAACTTCGTCGGCAACACCCTGGGCGTCAAGGGCAAGCTGCGCCGCAAGGAGACCGACACCGTCGAGAGCCTCGACCCGTACGTGCAGAGCGAATGGGCCGTGGGCAACTGGGCCATCACAGCAGGCCTGCGCCACAGCCAGGTCAAGTTCAAGGTGGATGATCAGTACGTTTCCGGCCTGAACGGCAATGACAGCGGCCGCCGCGACTACAACAAGACCACACCGGTGCTGGGCGTGGTCTACAAGCTGAACCCGGCAGTCAACCTCTACGCCAGCGCAGCCCGGGGCTTCGAGACCCCGACCCTCAACGAGATGTTCTACTCGGGCAACGGCGGCAGCTTCAACTTCGGTCTCAACCCCTCCCGCAGCAAGCATCTGGAAGTGGGTGCCAAGGCCTTCGTCGGCGACGCCAGCCGGGTGAACCTGGCGGTGTTCCAGATCACCACCGACGACGAACTGGTGGTGGATACCGCCATCGGCGGCCGGACCAGCTACAAGAATGCCGGCAAGACCCAGCGCCAGGGCGTCGAGCTGTCCTTCGACACCGCCTGGCGCAAGGACCTCACCAGCCGCTTCGCCGCCTCCTACCTGCGCGCCATCTACGACGAAGGTTTCCGCACCGGCAGCGCCAACACCCTGGTCGCCGCCGGCAACCTGATGCCGGGCATCCCCCGCAGCACGGTGTTCGGCGACCTGGCCTGGAAGCTCATGCCCGGCCTCAACGCGGCCGTCGAAGGGGTGTATCGCAGCAAGGTCTATGTGGAGGACACCAACACCCAGACCCCTGCGCCCTCCTACGCCATTGCCAACCTGCGCGTCACCGCCGAGCAACGTGTCGGACCGTGGCGCTTCACCGAGTTTGCCCGGATCGACAACGTGTTCGACCGCCAGTACGTGGGTTCGGTGGTGGTCGGCGACACCAATGGCCGGTATTACGAAGGTGCTCCTGGCCGCAACGGCATGGTCGGTGTGAACGCCCGTTACACCTGGTAAGCCGCCCGCCGCTGGCCCCGGCGTCCCCCAACCGTACCGCCCCGAGCCTGGATCAGGCCGGGGCGGTTTTCATTTGGATGGCCTCATTCCCCAGAGGCCCGAGACTGCCTGTCCATGCAGTCAATTGTTGCAAAGATGGCAACACTGGTTTTCGGATTAGCCTCTATTTCGCATCATCCCGCAGGGCTAAAGTTCGCACATGGGCACTGCGGACATATCGCTGCAGGGCCTTCACCCAAACAGGAAAGGATCCATCGCCATGCTGGAACTGAGACCCGCCACCGCACGAGGCACCGCCAACTTCGGATGGCTGCAATCGCGGCACAGCTTCTCCTTCGGCCACTATTACGACCCGGATCAGGTCGGGTTCTCCGACCTCCTGGTGATCAATGACGACCGCGTGAGCCCGGGCAGGGGTTTCGGCACCCACCCGCACCGCGACATGGAGATCTTCTCCTACGTGCTCGACGGGGCGCTCGAGCACAAGGACTCGATGGGTACCGGCTCGGTGATCCGCCCTGGCGACGTGCAGATGATGAGCGCCGGCACGGGCATCCTGCACAGCGAGTACAACGGCTCCCAGGCGGCCCCGGTGCACTTCCTGCAGATCTGGATCGTGCCGAACCGGGTCGGGGTGGCGCCGCGCTACCAGCAACAGCATTTCAGCGAGGCCGACAAGCGCGGCCGCCTGCGCCTGATCATCTCGCCGGACGGTGCTGAAGGCTCCCTGTCGGTGTATCAGGATGCCCGTGTCTATGCGGGGCTGTTCGATGGCGACGAAGCTGCGCGTCTCAGCCTCCCCGTCGGACGCCATGCCTACGTGCATGTTGCCCGCGGCGCTCTCACGGTGAATGGGCAACGCATGAGCGCCGGTGACGGCGCGCGGCTGCGGAACGTCCAGCAGATCGATCTCTCGGGCGGAGAGGACGCCGAGGTCCTGCTGTTCGACCTGAGGCCCGTGGAACTGCCCGGCGACTGAGGGGCGACGGCAGTGCATCAGGCGGATACCGCCTCCGCAACGCCCTGAACGGCGGGCTCTCCACCCGGAGAGCCCGCCCATGGCCGCTTACTGGAGTTTGCGCGGTGCCGTGGTGGCGGCTTCCGGCTTACCGCGGATGGCTGCCAGCTTCACGTACAAGGTGCTGCGCGAGATGCCCAGATTACGCGCTGCCAGGGACAGGTTGCCCCCCGCGCCAGCCACTGCGGCATCGATGGCCGCCCGCTCCATTTCCTCCAGCCGGCCGGATGTCAGCGGCGGCCGGCTCTCCGGTTCGGCCATCGCCAGATGTTCCGGCAGTGCCGCGATGTGGGGGGGCAGCAGGGCACTGTCGATGCAGTCCCCGTCGCTCAACGCAAACATGGCCTCAAAGACATTCTGCAGTTCGCGGATGTTGCCCGGCCACCGATAGCGCAGGAGCTGCTCGCGCACCGACGCATCGAGTGCCTTGACCGGACAACCGTACTTCAGCGAGAAACGCTGGTTGAGACAGTCCAGGATGGCCTCGATGTCGCCCGGGCGCTCACGCAGGGCCGGCAGGCTCAGGCTGACCACGCACAGGCGATGGAAGAGGTCCTCGCGAAAGCGCCCGGCACCGGCATCGGCCTGCAGGTCGCGGTTGGTGGCTGCGATGATGCGCACTGCCACCTTGCGCTCGCGGGTATCCCCCAGCCGCACCACCACGCCGTCCTGCAGCACCCGCAACAGATGGGGCTGCATGTCGAGGGGCATCTCTCCGATTTCGTCGAGGAACAGGGTGCCCCCGTCGGCCTGCTCAAACTTGCCGGGCAGGCCGCCCCGGCGGGCCCCGGTGAAGGCGCCTTCGCTGTAGCCGAACAACTCGCTGGCCAGCAGCTCACGGGTCAGCGCGCCGCAGTTGACCGCCACGAAGGGGCCGTCGGGCCGTGCCCCGGCTTTGTGGATGGCCCGCGCGAAGATCTCCTTGCCGGCGCCAGTCTCGCCGAGCAGCAGCACCGGCAGGTCAAGGGGCGCCACCCGCCGCGCTCGGGCCTTGGCCACTGCGATGGCCTGGCTGGTGCCGATGATGTCGGCGAAATGGTCCATGCCCGGATCCCGGCCGCTGCCCGCGGTCTCGCCACGGGGCGGCAGATGCGTCGTCGGCCGGGCCCTCGCCCCCACCGGGATGACCAGCAGGGTGCCTAGCCGGCCCTCCCGCGCCTCCACCGGGTGCAACCACTCGTTACGCAGCCAGGCCGGCGTCTGGCGCTGCCGCTCGGCGGATGGCAGGCTCGTGTCGAGGGCGGCCACCCGCCCCCCCGCCTCGAAGGGCAGGCGCACACCGAAGGCCTCGCGGGCGAGCTGCACGCTGCCACCGGTCTTGACCACCCGCCCGAGGTGATCGAAGAGCACCACGCAATCGCTCGCATAACGGGTGAAGCTGTCAGCCGTCTGGGCCAGCAGCCGGCCATGACGCTCGTGATCACGACGCGCCAGTTCGGCCTCAATCTGCCTGGCCGCGGCAATGACCAGCCCCAGGGTGTGGCCGTGGAAGGTCTCCTTGACACCCGACACATCCACCACCCCCAGCAGGGTCCGCCCCATCGGGTCGAGGATGGGCGCGGCAGCGCAGGTCCAGTGCTTGACGTCGATGCAGTAATGCTCGCTGGCGTAGATCTGCACCGGCAGCTGGGTGGCGATGGCCGTGCCGATCGCATTGGTGCCGATCAGTGCCTCGCTCCAGCGCCCGCCAGCCGCCAGATTGATCTGCTCACCGGCGTCGCGGGCCCGCGACTCGCCGCTCAGATCAAGGATGGTGCCGCTCGGATCGCTCAGCATGATCAGGGTGCCCGACGCGCACAGGATGTCGCGCAGGGACTCCAGCACCGGCCGGGCCGCCGCATACAGGTCGCCGGACCCTTGCCGCAGCTGCTCGACCTTGCGTAAATCGGCGGCCGGCGCACAGGGCAGGGCCGGGTCCACCGCCCCCTGGCGACTCCGCCGCCACGAGTCGAGCACCACATCGCGCACGCCACCGCCGCCCACCGGGCGGTCGGCAAGAAATCGTTCCCAGGTCATCGCGACGGCTTGCTCGTCGCCAATTCGGGGAATCACGGGATTGCGGGAAGGCGTCACATTGCGCTCGCTTAAGACTCCACTCGGAACTCCAAAAACCCTGCACGGAGCAGGCTTTTTCGCCTACGCGTAACCGTAGCCAGAAGACGGAAGCAAGTCAAATAAAGTCTTTTATATCAATGCGTTGTGCAAAGCAGCATCCTCTGCGCGCGGTGTCCGGATTCCGGACACTCCATGCCCCATGTCGATGTTCCGGACAATCCGCCCTCCGCCGCCGGACACCCTGCTTCCGGCGCCCGCCGGCTGCAAGCCGCTGATTTGTCAAAAGAACAGAGGGATTTCCGGGACCTGGCCCGGCGCTTGCCATTGGACTTTCGTGGGGCTTCTCACCACACACACCAATGACAGGAGACACGACATGCAAGTCCAGCAGTCAAGCGTACAGGTGATGGGCATCGATGCCGGCGGCACGATGACCGACACCTTCTTCGTCCGCGCCGATGGGCGCTTCGTGGTCGGCAAGGCGCAGAGCAATCCCGGCGACGAATCCCTGGCGATCTTCAACTCCTCGGTCGATGCCTTGGCGCACTGGGGCCGCGAGGTGGACGACGTCTATCCGGAACTGGTCACCTGCGTCTATTCGGGGACGGCCATGCTCAACCGCATTCTGATGCGCAAGGGTCTCGACGTCGGCCTCATCTGCAACCGCGGCTTCGAGCAGCTCCACTCCATGGGCCGCGCCCTGCAGAGCTATCTGGGCTACGCCCTGGAAGACCGCATCCACCTCAACACCCACCGCTACGACGAACCCCTGGTTCCGGTATCACGCACCCGCGGCGTCACCGAACGCACCGACGTGCAGGGCCGGATCGTCATTCCCCTGCGGGAGGACGAGGTACGCCAGGCCACCCGCGAGCTGGTCGAGGCCGGCGCCCAGGCCATCGTGATCTGCCTGCTGCAATCCCACAAGAACGAGGCCAGCGAGCAGCGCGCCCGCGACATCGTGCGGGAAGAGCTGGCCAGCCTGAAGTCCGACATCCCGGTGTTCGCCTCGGTGGACTACTACCCCTCGCGCAAGGAAAGCCACCGGATGAACACCACCATCCTCGAGGCCTACGGCGCCGAGCCCTCACGCCAGACCCTCAAGAAGGTCAGCGACCGCTTCAAGAAGCACGGCGCCAAGTTCGACCTGCGGGTCATGGCCACCCACGGCGGCACCATCAGCTGGAAGGCCAAGGAGCTGGCCCGTACCATCGTGTCCGGCCCCATCGGTGGAGTCATCGGCTCCAAGCTGCTGGGCGAGTACCTGGGTGACGAGAACATTGCCTGCTCCGACATCGGTGGCACCAGCTTCGACGTGGCGCTGATCACCAAGGGCAGCTTCGCCATCAAGTCCGACCCCGACATGGCCCGCCTGGTGCTGTCCCTGCCCCTGGTGGCGATGGATTCGGTGGGTGCCGGCGCCGGCAGCTTCGTGCGCCTCGACCCCTACAGCAAGTCGATCAAGCTCGGCCCCGACTCCGCCGGCTACCGGGTCGGCACCTGCTGGCCGGAGAGCGGG
>JAFLDU010000021.1:26907-30681 GCA_017309145.1 Zoogloea sp. | reverse complement strand
AAGCGTGCATATACAAGCTTGATACCCATATTATGATGTACTGAACATCAATATGCCGATCCTGACCTCGCCTCGTGGCTTGACCCGGTCAGGCGTGGCGCAGCGGCAGCCGGGGGCAACGCATGCCCATTCACCGGCCACCCCGGCCGGCGGCGGGGCCACCACGGTCGGCAGCGCCGGGGTCTTCACCAGCACCGGCATAGCCGGGTAACTCACCGCGGTCGGCGTGCCGGTCAAGGTTCTGGCCAGCGCCCGTACCTGCTGCATGATGGGCATCACGAAGGGCAGGCTCAACCCCGCCACCTCGGCACAGTCACCGATTGCGAACACCCCCTGGGCACTGCTCATCAGCTGGCGGTCGGTGACAACTCCGCGCCCGACCTTGAGGCCGGCCGCTTCCGCCAGGGCGATGCGCGGCCGCAACCCCACCGCGGACAGCACCAGATCCGCCTCGGCCACACCGCCATCGCTCAGGCGCAGCCGGTAGGCGGCGCCCTGGCGATCCACGCCGGTGGCGGACGTACCCATGCGGAACACCACCCCTGCCGCCTCCAGGCCCGCCTGGAAAAAAGCCCCCGCCTCGGCGGGAAGCAGGCGGCCGAGTGGCCACGGTGAGGGATCGAACACCGTGGGTGCGATACCCCGGGCCAGCAGGTCGTTGGCAAACTCGCAGCCGATCAGGCCACCGCCCAGGATGGCGACCCGGCGGGCGCCATCGAGACGTGCGCTGAAGCGTGCAAAGTCGTCCAGGTCATTGACCGACAACACCTCCGCGGCCGCGTCACCGTCCAGCGGCAGACGGATCGGGTCTGCCCCCAGGGCCAGTACCAGGTCACGGTAGGGCAGCACCTCACCGCCGTCCAGGCTGACCTGGCGGGCGGCCGTATCGATGGCCATCACCTGCCGGCGGGGGAGGATCCGGGCATCCAGCTCCTCGGCCATCCGCTCGGCCGTCTTCATCACCAGCGCGGCGGCGCTCTTGCCGCCGGCCAGGGCGTTGGACAGCATCGGTTTGGAGTAGAAGGGTGCGTCATCGCGGCTGACCAGCGCGAGGGGCACACTCTTGTCGAGCTTGCGGATCTCGCGGGCCAGGTTGTAGCCCGCGAGGCCGGTACCGAGGATCAGGATGGGGGCGGTCATGGCGTCCTCAGATCTCGACCATCTCGAAATCGGACTTGGCCACACCGCAATCCGGGCAGGCCCAGTCTTCCGGAATGTCGGCCCAGCGGGTGCCGGGCGCGATGCCCTCGTCGGGGAGGCCGGCGGCCTCGTCGTAGATGAAGCCGCACACGATGCACTGGTAGGTTTTCATGATTCAGGTTCCTTTATGTTCGGGATGTCGGGTCGGGACCGGCTCAGCCGGCGATCTTGTCGAGGACGGCCTGGTAGTGGGCGGCGTGCCGCTCTTCAACCTTGGCGAGGGCGGCAAAGCGCTTGGCGGCCTTTTCGAGCACGGCCTTGAACTGCTCCGCATGCTCCTTCGACTCGGCGATCTGCTCGTCGATCTCCTGTACGGCGGCGTGATTGCCCTCCTCCACCGCAGCGTGACGGAAGGACGGGTACATCTCGGTGTACTCGTAGGTCTCGCCTTCGATGGCGAACTGGAGGGCACGGGCCGGGCTCATGCGGGCCTTGGGGTAGAGCAGGTCGAGGTGACCGAAGGCATGCATCACCTCCTGATCGGCGGTGGCTTCAAAGGCCCGCGCGGTGTCCTCGTCGCCCATCTCGCGGCTGAGCTTGGCGAAGTAGCGGTACTTGATGTGGGCCATGGCCTCGCCGGCAAAGGCGGCTTCGAGGTTCTGGATGGTGGCCGAGGCGGGATCGTGGAAGGGGTTTGCCATGATGATGATCTCCTTTAAGGGTTGTCTCGATCGCGTTGGATTCGATGGAGATCATCTTACGGACGGCTGTTTTATATAGGAAATTGATTGATTAAAGAACTACAATTAAACATTGCTATCAAACCGCTTCGAGACGAATGGCGTGCCCTGGCACGGCCCAGCAAGGCACGGGCATCGCCAGGGGCACGCCTCAGAGGGTCGCGTCGTAATCGACGGTCAGGGGTGCGTGGTCGCTGAAGCGCTCGTCCTTGTAGACCGCAGCCCGTTGCGCACGCGTCCCGATACCGGGCGTGGCGATCTGGTAGTCGAGACGCCAGCCCACGTTCTTGGCCCAGGCCTGACCACGATTCGACCACCAGGTGTAGCAGGCATCCGTGGCCTCAGGATGCAGACGTCGGTAGGTATCGACCCAGGCCTGCTCGTCGAACAGGCGTGACAGCCAGGCGCGCTCCTCAGGCAGGAAACCCGAGTTCTTCTGGTTGGAGCGCCAGTTCTTGAGGTCGATGGCCTGGTGCGCAATGTTCCAGTCGCCACAGATGATCACCTCGCGGCCACTGTCGCGCAGGGCCGCCATATGGGGCAGGAACAGGTCCATGAAGCGGAATTTCGCCGCCTGGCGCTCCTCCGAGCTGGACCCGGACGGCAGGTACAGGGACACCACCGACAGGTTGCCGAAATCGGCCTGGAGGTAACGCCCCTCCGCATCGAACTCCTCGTTGCCAATGCCCTCCACGATCCGGTCGGGCGGCCTGCGGCTATAGATGCCCACTCCGCTGTAGCCCTTCTTGAGGGCACAATGGAAGTGTCCGACGAGATCGCCGGGTGCGCGCATTTCGGGGCTGAGATCAGGCAACTGGGCCTTCAACTCCTGCACGCAGACCACATCTGCCTGCTGATTTCCGAGCCACGCCAGGAAGCCTTTTACGCTGGCGGAGCGGATGCCGTTGAGATTGGCAGTGACGACGCGTAACATTTTGAGTAATTTGGTCTGTTTTCTGATTGGGAATGCCGTGGATTTTAGCCGTGATTTCATCGCCCTCTCCTGCGACAAGGGGATCCTGCGCTTCGGGGAGTTCGTGACCAAGGCGGGACGCCTGTCCCCCTACTTCTTCAATGCCGGCCTGTTCAACGACGGCGACTCCTTCGGCAAGCTGTGCGGCTTCTATGCACGCACCCTGATTGCGGCGGGCCTCCCCTGCGACATGCTGTTCGGGCCGGCCTACAAGGGCATCCCCCTGGTCGCCGGCACCGCCATGCGCCTGGCTGAGCAGGGCCACAACCTGCCCTTCTGCTTCAACCGCAAGGAAGCCAAGGATCACGGCGAAGGCGGCACCCTGGTGGGCGCCCCGCTGGCTGGCCGGGTCGCCATCCTCGACGACGTGATCTCGGCGGGTACCTCGGTGCGCGAGTCGGTGGAAATCATCCGCGCCCACGGCGCCACCCCCTCGGCGGTGGTGATCGCCCTGGACCGCATGGAGCGTGGCACCGGCAGCCTGTCGGCCGTGCAGGAGGTGCGTGAGGCCTACGGCATTCCCGTGCTTGCCGTGGCCAGCCTGACCGACCTGATCGCCTTCCTGGGCGACACGCCAGCACTCCAGGCCAATCTCCCTGCGGTCGAGCGCTACCGGGAAACCTATGGTGTCAGCGGAGACCTCTGAGACCATGCGACGTCTGGCCCTGCTCTGCGCCCTGTCAGTCAGCCTCCCCGCTCTGGCCCAGACGGCCCGGGGCACGGTGTATTGCTGCACGGACGGCGGACACCAGGTGTGCGGAGACGTCCTGCCTCCGCAATGCTTTGGCAAGAGCTACAAGGAAATGAGTCCTCAGGGCACGGTCCGACGCATCGTGGAAGCGCCCTTGACCCCCGAGCAGGTGGCACGCAAGGAGGCCGAGGAGCGGGAGCGGCGGGCCGAGATCGCCCGCCAGCGCGCCG
>JAFLDU010000021.1:0-26897 GCA_017309145.1 Zoogloea sp. | reverse complement strand
TCCCTGCTCGAAACCTACTCCAGTGTGGCCGACATCGATGCCCGGCGCGACCGGGCCATTGAGGGGGTCCAGTCCGAACTGAAGCGCGGCGAGGCCATCCAGGCTCAGCTCCAGAAGAAACGCGCCGGCCTGCTGCGGGAGGCCGAGTTCTACCAGAAGCGGGCCATGCCGGCCGCCCTGGCTGCCGCCATCCGCGACGTGGACAGTGAAATCGCCACCCAGGGTCTGGTCATCGACTCCAAGCGCAAGGACATCGAATCCATCCGCAACCGCTACGAGCAGGACCGGACCCGTTACATCGCCTTGACCGAAGCACGCAATTCTCCCCCCAATTCACGCTGACCCCCTCCTGCCATGGCATGCCCGATTGATACGGAGCCTTCCTCGGAAGAGTGAAAACAAACGTTTCGGCATAGGCTCCAGGCAGCCTGGGAGGCGACATGTTTCATGGCGGCCATATTGGGGCATGCTAAACTGCTTCTAATGCAAGCGTTCCTGCCACCGGTCTTGAAAGCTCGACCGTCCAGGCGTAATTAGTTGCTGTTTTCCATCACCACTACGCCAGCCAGGCCTGCAGAAGATCACCATGCTCAAGTACAAGATCGTCCCCGTCACCCCCTTCGAACAAAACTGTTCGATCCTGTGGTGCGACCAGAGCCGCAAGGCTGCGGTCGTTGACCCGGGGGGCAATACTGAACGCATCCTCAAGGCTGCCTCCGAGCTGGGTGTGGACATCGAGCGCATCCTGCTCACCCATGGGCACATCGATCATGCTGGAGGTACAGCCGGGCTGGCCCGTCAGCTGAACGTCCCGATCGAAGGCCCGGAGCGTGAGGAAAGCTTCTGGATCGATGCCCTCCCCCAGCAGAGCAAGATGTTCGGCTTTCCTCAGGTCGAGTCCTTCACCCCCGACCGCTGGCTGAGCGAGGGTGATCAGGTGCAGGTCGGCAATGAGTCGCTTGATGTGATCCACTGCCCGGGGCACACGCCCGGCCACGTGGTATTTTTCAGCAAAGAGGCCCGCTTGGCCGTGGTGGGGGATGTGCTCTTCGCCGGCTCCATTGGCCGCACGGACTTTCCCAGGGGCGACCATGCAGCGCTGGTCAGCTCGATCCGCCAGAAACTGTGGCCGCTCGGCAACGATGTGAGCTTCATCCCCGGCCATGGACCGATGTCAACCTTCGGAGCCGAACGGGAAAGCAACCCGTATGTCGGCGACTACGCCTGAGCTGAAGCGTCGGGTCAGCACCCTTTCCGCCACCACGTGCATATAACTTTCGATTAAAGGTAAACCAGCGTGCGATTCGCCATCCTCGAAGACGATCCTGCCCAAATGGAAATCCTGACGGGCTGGCTGCGGGAAGCCGGACATGACGTACATGGCTTCAGCCTTGCCCGTGAACTGATGCGGGTCGCCAGCCGCGAGAGCTTTGACCTGTTCCTGGTGGACTGGGTCCTTCCCGATCTCACCGGCGAACAAGTCCTGCGCTGGCTCCGCGTGGAGCGCGGCAACGACACCCCGGCAATCTTCATCACCTCCCGGGATGCTGAAGAGGACATCGCCAATGCGTTCAGTGCCGGCGCCGATGACTACCTCATCAAGCCTCCCCGCCGCATCGAACTGCTCTCACGCATCGAGGCGGTGCTGCGTCGAGCTCAGCCGCGCAACCCCAATCAGACCCTGACGGTGGGGCCCTACCATTTCGACCTGATCAAGAAAGCGCTCACTGTAGACGGCGTAGTCGTCGAAATGACCGACAAGGAATTCGACCTCGCGACCTTCCTGTTCCGCAACCTCGGGCGCCTGCTGTCCCGAGGGCACCTGCTCGAGGCGGTATGGGGTCGCAACCCGGACCTGGCGACTCGCACCGTGGACACGCACATCAGCCGGGTGCGTAGCAAGCTCAACCTGCGCCCGGAGAACGGCTTTCGCCTGACCCCCACCTACAACTTCGGCTACCGGCTTGAACGCATCGACCCCTCCGAGTTGCCGGCAGCGGGTGAAGCACCGGCACCTGCCGGCGAATGAAAAAACCGGCGCGGAGCCTAGTACCGTTCAGTGAATGTCACGTTTGAGGTGACGGACGGCATATTTTGCAGGTTTGGCTTTGACGACACGGGGGCATTGAGGCCCCCGTCATCGTTTTTCGACGATGGCAAACTGCATCTGAGTTCGTAGTCGAACGAGGTGTGCCAGCAGTTTCCCGGGTGACATGCCGACCGCCCAGATCATCTCGTGCTGCAGGATGTGGAGTGCCCGCACAAAGCTCATGTCGGTGGGCTCGACCTTCGCCTCGATGGCGGCCTTGGCCATCTCCAGGCGCACGAGGTTGTAGCCGATCAGATTGCCCCATACCTCTGGAGTCGGTCACCAAGGTGAGCACCCTGCCATTGGCCGAAACCACGCGTACCGCCCGGGCCATCCACTACTCCGGCATGGATTGCTGTCAATCAAGCACCAAGGCAATCACCAGCCAACCGAGCTGCTCGGCAGGCAGCCGACGGCGACGAACACTGGCCGTCCCTGTCGCCTCCAGCGCTTGCTTGATCCACGTCATCGGCAAACGCCCCCTCAGCCGACCCAGGCCGGCTGAGGGAGATGTTTCGAGAGAATCTGCACTGGGCCCGACAGCATTTGAGCCCAACGTCAACAGCCTTCCTTCTTGTTTACAATGACTTAAGGAAAAATGAAAATGCCGTGCAGTGCTACCTGAACGGCCTTGGCCCCCCGAAGGTCCCTTCCATCTTGCCTGCCATCCACACAAGCCTACTTCTTCAGCGCATCGCGGATCTCGCGCAGCAGCTTGACGTCCTCCGGCTCGACCGGCGGAGCCTCCGGCGCAGGAGCAGGGGCAGGATCATTGCGTTTCAGCTTGTTCATCGCCTTGATCGCCACGAAGATGGCCATGGCGACGATCATAAAGTCAATCACCGAATTGATGAATACGCCATACTTGAACAGGGGCGCGCCTGCTTTCTCCGCCGCCTCCATGGTTTCAAAAGTCTTGTCTCCAAGATTCAGGTAAAGGTGTTTGAAATCCACGCCGCCCAGGAGTTTGCCGATCACCGGCATGAGCATGTCCTTGACGAGGGAGTCGACGATCTTCTGGAAGGCACCGCCGATGATGACGCCGACCGCAAGATCGACGACATTGCCTTTCATGGCAAATTCCTTGAACTCCTGGATGAAACTCATGTTTTTTTCCTTTTAAAGGTTTGAAAGCGGTGGGAAATCGGCCAACGACCACTTTGGATGGTCGTGCAAAACTGCGTACAGCATAGATCCTAGAGGCTGCCGCAAACGACAGTGCGCCGTATTTAACATGCACCCATGATCACCCGGAGTATTTTGCGAAGTTTTGCACCCTCCGTGGGGCCGGGAATTAATATAACTGCCGAAAAACAGAAAGAAAGAGCGATCACGTGGTACGTCCCCCCCTTCGTCTTCTTGGCATCGCAGTGAGCCTGATGGTCTCACAGGGTGCGGGTGCATCCGAGCTTGAGATCATCCACACCGCGAAGGCCGGCGACACCCTGATCGGGATTGAGCGCGAGTATCTTGCCCCTCCCCATCGCTGGCGAGGGCTCAAGACCCTCAATCGCGTCGACAATCCAATGCGCATTCCGGTCGGTACCCCCCTGCGCATTCCCGAAAGCTGGCTACGGGCCGAACCGCGCAGCGCCAGGGTAGTGGCCTTCAACGGCGATGTGACGATGAACGGTCGCCCCCTCAGCGTGGATGCGCGGGTACCGGTCGGCGCCCTGCTCCGCACCGGCATGAGCGGCGTCGTGACACTCGCCATGCCCGATGAATCCCGCCTCACCGTGCAGCCTGGCAGTCAGGCGCAGTTGGAGAAGATGCAGGGCTTCAAGGGCATCGCCGGGCAGAGCACACAGATCAACCTGGAGCAAGGACGCCTCGAGACCACCGTCACCCCCCAGCGCGGCCCTGCCGCCCGCTACCAGATCCGGACGCCTACCGCATCCCTGAGTGTCCGTGGCACGGCCTTCCGGGTGGGCTCTGATCCTTCAGCCCAGTCATCACAAGCTGAGGTGACCCAGGGGGAGGTGGCCATGAGTAACACCAGCACAGCAGCTGCCCAGGCCCTACCCGCCGGCTATGGCGTGGTGGCGCGGGCCGGCGAGGCGATTCCGTCCCCCCGCCCCCTGCTGCCCGCACCGCTCGTGAGCATCCCCCCGGTACTCGAGCAGGTGGACCTGGCCCTGCCCATCACGCCCCTTCCCGGCGCAACCGCCTATCGCGCCCAGCTCGCGCGCGACGAAAACTTCAACGACGTCGTGGCCACCGACCGACTGAGCAGCGCGATGGTGCGCTACAAGGGGCTGCCTGATGGAGACTACGTGCTGCGCGTACGGGCCATCGACGAGGCGGGTCTGGAGGGCTACGACAGCACCACCCGCTTCACCTTGCTGGCCCGCCCCACCCCTCCGAGCCCAGCTGCCGATGGAAGCCTGAGCTGGGTCCCCGGCCCGGAGAGCGGGGTCCGCTACCGCGTCCAGGTTGCCGGCTCTGAAGGCTTTGAACAGCCAGCCGTCGAGCGCGACACCGATGCACTGAGCATCGCACACCCACTTCCTCCAGGTCGCCACCGCTGGCGTGTGGCCAGCCTGCGCCCAGACGGCAAGCCGGGTCCGTGGAGCGCCAGCACCGTGTCCGACATCCGTCAGGCCCCGCCGGGTGCGCAGCTGAGCGTCTTCAACAACCGCCTCCGCTTTGTCTGGCCAGGCGTCCCTGGCCAGATCTACGATGTACAGATCTCTACCGACCCGGATTTCCAGCAGATCGTCCTTGAGGAGAACATCGGAGAGGCCGCGGTCACCTGGCCTTCGCCTGCCCCCGGCAGCTACTACCTGCGTCTCCGCGCCCGGGATCCCGATGGCGGGGTGTCCCCGTGGTCCAGCCCCCAGACACTGCGCCCGCTGATTCCGCTGCTGACCTGGTCCCTGTCGTCTCCCGACCGTCCGAGTCCGTGAGATCAACCCCAGCCCCCCTGCGCCGCCCGAACCTGGAGTGGTTTGCGGTTACGCTGTTCTGCGTGCTGCTCGCCGTCCTGTCGGCGGCAGAGGGTTGGCTGTGGCGGATCGACCTGTCCATCTACGATGGGGTCCTGTCCTCCTGGTCCCGCCCGGTCAGCGCAGACGTTGCCATCATCTCCATCGATGATGCGAGCCTGTCCCGCATCGGCCCCTGGCCCTGGTCGCGACGCGTACACGCAGCCCTGATCGACCGGGCGCGCGACGCGGGCTCATCCGCCATCGTCCTCGACATCCTGCTGGATACCCCCAGCCGTGACGATCCTGGGGCCGATGCCGTGCTGGCCCAGGCCCTGCGCAATCATGGTCAGGTCATCCTGCCCGTCTCCCAGGCCGTAACCGGTGCGGAACTCAGCGGTGAGACCTTGCCACTCCCCCCCTTCGCCGAAGCAGCAGCAGCGCTTGGCCATAGCCAGACCGAATTCGACCCGGACGGCATCGCCCGCAGCGTGTACCTCTGGGAGGGCTTCGGTAGCGCCCGTCACCCCCAACTCGCCTTGGCTCTGCTGCGGCTCGTCGAGCCCCAGACCGGCCAGAACTTTCCGTCGCCTGCCGACGGCGGTGAATCAGATCAAACGCAGTGGCAACGTGCAGACTGGCTGCGCATTCCATTCACCGGCCCACCCGGAACCTACACCCATTACTCCTACCAGGCGGTCCTGAGCGGCGAGATCCCTGCGTCCGAGCTTCGCGGCAAGATCCTGCTGATCGGCGCCACCGCCACTGGCATGGGCGACGCTGTACCCACCCCGACCTCCGGCCTCTCCCGACCGATGCCCGGCGTGGAAGTCCAGGCCAACGTCTTTGACGCATTGCGTCACAACACTGGCGTCCACCTCCTGCCGCCGTGGGTCGCCGCAACGGTAGCCGCCGCGCTGGTCGCCATCTTGATGCTTACCCTGCTTTACGCCGATGCGCGCACCGGGCTGGTGGCCGCCTTCGTGCTTGCCAGCACGGCGCTAGCGGTTGCAGCCATCGGCCTGCTGTGGGGCAATGTCTGGTTCGGCCCGGCCTCAGCCATGCTCGGCTGCATGCTGGCCTATCCACTATGGAGCTGGCGGCGGCTGGAGTCGGCGCAGCGCTATCTCGACGCCGAACTGCTGGCGCTTGGCCGCGAAGGCACGCCTCTGGGCCTTCCTGTGGATGAGTTTGGCAGGCGCACGGCCGACCCCCTCGAGCAGCGCATCCGTATCGTCAGACAGGCGGCGCAGCACCAGCGCGATGTCCGCCGCTTCATCTCGGACACCCTGGAACATCTACCCATCGGCGTGGTGGTCATCGACCAGCTCGATCGGGTGATCCTGCACAACGAACGTGCCCGCCATCTCCTCCGAGCTTTCCGCAGCGACGCGCTGCTGGCGGCGCTGCGCGGCCTGCCGTGGCCGAGCTACCTGCCGATGCGGGATGGCCTGCCGGATCTCAGCGGCTTTTCGGGGACCCGCCAGTTCGAGCTGTCGCCCGACAAGAAGCGCTATCTGCTGGTGTCGGTGGCCGACCTGTTTTCGGAGTCCAGCGGCAAGCCCGGACGCGTGATCGGCCTGGCGGACGTCACGGCCATGCACGAAGCCCAGCGCAGCCGCGAGGACACCATGCACTTCCTGTCCCACGACCTGCGCGCACCGCTTGCCTCCATCCTGACCCTGATCGATGGCTACCGGGACGAGCCAAGCCTGCAGGCCGAGCAGATCCCCCGCATCGCCCGCTACGCCCGCTCGGCCCTCGATCTGGCCGACGGCCTGTTCCGACTGGTGCGCGCCGAGGGTTCCGACCCCAAGGACTTCGTCGAACTCGATCTGGCTGGCCTGGTGGACTCGGCCGCCGACGAGGTCTGGCCCCAGGCCCACGCCCGGGGGATCCGGCTCGCCGTCGATACACACGATGCGGAGAGGGAAGAAGCCATCGTCCGGGGCGATTTTTCCCTGCTGCGCCGAGCGGTGATCAACCTGCTGACCAACGCCATCAAGTACGGCGATGCCAACAGCAAGGTCTCCGTCAGCCTGTCCGCAGAGGGGCCCGACTGGGTCATCAGGGTCAGCGACCAGGGTGCGGGCATACCCGCCGATGCCCTGCCCCGACTGTTCCGACGCTTCAGCCGGATCGCTGGAGAAGGGCGTGACCGCCCCACCGGTGTCGGCCTCGGTCTGGTGATCGTCAAAACGGTGGCAGAGCGACACGGCGGTAATGTGATCGTCAGCAGCAAACCCGGAGTTGGCAGCACCTTCGAGTTGCGCCTGCCCCTGCGCAACCACGTGAGCACCCCGGCCGTCGCCTGACGCCGCTACGGTAAAATCCGCTGATCGGTCCCGGGTTCGCCAGACATGCGCCTCAACTACCTCCGGATACTCGCATTCGCCCTGGGCGGGCTGAGTACGGTGATCGCCGCCGGAGCCCTCTACCTTTACGCCACCTTCGACGGACTCCGCCTGGCCACGGAGCTGTCCCAGTTCGTGCGTCAGCGCTACCAGCGCGTCCTGCGCATCGACGGCCCGGTCGAGTTGTCGATGTTCCCGCGCCTGGTCCTGCGGCTGCCAGCCGCCTCGCTGTCCGCGCGCAATGGCAACAGCGAGTTCATGGCGGTTGAACAAGCCTCGGTCGGTGTGCGCCTGATGCCCTTGCTGGCCCGTCGGGTGGTGGTGGACGAACTCGAGCTGGACGGCCTGCGGCTGGCCCTGCTGCGCGACAGGAACGGGCGCCTGAATGCCGACGACCTGCTGTCCGGGAACAAGGACGGAGAGACCACGCCTGTAGACATGGACCTCGATGCGCTGCAGGTCCGTCACAGCACACTCACCTGGAATGACGAGGCTGCCGGCAGGCAGCTCGCCCTGTCCGACATCGCCCTGGAAAGCGGCCGCATCGATCGCAATGCCGAGGGTCACCTCACCCTCTCCGCCAGGCTGACCCGGGCAGCCCCCACCACCGACCTGCAACTGGACATCGAGACCGACTACCGGCTCGACCAGGAAGCCGGGACCTTCCGCCTGCGCCAGCTCCGTGCCGCCGCGCGGGGCGATGTGGGGAGCCTGGAAGCGCTGACTGGAGAGTTCTCCGCCACGGAGGTTCTCGGCAGCGATGGTCAGGCCCTGCAGCTACAGGGCGGCAGCCTGCAGGCCCGGATCAGGATGGCCGACGGCAACCTGTCGCTGAAAGGCGCAAGCCCGCGTCTTCAGATCGACGCCCAGGGCCCGCGGATGGAGCAGCTGGACGCGACCCTGCTGCTCGACGGCAGCCCCCGCATAGGCAAGCTGCAACTGCATGCCGGCGGAGTGACCGCCGATGCGGCCGGAATCGAAGTGAAGAAGGTCGAAGCGGACATCGACCTGCGCACCCCGGCCGTCCAGCTGAGCGGCAAACTGGCAGGCCCGCTTCGCTGGCCGGCGGGTAGCGGCGGCGTGGAGTTACCGGCCCTGGCCGGTGCCCTCGACCTCACCCCTGCGGGCCAGGCGCCCCAGCGCATCGATACCAAGGCCAGCCTGCGCTTCGATCCCGCACGGGGCAATGCATCCGGTGGGCTCTCCCTGCACGGCGACGGCAGCCACATCCAGGGCAAGTGGTCCGTGACGCCCGGCGGCTCGCCCAAGCTGGGTTTCGATCTGGATGTGGACCGCTTCGATCTGGCAATGCTGGCCGGGCAGAAGCCGACTGGCCGCTCCCGCAACAGTGCCACAGAGAGTACCAGCAGTCCCTTCGATCTGAGCGCGCTGAAAGGGCTCGACATCGAGGGCACCCTGCGTATAGACCAGCTCAAGGCTGCCGGCCTGCACCTGGAGAAACTGCGCCTGCCCCTGCGCATCCGGGACGGCCAGCTCACCTCCAGCGGACATGCCGTGAGCCTGTATGGCGGCAATCTGGACGGAAGCCTCCGTATCGACGCGGCAAATCGGCAGATGAGCTATCGGGGCTACCTGCAGGGTGCCAGCCTGGGGCCCCTGCTGCGTGACCTGCACGGCAGCGAGTCGCTCAGCGGCACCACCAACTTCTTCGTCGATGTCGCCGCCACGGGAGACACCCCGGCCGGGTTCCTCGACGACCTCCACGGCCAGGCCCGTCTGCGCATCCGCAACAGCACGGTGCCAGGCATCGATGTCGGCATGGCCTTCCGCGAATGGCGGCACCTGATCGGCACCCGCCAGGGTGCGCAGCGCCACTTCAATGACAAAGAGTCCACCGCCATCGGCGAGCTCACCGCAAGCTTCCAGGTGGACAAGGGCGTCGCCACCACCAAGGACCTGCTGGCCAAGGGCGGCATGCTCAAGGTGACGGGCGAGGGGCAGATCGACCTGCGCCGCCAAGCCATCGACGGTCTCTCCTACGTCACCTTGTTGGTCGTACCGGTGGGCCCCGACAGCGGGCCGCTGGCGAATCTGCGCGGCATCACCGTGCCGATCCGCATCAAGGGGCCGGTGAGGCGGCCCGACTGGCATCTGGAGCCGGTCGCGGCACTGCCGGCGGCCGTGGCCAGCGCGGGCCGCAAGGTGATCCAGCAGCTTCCCAGGCTCATCCCCGCAGCACGCGCCAAGCCTGCCGACAAGGCCCCGTCCGCACCTGCACCCGGAACCGGCAACCCTGAATAGTCGGCCGGCCGTCTCCCCCGGGGGCATGCTAGATTCGTCCTGCAGCACCCAACAACAATATCCACTGGAGACAGCATAGCCATGACCCTTCCCACCGCCTTCCGTGGCCGCATGCGGCTACCCGCCATCGCCGCACCGATGTTCCTCGTGTCCGGCCCGGAACTGGTCACCGAGACCTGCAAGGCCGGCGTTGCCGGTAGCTTCCCGGCACTCAATGCGCGCAGCAACGAACAGCTGGATGCCTGGCTCGGCGACATCAACCAGGCTCTGGAAACAGCCCGGGCGGCAGCCCCCGAGGCAGCGGTCGCCCCCTACGGGATCAACCTGATCCTGCACGCCTCCAATCCCCGGGTGGAGCCCGACCTGGAACTGATCTGCAAGCACCGGGTGCCCTTCGTCATCACCAGCCTGGGCCATCCGGGCGAGGTAGTCGAACGGGTGCATGCCTATGGCGGACTTGTCTTTTCCGATGTGATCCACGCCTACCACGCCCGCAAGGCCGCCGCCGCCGGCGTGGATGGCATCATCGCGGTGGCCTCGGGTGCCGGGGGCCATGCGGGCACCCAGAGCCCCTTCAGCCTGGTGCGCGAGATCCGCGAGTTCTGGGATGGCACCCTGATTCTCGGTGGGGCCATCTCCGACGGCTTTGCCGTCCGCGCCGCCGAAGTCCTCGGTGCCGACCTGGCCTACATGGGCACCCGCTTCATCGCCACCCGCGAATCCCTGGCCCAGGACGCCTACAAGGCGATGCTGGTGGACGCCGGGGCAGGGGACATCGTCTACACCGACGCCATCTCGGGCACCAATGCCAACTTCCTGTGGCCCAGCCTGGAAAAGCTCGGCCACCAGCGGGAAGAACTGGTACAAGGGGTCGGCAAGGGCAGGCTCAAGGCCCTGGCGGACGAAGCCAAGGCCTGGCGCGACGTGTGGAGTGCAGGTCATGGCGTGGCCACCATCCACGACACCCCCACGGTCCGTACCTTGTGCGACCGGCTCGCCGAAGAATACCGGGCCGCCTGCGCCCTGCCCCCCAGCCCGGCCCTGGGCTGAGCCGCGGAGTCCGGCGCAGGGCAGGGGCTTCAGACCGGCTCGGCGCTGGACCCGGTATCCACGCAGTGGGTGCGCTTGGCGCAGTACATGGCCTTGTCTGCGTGATTGAGCAGCGTGGCCGGATCGGTGCCATGGTCCGGGAAGACGGCCAGACCGATCGAGCAGGCGACGCGCACATGGCAATGCCCGAGGTTGATCGGCATGGCCACCGCCTGGTTGATCTTGGCGATGATGGCGTCGATGTTCTCCGGATCGCCCGCTCCAGTGATCAGGACGGCAAATTCGTCCCCCCCGTAGCGGGCCACCAGGTCCTCGCTGCGCAGGACCCGCCGGACCCTCGCCGCCACGGCCTTGAGCACCGTGTCGCCGGAGGTGTGGCCATGGTTGTCGTTGATGCCCTTGAAGTCATCCAGATCGATGAAGAGCAGGGCCAGCCTGTCCGACACCTCCCGGGCTCCGCTGATCGCCGCGCGCAGGTGGCGCTCGAAGCGGTCGCGGTTGAGCAGGGAGGTCAGGCCATCATGATTGGCCCGGAATTCATTGCGGGTCGCCCGCTCATGCAGTTCGGTCACGTCGAGCATGGTGCCGATGAAGCCCCCTATGCGGCCGCTCTCGTCCCGTAGCGGGCCGGCTTCGGCGCGCATCCACAGATAGGAGCCATCCGGGCGGGTGAAGCGGAACTCCTCGGAAAAGCGGGTGGCCGACTCGACCGCCTGGCACCAGCTCTTGCGGACGCGGGTCTGCTCGCTGAGGGGTAGCAGGTTGATCCACGGCGTACCCGCCACGCTGACCAGCTCCTGCCCGAGCAACTGCTCGCAGCGCTCGTTGAGAAAGGTGCAGCAGGCCCGGGCATCAGCCTCGAAGAGACCGGCGGGAGCCTGCCGGGCCAGCTCGCGAAAACGCATCTCGCTACGCTGCAGCTCGGCCTGGGCACGGGTCAGTCGGTGCAGATCGGCGCGCAACTGACGCGACTGCTGCTTGAGCAGGGCCTCCCGACGCACCGTCTCGGTCACGTCACGTACCTGGAGCAGGCACTGGTTGCCCTCGCCCACGGAGAGCGGAGTCACATCGATGGACTGCTTCATCCGCTCGGACCGCCCACCGCCGGGAGGAAACAGGGGCAGGGGCATCGGATGGAGTGCATGGGACAGGCGGGCCGACCAGCCGAAGTCGAGCGCCTCGCGGACCACCAGCGCCACCCGCGGATCCACGTGAGGACCGAAGGCCTCGGCCAGTGTCAGACCCAGGGCCTGCTCCGAGGACAGGCCGGCGCGTTCCTCGATCCAGCGGTTCCACACCAGGATGCGACCATCCCGACCGACCAGGATCAGCCCGAGATCGACGCAATCAGGGAGCAACTGGCAGCAGTCCATCAGACGGACAGGCTGTCATCCTGCTCCGGCAAGCGGAACAGGCGGCCCACCTGGGCCATGAAGTTCTCGATGGATGGCACGTCCATGATGAACAGGACATAACCGGAGAGGTTGTGGGCCGCCATCGTCATGCCGATGCGCGCCACCAGAATCACATCGCTGTCCGACTTGTCGTCGAGCAGGGTGCGCGCCGTACGCGACTGGACGCGGGGCAGCGAGCCGCGCATCTCGGTGCCGAACAGATTGGCCAGGCTGCTCATGCAGCTGTTGATGATGATGTTGCCGATCTCGGCCAGCGCGTCCTGCTCCAGCTCGGTGATCTGTTGCACCGGGGTATCGTCGCCGAGCATGCGCCGGACGATCTCCAGGCTGCCATGCTCCGGAAAGAGGAGCAGGGCATCGGTCTGGAATCCGCTCGCCGCATCGAACTGCTGGTTGATCCGGCACAGGCGATCGCCCGCGGCACTCGGCTGGGCCCCTTCCAGGCGCTGGGTCAGCTGGTCGCGGGAGAGGATCTCGATGGTCGGCACCGACAGTTCGATCTCCTCCCGGACAATGGCCGAGAAGGTCGCCGCGGCCTCGCCCAGGGAAAGGTTGAAGGCCTCGGTCAAGGCATCCATCTCGAGTTCGGAGAAGCGCCGCATGGCCTTAGCCCAGCAGCGCCAGAATGTCGCCGATCACCGCTTCACCGATCGGCTTGCGAAAGAAATGCACACCTTGGGCGGCGGCCCGGCGCTGGATCGCATCTTGGGCATTGGCCGTCAGCAGGGCCAGCTTCATCACCGGATGGGTGAGATGCAGCTTCTCGGCCAGCTCCAGCCCGGACATGCCGGGCATGTTCATGTCCAGGATGGCCAGATCGGCGCGTTCGCCGGCCATCAATGCCAGTGCCGCCTCGCCATCTCCGGCCTCCAGGATCCTCAGGTCCGGGCGCAGGCTGCGCAATACCGTAGCGCACAACATGCGCGAGGCACGGCTGTCGTCAACGAGGAGAATCGAGGCAGAGTCGGACATTGCGGCCTTCCTTTCGTGTCGTGGCTGAGTTACGACCCGACGGAGTGCAAACTTTAGTTAAATTATGCACAGCGCGTGGGTGTGCAAAACCACTCACTGTCAGGCCTTTTGCCGCTGTCGGTGCGGCAGATCACTGGGGATTTCCCGCATGTTCCGACACGCCGATGCCGACGCCCGGTAAGCTCCGGGCTCGCCCCGTTGCTTTGTCGCCCCATGCCCGCCCCCTCCGCCCCCGGTAAGGTCTTTCTCGTCAGCCGGATCTTCCTGCCCTTCGCCCTGGGTTACTACCTGTCCTACCTGCTGCGGACGGTCAACGCCGTAATATCACCCGACCTGACCCGGGAGCTGGCCCTCAGCGCGGCTGACCTGGGGCTGCTGACCAGCACTTACTTCTTTGCCTTCGGTCTGGCCCAGATTCCCGTGGGGATTGCCCTCGACCGTTATGGGCCACGCCGGGTGGAGGCGGCCTTGCTGTTGATCACAGCCCTTGGCAGTGCGCTCTTCGCCAGTGGTGACAGCCTGCCGACACTGGCCAGTGCCCGCGGCCTGATCGGCTTCGGGGTGGCCGCCTGCCTGATGGGTGGCCTGAAGGGTTTCACCCAGTGGTTCCCGCGGGAGAAGCTGGCTTCACTGACCGGCTACATCATGGCCAGCGGCGCCCTCGGCGCCGTCACGGCCTCGGCACCCCTGGAGGCAGCCCTGCCGTTCCTGGGCTGGCGCGGCGCCTTCTGGATGGTGGCAGCCTTCGCCGCCAGCGTGGCCACCCTGATCTTTTTCGCCATGCCCGAGAAGGATGAAGCCCATGCCGCGGGCGGGCTGCAGCATGCCCTGAGAGGCGTGCGCGAGGTGCTGGTGGCGCAGCGATTCTGGAATTTCTCGGGGCAGTCCGCCTTCTTCACGGGGGGCTTCATGGCCCTGCAGGGCCTGTGGGCGGTCCCCTGGCTGATGGAGGTCAATGGCTATTCCCGTGCACTGGCGGCCGATCATCTGTTCTGGCTGAACATCGGCATGCTGACCGGCCAGCTCTCCATCGGCGCCTGGGCCTTCAGGCTCGAAGCCCGCGGCTTCACCCCCCTGCGCCTGATGCAGATCGGGCTGTTCCTGACCATGATCGTGGAGGCCCTCATCATCGCCCGGCAGGGTCCGACCCTGCCGCTGTGGTGCCTGCTGGGCATCGTCTCGGCGACCGGGGCGCAGATGTATGGCGTGGTGGCCGGCCTGTTTCCCCTGCACCTGAGCGGCCGGGTCACCACCAGCATCAATCTGATGGCCTTCGTCGGCGCCTTTGTCGTGCAATGGGGTCTGGGCGGGCTGCTGGATGCGCTGCGTCGCAGCGGAATGAGCGCGGCCGATTCCCTGCAGGTCGCCTTCGTCCTGCTGCTGGCCGCCCAGCTGGCCAGCTTTGTGCCGCTGGCCAGGGCAGGTCGCTTCAAGCCCTGGCAGCCGTCCTGATTCAGCCTTCGGCCGGGGCGGCCAGGCTGAACTCCCCTCGGCTCAGGCGCGCCATCGCGGCGGCAAAGCCCGACACCCCACCGCCGCGGTAAAAGAGGCAGGGCTTGCCGACCCGCTTGCACTGGGATTTCACGTGATAGTAGGCGTTGTGGCTGATCCTGTCGGTCGGACACACCACCGCGTCCGCCCCGCGGATCAGGTCCGGCAACCGCGACAAGGACTCCTCCAACCCCCCATCGTGATGGATCAGGGTGATGCCCAGACGCTCCGCCAGCTGCCTGTACTGGGCCAGCAGCGACGCCCGCCCCCCCACGTACAGTACACAGCGGGCGGACAAGGCATCGGGACAGCCGGCGCAGGCATCCCCCCCAGGCTCCGCGCAGGCTGCCGGCTGGGCCAACTCCAGCACCCGCAGCAGGGCATCCCGCTCGGCCAGCGCCTCATCCCGCTCGGCCGCCGCGCGACGCGCCTCTTCGCGGGCCTCCTTCGCGCTCCGTTCCGCGTCCTGCAGCCGCCGCGTGCTGTCGAGCAGACGCTCATGGGAGCCTTGCAGGGCGAGCAGGCGCTGCCCCATCTCGACCATGACCTCGCCTGATTCGAAGCGGGCCAATCGCTTGCGCAGCAGGGCTGCCTCGCTGCACACGGCCTCCCGGTCGGCGAGGCCGGCCTCCGCGGCGGTGAGCTGTCTGCGCAGGGCGGCCAGCTCGCGGCGCAGACCTTCCTTGAGTTCCGCATTCTCCTTTTCCAGGAAGGCAAGACGTCGCGTGTCGGCCGCCTGACCCGCACCAACCTGATGCGACAGCATGTGCAGGTCGGCATACACCAACTGGTGGGTTTCCGCGGATGCCGAACGATGGGTGCAGACCGCCCACAGGGGACCCGCCACCTCACCCCGGGCAATACAGGCCTGCCATTCCCTGCGGATCTCCGGGTCACTCTTGAGCTTGGCAAAGCGGCCCACCCACAAGCGGTACTTTTTCTCGAGATGGCGCTGCACCGCCTCGGACAAGGGATTGCGCTTGCGCGCCAGGCCGACCACTTCCACGTGGAGCGTGAAGTCGTCTGCCCCCGGCTGGCCGATCTGGAACCGCCGGGCGAACCCCTGCAGCTCGTTCATCGACAGGCAGGTTCCGATGACGGGGCAGTGCAGCTTGTCCTCCAGATCCCATAGGCGGGCACGCCGCACCGGACCCGGCTCGCCCGAAGGCGGCAGATCGAGCGTCACCAGCGCGCTGGCGTACTCGGCGCGGATCAGGCTTTGCAGCGAGTCTCCCCTGGTTTCAGGCGCGAGGCACATGGCGCACCTCCCCACCGGCGGGCTCGAGGCGGGCACAAGCCCGCTCGCACAGGTCCCGTACATCGCGATCCACATCAGGACACTCCGCCAAGCGTGCCAGCAAGTCTGCGGCACGCCGCGCGGAGTGGGGGCAGCCCGTCTCCCCGTAACTCAGGAGCTGACTGAGAGCGCCCGCCCACAGGCTGGCCGGGACCGGTGAGGACGGGGGAGGAGGCAGGGGTTTCATGGGCGGCATCCATTCAGATGAGAATGGTTCGCAATATAAGCCCGGCAAGCTAGAAAAGTAAACGAGAATTATTCTCGTATATGTAAAGGCATTTTTCTCCAGAATGAAGGTGCACCTCAATCCGGGGCCAGCTCACCGTCCTCAGGTCCTGCAGCCTCCTCCTGGGCAATCTTCACCAACCAGCGACGGATCACCTGCTCCTCGTCGGGTGGCAGGCCCTCCAGCAGACTTTTTTCGGTTGCCCGCACCCGTTCCTTGCAGCGCTCCAGGAGCGCCCGACCCGCTGTGGTGACTTCGATGACACGGACCCGGCCGTGGGTGGGGTGAGCCCGGCGCTCGATCGCGGCGCTGCGCTCCAGATTGGCCACGATCAGGCTGACCGTCTGCGGCGTGAGCAGGGAGAGGCGGGCAAGATCGGCCCCCGACAGGCCTGGATAAGCCACCAGCATGGTCAGCACCGAGAACTGTGGCGGCGTCACCCCCAGATCCGCCAGGGCACGCTCCATGCGCAGACGGTACGCGGCGGCGGCCTGGCGCAACAGGTAGCCCACATAGCCATCCGGTCCGCGCTTGCCTTCGCCGGGAGCCGGAATCGAAGGGGAGGCGAGGGCGGACGTGGAGGAAACAGGCGGCTTGCGCATAATATAAGAGCTCGAATAATATATCAGATCCCTTATATTAATCCCGGAGGCCACACCATGGCAGCTTTTGAATACAGCGATTTCCAGCAGACCGCAGGTTCCGTCGTCGACGCATTGCTCGCCATGGGCAAGGCCGTGGATGCCTCAGGCCTGGACAAGTCCCTGACCGAACTGGTGAAGCTGCGAGTGTCCCAGATCAACGCCTGCACCTTCTGCCTGCAATACCACCTCAACCTGGCCCGCAAGGCAGGGATACCCGCGACCAAACTCGATCTGCTGGCGGCCTGGCGCGATGCCCCCGTCTTCGATCAGCGGGAGCGCGCCGCCCTCGCCTGGGCCGAAGCGCTCACCGGCATGGCGGGCCAGGCCGTCACGGAAGGCACGCGCCAGCAGGTCGCTGAGGTGTTCTCACCAACCGAACTGACCTTCCTGACCGCCGCAATCGCCAGCATCAACGCCTGGAACCGGATCGGCGGAGGGCTTGGCTTCGCGCCGCCCCCCGCAGTGGGCTGAGGGTACGGACATGTATCTGCCGACCCATTTTGCCGAGGATCGCCCGGAGGTCCTGCAGGCGCTGATGCGGGCCCATCCCCTCGCCACCCTGGTCACCTTCGGCCCCGACGGGCTGGTGGCGAACAGCCTCCCGCTGCTGTGGTCGGCAGGCGGGCAGGGCCACGGCGTCCTGCGCGGCCATGTGGCCCGGGCCAATCCCCTGTGGCGGGAAAGCAGGCCGGACGTGGAGGCGCTGGTGATCTTCCAAGGCAGCGAGACGTACGTGTCACCATCCTGCTACCCCACCAAGGCCGAACACGGCCGCGTGGTGCCCACCTGGAACTACGTGGTGGTGCAGGCCCGCGGGCCGCTGCGCAGCATCGACGATCCGGCCTGGCTGCGCCGTGTGCTTGGCGAACTCACGGCCGAACACGAGCGCTCGCAGGCCACGCCATGGTCGATCGACGACGCCCCCGCCGACTACATCGACAAAATGCTGGGCGCCGTCGTAGGCATCGAGGTGGAGATCCGCAGGCTGACGGGAAAGTGGAAGGTCAGCCAGAACCAGCCCGTGGCCAACCGGGCCGGCGTGATTGCCGGGCTGCGTGCTGCGGGGAGGCTGGATGCAGCAGCCGAGGTCGCGGCCCGCCTGCCGGCTGGCGGTCCGGACTGAGGCCTGACGGGCGGGGAGGGGGCGGCGGCGTGAACGCAGAAGGGGCGCGCCCCGGTGTTCCGGGTCACGCCCCTTCTATATGGCAGAACGGACTTACTTGGCGGCAGGCGCAGCGGCGGCCGGCGCAGCAGGCGCAGCGGCACCTTCAGTCTTGGCGGCGGCATGCTTGGCAGCCTTCTTGTGCGCCACCTTCTTGTGGGCCTTCGGCGCCTCGGCCTTGGCCGGGGCGGCAGCCTCAGCCTTCACGGCAGGCGCGGGGGCCGGAGCCGGCGCAGCGGCGGGTGCCTGGGCAAAGGAAGCCGTAGCGAAACCGGTAGCAACAGCCAGGGCGATGATCTTGTTCAGCATGGTGATTCTCCTTGAGAGGCAGGGTGTTCGTTCCGGGTCGGCGTGATTGCCGGCCCTTGAAGCGAATAACGGGATGCCTCCCACCCGGTTGTCAGCGCGAATGTAACCCCGCGTTAAGTTGTAACCGGCCCTGAAAGGGCGCCCTCAAACCTCGGCTGGGTCCACATCCAGATGCCAGCGCAGCTCGCGGGGTGGGCGGATGCTCCACAACAGGCGGCTCCATTCGGCAAGGAAGGCCTGCAGGGCCGGTCGGCCGGGTGCCTCGACCAGGAGCTGGGCCCGCTCCCGACGGGCCAGGCGCAACATGCGCATCGGCACGGCATCGAAGACCTGTACCCCGAAGGCCTGGGCCAGGGGGAGGGCGGCGGCACGCGCCTCGCCCAGCCAGGCCAGGGCCCCGGCCACCTCTGGCGCGGTGGCACACAGCAGGGCATTGGCCGCAAAAGGCGGAAAGCGGGCCTGCTTGCGTTCCTCGAGCTGCAGGGCGGCGTAACGCACGAAGTCATGGGCTTCCAGGCACTTGTAGAGCGGGTGATCCGGGTACTGGGTCTGCACCATGACCTCGCCGGGCAATTCCCCCCGGCCGGCCCGCCCACCGACCTGCATCAGCTGCTGGAAAAGCCGCTCCGGGGCGCGGAAATCGGCGGCGAACAGGGACGAATCCGCGTTGAGCACGCCCACGAAGGTGAGCCGCGGGAAATCATGGCCCTTGGCCATCATCTGGGTACCCACCAGGATGTCGGCCTCGCCACGTCCAATCTGCTCCAGCAAGGCCTCCCATTGGGCCCGGGTACGCGCCGCGTCACGGTCGATGCGCAACACCCGGGCCTGCGGGAAACGGGCGGCCAGGGTTTCTTCCAGGCGCTGCGTGCCACGCCCGAAAGGCTGGATGTCCTGGTCGCCGCAATCGGGGCAGGCCAGGGGAATCGTCGCCTCGTGGCTGCAGTGGTGACAGCGCAGGCGCTTGTCGGCCAGGTGCAGCACCATGTTGGCCGTGCAGTGGGGGCAGCGGCTGACCCAGCCACAGGACGGACAAGACAGCACCGGGGCATAGCCACGACGATTGAGGAAGACCAGGCTCTGCTCCCCCCTCTCCAGGCAGCGGCCGATACCCCGCAGGAGGTGCTCCGACACACCGTGCTGGAGCTTCTCGCGGCGGATATCCACAGGCCGGACCCGGGGCAGGGTGGCGGCCACCGCCCGGCTGCTCAGCTCGACCCGGCGGTAACGTCCGCTGTCGGCGGCGTGCCAGCTCTCCAGCGACGGGGTGGCCGACCCCAGCACGATGGGCACGCCACGCTGCCGGGCCCGCCAGATGGCCAGGTCGCGCGCGTTGTAGCGGACCCCCTCGTGCTGCTTGTAGCTGGCATCGTGCTCCTCATCGACCACGATCAGGCCCAGGCGGGGCAGGGGGGTGAACACCGACAAGCGGGTGCCCAGCACGATGTCGGCGCGCCCCTCCATGGCCTGCACGAAGCCCTGGGAGCGAGCCCCTTCGGCCAGGCCCGAGTGCAGGCTGACCACCCGGGCCGACGGGAAGCGGCCTGCCACCCGGCCTTCCAGCTGGGGCGTCAGGGCGATCTCCGGCACCAGGATCAAGGCCTGCCGGCCCTGGGCGATGGCCTGCTGAACCAGGCGAAGATAGACCTCCGTCTTGCCGCTGCCCGTCACCCCGGCCAGCAGGAAGGGCTGGAAGCCTCCGAAGCCCTCCGACAGGATCGCCAGGGCGGCCTGCTGCTCGGCCGTCAGCTCCGGGGCACCCTCCATCCGCGCGGCATCGGCGGCGGCACCGGGTGCGACCCAGCCGCGCTTCAGGGCATCGGCCACCGCCGGCGCCCCTTCCTCATCCCGTAACAAGGAACGCCGCCGCGGGCCCTGCTCGATCAGGCGCCGCAGGACGGCCAGCGCCCGGCTGTCGCGGCGGACGGCGTTGAGGGCCTCACGCCCCTCCGGGGTGGCTTCGAGGAGGGGGTCGGACTCGGTGCCGGCCACCGCATCCGCCTTGCGCAGGCGGGGCGGCAAGGCCATCGCCACCACCTCGCCGAGGGGATGCTGGTAATAGCGGGCCGTGAACTCGACCATCGCCAGCCAGTCCGGAGGCAGGGCAGGGGCCTCCCGCTGGATAGCGATGACCGGCTTGAGGCGCTCCACGGGCAAATCTGCGCTTTCCGGCAGATCGACGATCAAGCCGGTCTTCTCACCCCGCCCGAAAGGCACCCGCACACATCGCCCCAGATCTCCCTGAGTAATGTTTTCCGCCGTGTAATCAAACACTTGAGGAATGGGAACGGGAAGGGCGACACGAACGACGAGGGCTCTCATGGACAGGGAAAGAGGATGGTTTTCAAAAACTTATAAAAATCAGAAAGTTACCTTGTTTTTGTGAAGCGATGCCTGTGAAACAAAGCTGAAGCCATTGGGTGAAAATGGGTATTTATCTTGTCCACAAAATCTGTGGATAACTTTGTGGAAGAAGCTGGGGGAAGCACGCTAAACCCGCCTCCCATAAGCGTTTTTCCTACTCTGCCCAAAACAGAAGCAGAAAATAATTCATTTAAATACAATGACTTATACAACTACGGCATATTCAACAAGGCGCCGTGCAATAAATCTGTCAAAACCCTTGATGCTGTGCACAAGTCAAGCCCTGAGGGCCAAATTTTGTGCTTGACGGACTACATTTCAACAGGCTCGCCGGAAACAAAAGGGCCGGCCCTCAGGCCGGCCCGGGCAAGGCTGCCGGAACACCGTATCAGCGCGCACCCGCACGCAGGCTGCGGCTGTACTCGTGAACCGTATTGACCAGCACACTGACGTTCTCCGGCGGCGTGAACTGGGAGATGCCGTGGCCAAGATTGAAGACATGGCCCGGATTCGGCCCGAAGGCGTCCAGCACCTTGCGCGTCTCCGCAGCCACCGCTTCCGGGCTGCCGAAGAGGACGGCCGGATCGAGGTTGCCTTGCAGTGCCACCTTGTCGCCCACCAGCCGGCGCGCTGCACCGATGTCCACCGTCCAGTCGAGACCGACCGCGTCGGCACCGCTATCGGCGATATCGGCCAGCCACAGGCCACCACCCTTGGTGAACACGATGCAGGGGATCTTCTCGCCATCCTTCTCGCGAGTCAGACCAGCGATGATCTGGCGGATGTAGGACAGCGAGAACTCACGGTAGGCCTCATGGGCCAGCACGCCTCCCCAGGAGTCGAAGATCATCACGGCCTGGGCGCCGGCCTCGATCTGCGCATTGAGGTAAGCCGTGACCGCCTTGGCGGTGACATCGAGGATGTGGTGCATCAGGTCCGGCCGGCTATACAGCAGGGCCTTGACCTTGCGGTAGTCGTCGGAACCACCGCCTTCGACCATGTAGCAGGCGAGGGTCCAGGGGCTGCCCGAGAAACCGATCAGGGGCACGGAGTTGTCCAGCGCACGACGGATCTCGGCGACCGCATCCATCACGTAGCCGAGTTCCTGGTTGGGATCGGGCACGGCCAGATTGCGGATCTCCCATTCTTCCTTGAGCGGGCGCTCGAACTTCGGTCCCTCGCCTTCGGCGAAATACAGGCCGAGGCCCATGGCATCGGGCACGGTGAGGATGTCGGAGAACAGGATGGCCGCATCCAGGTTGTAGCGGGCGAGGGGCTGCAGGGTGACTTCGCAGGCCAGGCCGGGGTTCTTGCACAGGTCGAGGAAGCTGCCTGCGCGCTTGCGGGTCTCGCGGTACTCCGGCAGGTAGCGGCCGGCCTGGCGCATCAGCCAGAGCGGGGTGTAGTCGGTGGGCTGGCGCAGCAGGGCGCGCAGGAAGGTGTCGTTCTTCGGACGGCTCACTTGAAATCCTCGGCAGCAGTACCGCGCGTTGCGGCAAAGGCGGGATTATCCGCCATTTGCCGGCAAGGCGTGGGTACGTCAGATCAAGGAAGCCCTATTTGCGCCAGAACTGGGGGGTGAACACGACCGCCAGGGACAATACCTCCAGACGGCCGAGCAACATCGTGAAGCTGCACACCCAGGTCTGGAAATCGGTGAGCACCGCATAGTTGGTTGCCGGACCGACCTGATTGAGACCCGGCCCCGCATTGTTGATGCTGGCGACCACCGCCCCCAGGGAACTCATGAAATCGAGCCCCGACAGGATCAGTACAAAGGTGAGCATCACCACGCTGATGAAATACAGGAAGATGAAGCCCAGGACGGCGATGACCACATTGTTGGGGATCGGACTGCCGCCGACCTTGACCGGATTGACCACGGCCGGGTGGATCAGCCGGGTCAGCTCACGATTGGCCTGCTTGGCCAGGATGAGGGTCCGGATCATCTTGATGCCCCCTCCGGTCGACCCGGAGCTTGCGGTGATGCAGGACAGGAATAGCATCCACAGTGGCGCAAAGACCGGCCATTTGTCGAAATCCTGACTGGCAAAGCCACAGTCGGTGGCCATCGAAACAAGATTGAAGCTGACGTGGCGCAGGGCGGTCGGGTAGTCCTCGTAGGTTCCCTCCAGCCATACATAGAGCGCCACACCGAAGCACGAGGCCACGATCAGGCCAACGGTTCCACGGGCTTCCACATCCCGCCAGTAGACGCGCAGATCGCGTCCACGCAAGGCCACGAAATGGGTCGCGAAGTTGAGGGCGGCAATCACCATGAAAACAATCAGGATGAACTCCACCACTGGATTGTCGAAGGCGCCCACGCTGGCATCCCGCGTGGAGAAGCCACCCAGGCCCAAGGCCGCAAAGGCGTGGCAGATGGCATCGAGCCACGACAGGCCCGCCCAGTGGAGCAGCAGGATGCACGCCGCCGTGATGCCGAAATACACCAGCCACAGCGCCTTGGCGGTGTCGGCGATACGCGCGGTGAGCTTGGCGTCCTTCATGGGCCCCGGCGTCTCGGCCTTGTAGAGTTGCATACCACCCACGCCCAGCAGCGGGAGCACCGCAACCGCCAGCACGATGATGCCCATGCCGCCGAGCCAGTTGAGCTCATGGCGCCACAGATTGATGGCAGGCGGCGCGTGATCGAGGTCGGTCATCACCGTGGATCCGGTGGTGGTAAGGCCCGACATGGTCTCGAAGAAGGCATCCGTGAAGCTCATGGTGTCGTACACCAGGAGCAGGGGGATGGTCGCAATGGCCGCCATCAGTGCCCACACGGTGGACACCAGCAGGAAGCCATCCCGTGGCTTGAGCTCCCGGTAATGGGAGCGCGTCACGCCATACAGGATCAGCCCGCCGCCCAGGGACAGGACCATCGCCGCCACAAAATCGGCCGTCGTACCGTCGTCGTAAATCAAGGACGCCAGGATGGGCATGAGGTAAGCAAAGCTGAAGATCGACAACAGCCGGCCCAGCACATTGGCAACCGGGAGGAGGGCATCCATCAGAAGAACCCCCAGCCGACTTGGAACAGCTTCTCCACCCGAGCCACCAGACGCTTGCTGGTGCAGAAGACGATCACGTGGTCTTCGGCCCGGATCACCGTGTCGTGGTGGGCCATGATGACCTCATGGATGGGCACCTCGTAGGGCACCAGCTCCTTGTACTCCGTGCGCGTCTGGCCCGTCTTGCGGACGATCGCCGCAATGGTGGCCCCCTCGGGCAGATCGAGCTCTTCGATCTTGCGGCCGATCACCTTGCAGTGCTTTGCGTCACCATGGGCCACCAGCTCGAGGGCCTCGGCCGCGCCGCGGCGCAGGCTATGCACGGCGGCCACGTCACCGCGCCGGACCCGTGCCAGCAGCTGACCGATGGAGGTTTGGGCCGGAGAGATGGCGATATCGATGCGCCCCCCCTGCACCAGATCCACATAGGAGCGCCGGTTGATCAGGGCCAGGGTACGCCGGGCCCCCATCTGCTTGGCCAGCGACGCCGACATGATGTTGTCTTCCTCGTCGTTGGTGAGGGCCAGGAACATGTCGGTCTCTTCGATGCTCTCCGCGTCCAGCAGGGCCTCGTCGGTGCCGTCACCGCGGAGCACCAGCGCGCGCTCCAGCTGGGCAGCCAGGACCTCGGCCCGCCGCCGGTCCCGCTCGATGAGCTTGACGTTGATGCTGCGCTCGATGGCCCGGGCCAGACGGAAGCCGATGTTGCCACCGCCGGCGATGATGACCCGGCGAATCGGCTGGTCCATGCGCCGCAGCTCGGTCATCACCTTGCGGATATGCGAGGTCGCCGCCACGATGAAGACCTCGTCGCCGCTCTCGATCACCGTGTCGCCGGTGGGTGTCAGCGGCTGGTCGCGCCGGAAGATGGCAGCCACCCGGGCATCGATGTTGGGCAGGCGCTGGGGAATGGTCTTGAGTGGCTTGCCGACCAGCAGGCCGCCTTCAAAAGCCCTTACTGCAATCATGGTTACCATGCCATCGGCGAACTCGAGCACCTGCAGGGCCTCGGGAAACTCGATCAGCTTGCGGATGTAATCGGTGATGATCTGCTCGGGGCAGATCGAATGATCCACCGCGAAATTGTCGTCATCCAGCAACTCGGGGTGGTCGGCATAATCGGCAGAACGCAGACGCGCGATGCGGGTCGGTACGTTGAACAGGGTCTTGGCGACCCGGCAGGCACACAGGTTGGTCTGATCGGACTGGGTCACGGCGATCAGCAGATCGGCGTCATCCGCGCCGGCCGCCTCGAGGATGGAAGGGGACGCCCCGTTGCCGCAGACGACCCGCAGGTCCAGACGTTCCTGCAGGAACGTGAGATGCTCGACGTTGTTGTCCACGACGGTGATGTCGTTGGCCTCGGAGACCAGGCTCTCGGCAACGGAGGTGCCCACCTGGCCCGCTCCCAGAATGATGATCTTCATGCTGCAGTCTCCCGGCGAGCCGTCGGGGGCTCACCCTCTTGTTGTTGTGGAGCAGGAACGGCTCAGTTGCTCCCCTCTTCGTTGCGGCGTCCCACGCTGATCCCCAGCTGCTTGAGCTTGCGATAGAGGTGGGTACGTTCGAGGCCGGTCTTTTCGGCCAGACGGGTCATGTTGCCACCGTCGATCTGCAGGTGATGCTCGAAGTACAGGCGCTCGAAGATCTCCCGCGCCTCGCGCAAGGGCAGATCGAGGGGCAGTCCCAACGCCGCGGTGGGCGTCTTGACCAGCAGATGGGCCACCTCATCCATGCCGATCTCCTCCTCGAGGGTGCCGAGGGCCAGGGATTTCACGGCCGCCTTCAGCTCCGCATAACCACCGCCCCAGGGCTGGTTGCGCAGGGCATTCAGCGCCGCGGAGGACAGGCGGCGCGGTGGCACCTCGCCGGCCTCGACGTAGTGCAGCAGGATCTGGCTGGCGATCTCGGGAATCTCATCGCGGATCTCGGCCAAGGCCGGGGGAGCCAGGGACACTTCGAACAGGCGGGCCAGCACGCGCTCCTCCCAGCCGTGCTCAACGAGCTCTTCGGGACGGTGCTCGGTGGCCACCACCAGGGTCTGGGCATGCCGCTCCAGGCGGTCCATGGCAAACACCAGGTTCTTCTGCTGGGGGCGCGACAGATAGATCAGTTCGGGCACATACAGCACGCCATTGCGAGCCCCTTCGAGCACGTTGAGCTCGATCGGCAGAGTGGACAGGGACAGGTCCAGCCAGGGCGTCCCCACCCGCTGGAGGCTGCGCGCGCAGAGCTCTGCCAGGCTGCCAGGCCCCACCCGCAGCAGGATGATGCGGGACTTGTCGGCCATCTGCTCCAGACGCTTGCGCAAGTCCCTCAGGGGGGCAGAGCGGGAGAACGCCGCCAGCCCCAGGGGGCTGGGCGCATGGGCGGGCTTGATGCGCGACAGGCCACGCTTCACCGCCGCCAGGAGCTTCTGCAGGGCAATGGGCTTCTCGAGGAACTCCATGGCTCCGATGCGTGTGGCCTCAACAGCCGTGTCGATGGTGCCGTGACCCGACATCATCACCACCGGCATGGTGAGCTGGCCGTTGGCCGACCACTCCTTGAGCAGGCTGACGCCGTCGGTGTCGGGCATCCAGATGTCGAGCAGCACCAGGTCGGGACGCGCGGCATTGCGAGCAGCCCGAGCGGCGGCGGCGTTCTCGGCGAGGATGATGTCGTGCCCCTCGTCCCGCAGGATTTCGGAGAGGAGTTCACGGATGCCGACTTCGTCGTCAACGATGAGGATCTTGGCCATGGCTGATGGACTCGGATTGAGGAGCGGCGCGCAGGCGGATGCGGATCTCCGCTCCTCCTGCCTCGCGGTTGGCAAGACGGATCTCGCCCTCGTGTTCGTCGATGATCTTCTTGACGATGGCCAGCCCCAGTCCGGTGCCGCGGGCCTTGGTCGTCACGTAGGGTTCGAAGGCACGCGACAGGATCTCGGGGGGGAAGCCCGGCCCGTTGTCGCGCAGGAACAAGTCTACCCGGCGGGCGTCCGCTCGGGTCAACAGGTGGATCTCCGCATGCTCCACGTCGGCCAGCGCATCCTCGGAATTCTGCAAAAGGTTGTGGATGACCTGACGGAGCTGGGTGGCGTCGCCCAGCACACGGGGCAGGTCGCCCCCCAGCTCTGCGTGGATCCTGACCCTTGAACCCTCGTAGAGCACCAGAACCTCCCGCACCAGCGCGTTCAGATCGAGTGCGGTCATCACAGGGCTGGGCAGGCGTGCATAGTCACGGAAGGCATTGACGAGGTTCTTCATGGCCTCCACCTGATTGACGATGGTGGTGGTGGAACGCTCGAGCATCTCCCGACCCTCTTGGTCAAGGCGGTCGGCC